>NZ_BQKC01000001.1:1753477-2084454 GCF_022834715.1 Granulimonas faecalis
AGCGGGGCCCAGCCCACATCGGTGATGGTGAGCTGCAGACCCGTGGACTGCACGAAGGCGTTCATCGGCCCGGCGAACGATGTGGTGAGAATATTGATAATTGCACCGATACCGGTGATGGCGACACCCAACTTGATTCCGCCCATGAGGGCGTCGGCGAACCTCACCTTGAAGCAGAGGGCGATGATGGTGAGGACGATGGTCATGACCGGGGCGGCACCCAGGTCGATGACGGGCGTGAAGACGGCGTTGGCGAAACCGATGATGGCATCCACGGGCCGAACTCCTCTCTTCCGAGCTGGCGGGCGTCCTTACCTACTTGAGGCCCTTCTCCTTGATGACGGCCTCGATGGAGGCGTAGACGGGCGCCGCCATGGCCGGCATGCGGTAGAGGACGGGGCCGGCGTCGACGACAGGGATGGTCACGGGGAAGCCGAAGTCCGTCTTGGCGATCTGGGCGAAGATGTCGTAGTTATCGAGCATGGACGCCGTGATGTCCTTGATCATCACGGCGTCGCAGGAGACGTCGTAGCCACGCTTCCCGAGCTCGGACTCAAGGGCGCCCTTGATCTGGTGGCTGGAGTTCACCCCGGCGCCGCAGGCGGCAAGAATCTTGATCATGGTCATATTTCCTTTCTTCGGGGCCGCATGCTGCGGCCCGTTTTGCTGGCAAACGAGGAGACCGCCGAACAGGAATCCGTCACCGCAGGTGGTGCGGCTTGCGGGTGGTGCGGCGATGCAGCAGGGGATCACCCGGCCGACGGTGGGAACCTCTCGGTCAGGAAGGCGTTGATCTCTGCCGGGTCGCTCAGGGAGAAGAAGTCTCTCAGCCCTTGGGGGCCGAGACCGTTGACGAAATCCATCACGCGGGCGAGGATGCCTGTCTGCGCCTCCATGTCCTTGTTGAGGATCATGAAGAGGAACGACACCTCGACCTCGTGGGAAGGGTCGAGCATATCCCCCCACGGCACGGGCCTTGCCAGGCGCACCGGCACAAGGCGCGTCTCGCGCACGAACTCGCACTCGGTATGGGGCGCCGCGAAGTTGGGGAGGCCCGGGTCAACAACGGAGAGGTCCATGCCCGTGGGGTAGGCGCGCTCACGCTCAAGGAGGTTGGGAAGGAAGCCCTCGGTGACGAGGCCCTTGGAGAGCAGGTCGGCGGAAACCTCCTTGAGGACGCCCTCGCGGGTACCCGAGGCAGGCAGGTAGACGGTGTCTGGGGAGAAGAGGTCGCACTGCCCTGCACTCATAGGTCCTCCTTGCGGCGTCATGGGTCGGCTCGACGGGCGTTTGTTTTCGTTCGATTTTGTTTGTCTTTACCGAGGAGTCTAGGTTCGCCGACCTCGGCCGTCCAGTATCTGGAGTCAATGTTTATTGGGGACATTTTTCTAACACGCAATCAGATTAATAGAACAGCTCTATATACAGGTAGTATATTATTAACATTAAATTCAGTGTTCGTTTTCGATGCCCGACGAACAAAGCGGCGCCCGTTCGCCGTCCAAAACCTACCGTCTGTCCGTTGAAGAGAGACTGGGTCGCGCAACAGGGGCGCCCGGCCCGCCCATCCGGCCGGCAATGGTAGGCGGCGCCCCAGGCCCGCACGCCAAGGCCGCTCAGTAAGCCTCTCTCGACGCAAGGCGCCCTTGCTGTGCGGCAGGCCGTTCGATAAGGGGTCCTTGTTCCCCGAAAACCGTTCGCCAAGGGCCTCTTGCGTCGAGAGGGGCTTGGCGAACGCACAGTAAGACCCCCTTGCGGCTCGTCCCCCCCCACTGTGCGGCTTTGCTGTGCGAACGACACCGCGCAGACACCCGAAGTGCCCGACCAGGGCGACGAAGGTTGTCGGGTTTATGGTGGGACAAAAGTGTCCGAGTGATGGGACAGGGGGTCAGACCTCGCCGGTGAGGACCAGCCGCGCGCCCGGGGCCTGCTCCGCGAGGTCGGCCGCCACCAACCCGTCGGGGTCGCGGTCCATGACGACGGCGTCCACCCCGACCAGCGTGTCCACCAGCAGGAGGCCTGGGGCGTCCACCTTGGTGGCATCCATGAGCACCACGGTCTGCGCGGCGCACGCCATCATGGCCCGCTTGATCTGGGCCATGGGCGCGTAGTTGGTCATGAGGCCGCGACCGGGCACATAGCTCGTGGGGCACACGAACGATATCTGAGGGTGGAGCGACGCCAGGGCCTGCTCGGTCATGGGCCCGTAGGTGTAGCGGTGACCCTTGCGGAGCTCGCCGCCCAGGAGGATGGCGTCGACGGAAGGCATGGAGCGGTCGATGAGGTCTGCCACGGTGAAGTCGCAGGTCACCACCGTAACGTCGCTGTGGCCGCCCAGGGCGCGCACGAGCTCGAGGGCCGTGGTGCCCGAGTCCACCAGCACGGAGTCGCCGTCGGCCACCATGTCGGCGGCGGCGCGGCCCACGGCGCGCTTGGCCTCCACGTTCACGTTGACCCTGCGGTCCTGGATGGAGACCGTGAGCGCCCGGGACAGCGAGACGGCGCCGCCGTGGGTGCGGCGCAGCCGGCCGGCCGCCTCGAGCTCGTCGAGGTCGGAGCGCACGGTCACCCGCGACACGCCGAAGAGCGCGGCGAGGTCGGCCACCTGGACCGAGGCCTCGCGGTCGAGCAGCTCCATGATGGCGGCACGGCGCTCCTCTCCGAACGAACGGCCGTGCTGCGACTCCTGGTGGGCCATGGTTCTTTCCTTTGCGCAGGTTCTGTGGACGTTTTCCTTTCCTTGCCTTGCATTTTAGCAAGAAATCGACTTGCTTTTTGCTTCCTAAGCAAGCAGACGACCGCACCCACCCAAGCTTTGCTGGCCCTGAAACCCCGGTGCATTTCGTTTGGTTGCGACGCGGCCCCCGCGCGCCGCCGGCTCCCCCGCCCAGGGCCGCGGTACATTCCAGCCGACAAGCACAGAGGCCGTGGCCCCCAAGGCACCGGGAGGAAGCCCATGATCGTCACCGTCACACCCAACGCGTCCATCGACAAGGCCTACCGCATCGCGGCGCCCGTGGCCGTGGGCGAGGTCCAGCGCGTGACCGAGGTCATCGACGTGGCCGGCGGCAAGGGGCTCAACGCCGCCCGCGCCGTCGCCGCCTGCGGCTCGTCCGTCGTGGCCAGCGGGTTCGCCGGCGGTCACGCGGGCGCCCTGCTGCGCGACCTCCTCGACCGCGACGGCGTGCCCCACGACTTCGTGGAGGTGGCCGGCGAGACCCGCTCCTGCATCAACGCCCTCGACCCGAGCGGCACCTCCACCGAGTTCCTGGAGCCCGGCCGCCCCGTCACCGAGACGGAGTTCGAGGAGCTTCTCGTGAGGGTGCGCCGCCTCGCCCGCAAGGCGGCCGTGGTCACCGTCGACGGCTCGGTGCCGGCCGGGCTCGGCGCCAATGCCTGCGCCCGCATCGTCTCGGCCGTGAAGGCCGAGGACAGGCCCGTCATCCTCGACACCTCGGGCCTCCTCCTCGAGGAGGGCGTCCGCGCGCTGCCCACCATGGTCAAGCCCAACGCCGACGAGCTCGCCCAGCTCACGGGCCGTCCCTGCGACGACCTGTCCCAGGTGGTGGCCGCCGCCCGCGCCCTCCACGGCACCGGCATCGAGTTCGTCGTGGTGAGCCTGGGCGCCGACGGCGCCGTCATGGCCTGTCCCGAGGGCACCTTCCGCGGCATCGCGCCCAGCATCGACGTCGTGAACCCCGTCGGCTCCGGCGACACCCTCGTGGGCGCCTTCGCCGTGGCCATGGAGCGCTCCATGGGGGCGGCCCAGGCCCTCGAGTTCGCCATGGCCGCCGCCACGGCCAACTGCCTCTCCCCCGCCACCGGCAACTTCGACCCCGCCGTGGCCGAGGAGCTCCGCGGCCGGACCGTCGTCGAACGGATCGCCGACGGCGAGTGACAGAACGACGGCGGGCCACCCGCCGAGACAAGACAGACACCCTGCACCGGAAAGGAACCGCCATGCTCGTCACCACCCGTGAGATGCTGCTCGACGCCCAGGAGAACCACTACGCCGTGGGCGCCTTCAACGTGGAGAGCCTCGAGTTCGTCATGGCCGTGATCAAGGCCGCCGAGGAGCAGAACTCCCCCGTGATCATGCAGACCACCCCCAGCACCGTAAAGTACGCCGGCCTCGACTACTTCGTGGGCCTCGTCTACGCCGCCGCCGAGAACGCCGACGTGCCCGTGGCCCTGCACCTGGACCACGGCAGCGACTTCGACCTCTGCATGAACGCCATGCACGCCGGCTACACCTCCGTCATGATCGACGGCAGCCACGACACCTTCGAGGACAACATCCGCAAGACCGAGGCCGTGGCCCGCGTGGGCGCCTCCATCGGCATCCCCGTGGAGGCCGAGCTCGGCAAGGTGGGCGGCAAGGAGGACGACGGCCCCGACGCCGGCCAGGGCAACCCCTTCACCGACCCCGACGAGGCCGAGGAGTTCGTGCGCCACACCGGCTGCACCTCCCTGGCCGTGGGCGTGGGCACGGCCCACGGCGTCTACCACGGCACGCCCCACATCGAGCAGGACATCCTCAAGGCCATCCGCGAGCGCGTGGACGTGCCGCTGGTGCTCCACGGCACCTCCGGCGTGCCCGACGACCAGGTTGCCGAGGCCATCCGCAACGGCGTGTGCAAGGTGAACTACGCCACCGAGCTGCGCCAGGTGTACATGAAGGGCTTCATGGACTACATGGGCAAGAACCCCGACGTCTTCGACCCCAAGAAGCCGGCCGTGGACGGCATGGCCAACATCTGCGCCATCGTGAAGTCCCACATGGACAACCTCGGCTCCACCGGCCGCGCCTAAGACGGGCGGGAAAAGTCGCCGAGAAAGGTGGCCCGGTCGCGACGGTTCGCGACCGGGCCACCGGTGTCTTCAGGCGCTCACTGCTCCAGGCGGCGCACCGACAGGCTCACGGTCTCGAGGGACTGGGAGCTGATGAGGTCGTAGACCTCGCCGTTGGTGGCCGTGGTGGGCTCCATGGTGAACTGCGTGTTGGGCGCCACGTCCTGGGAGACCACCACGTACTGGGCGAGCGACTCCTTTACCGAGGCGTCGATGTAGGAGCCGTCGTCGCTCGCGGGCACAAGCGTGACGTAGCCGGGGCCGTAGGCGTCGGTCAGCTTGCCCGCCAGTGACTCGTAGCCGCATTCGGCCAGGTTGCGGCCCACATAATCGCGCACGAAGGCGGTGTACTCGTCGGGGGCGGGGTCGATGGGCGTCATGTTCACCGGCTGGGGGTCGGGCTCCCCCACCTTCTTGACGGCGAGCACCACCTGCTCATGGGTCTGCCAGTCGACCACGTGCTCGTATTCCCTGCCTTCCTCGTCGGTCTCGAAGACGATGTCCACCTGGGTGTTCTGCGGCAGGTTCTGGTCGAACACCACATACTCCTTGAGCTGGTCCTCGTTCTCCGGGTCGACGAAGACACCCGTCGGGTCCACATAGACGAGGCGGATGTAGGCGCCGCCCAGCGTGTCCATGCGAAAGGTGTTGAGCGCGGTGTAGCCCACGGACGCCGCGTTCTTGCCCTTGTAGTTCTTGATGTACTGCACATGGGGGTCCGAGGAGGTCTTGGGCTCCTCCTCGGCAGGGGCCGAGGTCGCAGGCTGCCCACCACCGGAGGCGTCGCCGCCTGCCGGGGAGCCGCCGCGCCCGCACCCTGCGATACCCAGGGCCGAGAGACACAGGGCCCCCAGGAAAGCCCGACGCCCCACCGGTGTCTCAACGTTTCTTCTCATCGCTCTCTCCAATCGTCTCTTCTCTCGTAGCGGCGGCCTCCGCCGCCTTTCGCACCGCCTCCGACGAACCCGGCCCAAGCCAGAGGTCCACAGCCAACGCCATGCCCGGCCCGTCCACGAGCCCCGGCGCGGCGAGGAGGACCGCCAACGGCGACGGCACACGGCCACCGTCGTCGCCGGAGGGCAGGTCCGGGTCCAGGGCCTCCTGCACGCGCACGTGGCGGGCCACGATGCCCTCCACCGCCCCGACATCCCCGCCCACCGCGGCGAGGAGGGCCTCGGCCTGGAGCAACCGCCCCGCGACCTCCTCGGCCTGCTCGCGCAGACGCGCCACCTGCACGGCGAGCATGTCCTCCACCGTGCGGCCGGCGGCGCGGCTGTCCTCGAACTCCGCCTTGACCTCCGGGAGGCTGAGCCCCCGACGGCGCAGCTGCCCCACGAGAAAGAGCTGCGCGAGGTCGTGCCCGTCGTAGGTGCGCCTGCCCCAGGCGGTGTCGGTGGGGTCGAGGATGGCCACGCCGCCGCGGCCCCCGTAGCAGGCCCGCTGGATGTCGCGGCGACCGAGGCCGAGCAGCCGCTCGACCTCCGAGATCCTCCATCCTCCCCGCACCGTGCCCTGGTCCATGCCAACGCCTCCCAGGTCCCAGCCAAGCTGTTCAATCCGTGAACAGCAAGCCGGGTCCATGGGGGTGGGGCGCCCCCTCCTTCCGTTGGAAGCCATGTCGGCCCCTTCCTTCTCGGCGGGGGCCCGGTGCCCCCTTCATTAGGGGCTGTGTAAAAACTGCGGACCGTTTTCGCAGGTAGATGCGGCTATGAGCAGGGGCTTGGGGGGCGTTGGGGGGCGCGGCTCCCCAGCCGTCGCGACGCCGCCACCGGGTTCCGGAGCGAGGAGACACGGCCGAGAGGATCCCGGTGCGCCGCCCTGTCCATCGCGGGCCCGCACCGGTCCGGCGGGGCGCGGCGAAGGGCCTCCGATGCGCGACGACTCCGCGAAACATGTCGGATGCGCGGTCCGGACACCCCGAAAAGGACCCAGTGCGCGATTTCCGGCGTTTTTCGCGCATCGGGGCCCCATCGACGAGAAACCGTCACGCATCGGAGCCGCCTCACCGAGCCATCGCGCATCGGGCCCCTTTCGACGCAGGGCCATCGCGCATCGGCGCTGCCTCGCCGCACGGGATCGGCCGGGGCGCCAAGGCCCCGCCACGGGGCGCCCACCTCGCGGTCGTTAGAACACCTGTTCCGTTTTGGCGCTATGATGGAACGGCCGTGCCCAGGGGAGACGGAGGAACCATGGCGCCAGAGCCCGATAACACCCGCGACGAACCGGAGACGGACGCGGCCGACCCGTGCCAGCGGGCCGCCATCGAGGCCATCGTGGCCGGCGAGAACGTCTTTCTCACCGGCGGCGCCGGCTGCGGCAAGTCATTCGTGATCCAGGAGGCCCGACGCCGCCTCAAGGAGCTCCGCCGCAACGTCGTGGTGTGCGCCCCCACCGGCATCGCCGCCGTCAACGTCGGCGGCACCACCGTGCACCGGGCCTTCCACCTGGGCATCGGGGTCCTCGGCAGGGACAGCCGCCTCAGGGTGCGCGAGCCCGTCTCGGAGGCGGACGTCGTCGTCATCGACGAGGTCTCCATGCTGCGGTGCGACGTCTTCGACGCCGTCACGGCGATTCTCCGCAAGGTGCGGCCCCGGCCCCAGCTCGTGGTGGTGGGCGACTTCTCGCAGCTCCCGCCCGTCACCGCCGGCAACGACCTCGACGCCCTGCGCGACGAGTACGGCCTCCTCTGGCGCGGGCCCTTCGCCTTCCAGGGGCGCACCTGGGCCTCCTGGGACTTCCACCCCTTCGTGCTCACCCAGTGCCACCGCCAGCAGGACGCCGCCTTCCTCGACGCCCTCACCAACCTGCGCAAGGGCGACCGCGCCACGTGCCGCTGGATCTGGGAGCAGGCGCGCCACGACCCCATCCCCGGCGCGCCCTTCGTGGCCGCCACCAACCGCGTGGTGGACCGCGTGAACCAAGAGCGCCTCGCCGCCCTCACCGGCCAGGAGCACGTGTACCGCTCCGAGCGCAGCGGCGAGTTCGGGTGCGGCAACCCCGTGGACGAGACCGTGGTCCTCAAGCGCGGCGCCCGCGTGGTGTGCTGCAAGAACGACCCGCAGGACCGCTTCGTCAACGGGTCGTGCGGCGAGGTGGTGGGCTTCTCGGGATCCAAAACGGTGCGGGTGCGCCTGGACTCCGGAGCCACCGTGGCCGTGGAGCCCGTCACCTGGAGCGCCGTGGACTACGAGTACGACGAGGACGAGGGCGAGCTCCGCGAGGTGGAGCGCGGCACCTTCACCCAGATGCCCCTGCGGCTGGCCTGGGCCATGACCATCCACAAGACCCAGGGCCTCACGCTGGACGCCATGAACCTGGACCCGGTGTGCTTTGAGAACGGCCAGCTCTACGTGGCCCTCTCACGGGTGCGGTCCGTGGGCGACCTCGCGCTCACGCAGCCGGTGGACCCCCTCTGGCTCAAGGTCGACCCCGAGGTGCGCGCCTTCCACCGGCAGGTCTGGGAGACCTCCCAGGCATGGGACCCCTCGGAGCACACGGTCAAGACCGAGTGGCGCCCCAAGGGCCGGCGCCGGGTATGCGCCCGGGTGCGTCCCAAGCCCAAGCCGCGGCGCGGGCCGTTCCCGGGCTGAGCGGCGCCCCGCGGCATCATGCGTCCGACAGGGCCCGGAGCATAGGGCGGCCCCACAGTCGAGGGAGGCAACGGCGCACCCCCCCCCGGTCACCGCCCGCGCTCCGCTCGCGGCTCCGTTGCATCCGGGCGCCCGCTGCCTGGCGGATGCAGCGGGCGCCCGGGCACCGGGACCCTCGGTCGTTTGGTACTTTTTGGTGCATAAGTTGATTTAAACCACCAAACAGCACGCCGTTTGGTGGTTTTTGCCGTTTGAGGAGGAGAGAAACCACCAAACGATTGACGCGCGTTTGGCAGCAGCACCCCGCGGTACCGCCCGAAACCCCTCCAGAACCCGGGCAGTGGGACAAAAGTGCCCGACCATTGGGACAAAAGTGTCCGAGTGGTTTGTCGGTCTGTCAGCGGGCCAGCACCGTGTAGCGGTTGAGCTCGCCCGACCGACCGTCCGCCGAGAAGCGCCCCGCCTCGCGCACGCCGGGGGCCGCGGCCGTGGCGGCGGCGACCAGGCGGTCCAGCTCGGCCTCGTCCACGGCGTGGCAGAACCGGAACACGCCCTCCTCGCCCTGCCATCCGAGGAACGCGTCGCCCGGGCCCAGCCGCCCCGCGAGCCCCGGCCACCGGGCCAGCGCGTCGGCCGTGGCCCCCCGGGCCTTCTCCGCCAGGCGCCGGTCGTCGAGGAACCTCCAGCACGACGCCGCAGCGACGCCGCCCGGTGCCAGCGCCCGGGCCAGGCCCTCCATCACGGCACGGCGCCCGCGGAAGCCGGTGAGATGGTGCAGCAGCCCGAAGGCCACCGCCATGTCGAAGGCCCCCTCGAGCGCCGCCGGCAGCCCCCATCCGTCGCCGAACTCGGCCGCCACGACCTCCGCCGAGAGACCCGCGGCCGGCCCATCCGACCCGGCACCCGCCCCGTCGCCGGCAGCGCCCGCCGCCAGCCCCGGCTCGCGGTCCAGGCCCACGGTCTCCACGGCCGCGCAGGGCAGCAGGCCCTCCAACCAGCGCTCGAAGCGCAGGTTGCCGCAGCCGAGGTCGAGCACCCGGAGCGCCCGGCCCTCGTCGGCCGCCCGACGCGCCACGGCACGCAGCGGCCCCTCCAGCCGCGACCACCCCGGCCAGCCGCCCGTGCGCGTCGTCGAGAAGCTCTCGCCGTACCGGGCGTAGAACCCGGCCGTGAGCCGGTCCGCCAGCCGTGCCGCCCTCTCGTCCACCGCGCCTCCCGCCGTCGCCGCCCCATGGCCCGCTCCATGGCCCGCTCCCGGGCCCCGTTGCTATACACTGCTCTGCGCACCACCGTACCAGCACCGGGACCCGGCACGCTGCCGCGGCGCCCGGTCCGGCGCCACCCCGCCCCCACCTGAGAGGAGCCGTCCGCCTTGGACCGAAGACACCCGGACGCCCCCTCCCCCGAGGCCGCCATCCTCGACCTTGCCGCCGAGCTCCGGGGCCGCGACGACCTGCCCGACGAGCGCTGGCTCCTGCGCTTCATCCGCTCCCGCAACGCCGGCGTGACCGACACCTCGCGCCACCTGAGCAAACGTCGGCTCCTCCCCTACCTCCTAGCCCGGGAGGAGGCCGACCCCGGCCACTGGGAGCGCCTGGGCGTGGACGACGTCTGCCGGGAGCGCCTGGTGAGGCTGCTGCGGGCAAAGCCCCGCCGCACGGCATCGGGTGTGGCAACGGTCACGGTGATCTGCAAGCCGTGGCCCTGCGCCGGCCGCTGCCGCTACTGCCCCTGCGACATGCGCATGCCCAAGAGCTACCTTGCCAACGAGCCGGCCTGCCAGCGGGCCGAACAGGCATTTTTCGACCCCTACCTGCAGGTTTCCGGCCGCATCGCCACGCTGCACTCCATGGGGCACCCCGTGGACAAAGTGGAGCTCATCGTGTTGGGCGGCACGTGGGACGACTACCCGCTGCCCTGGCGCCGCTGGTTTGTCGCGCGGCTTTTCGAGGCCCTGAACGATGGCTGCGGCGCGGCGGCCCAGTCCGAGCGCCAGCGACTGCGCGACCTCTACCGGGAGCGGGGCTTCTCGGCCGTCGGGGAGCGCCGGGCCGAGGAGTGCGCAGGCGTGCAGGCTCCTGTCGCTGCCGGCGAGCTCTCCTACAACGCCGCATGGAAGCGCCTCTACGGCACCGATTCGCGCTGGCGCGCCTTGGCCGAGGAGCACCGGGCCGGCTGGGACCGCGTGGAGGCGGCCCATCGAGCCAACGAGGACGCCGCCTGCCGCTGCGTGGGGCTCTCGCTGGAAACGCGGCCCGACGCGGTGAGCGAGCAGAGCCTCTATGCCATGCGCTGGCTGGGCGCCACAAAGGTGCAGCTGGGCGTGCAGAGCCTGGACGGCGACCGGCTCTTTGCCAGCGACCGCTCCGCCGACGCCGACTGCGTGGCCCGCGCCTTCTCCCTGACCCGGCGCCACGGGTTCAAGGTCCACGCCCACATGATGGCCAACCTACCCGGCGCCACGCCCGAGGCGGACAAGGCCGACTTCGCCCGCCTGATGGGCGACCGGCGCTTCCGTCCCGACGAGGTGAAGCTCTACCCCTGCACCCTCATCGCCGGCACCGCCCTGGAGCGCGACTGGCGGGCCGGGCTCTGGCGCCCCTACACCCGCGACGAGCTCATCGACGTCATGGCCGCCGACGTCGCCTCCTGCCCTCCCTACCTGCGCATCTCCCGCATGATCCGCGACTTCTCCGCCAAGGACATCGTGGCCGGCAGCCGCGAGGCCAACCTCCGCCAGGCCGTGGAGGACCGCCTCGCCGCCGAGGGGCGCCCCGTAGCCGAGATCCGCCAGCGCGAGATCGCAGGCGCCGAGCAGGACCCAGACTCGCTCTCGCTGGCCACCTTCCCCTACGCCACGGCCGACACCGAGGAGCGCTTCCTCTCGTGGCAGGCGCCGGACGGGCGCATCGCCGGGTTCTGCCGCCTGTCGCTGCCCCATGGCGGCGGGGTTGCCATGATCCGCGAGCTCCACGTATACGGCCGGGTCTCGGAGCTGGGCCAGGTGCAGCCGGGCGCCCAGCACCGCGGCCTGGGGCGTGCCCTTGTCGAGGAGGCCTGCGCCCAGGCGGCACGAGAGGGGTACGGGGCCGTGGACGTCATCAGCGCCGTGGGGACACGCCCCTACTACCGGAGGATCGGCTTCTCGGACCACGGCCTCTACCAACGGCGGCGGCTGCGGGGATAGGCCTCCCGCTGCAGGCAGGCCCCGTCTCTCCCCTACGACGCCTCGAGGTCGTCCACCACCGCTGCCACGAACTCCGCCGGCGACCGGAAGGTCGACCCCTCCTCGTCCATCAGCTCGAGGTCCCGGCCGGCCCGGTCGGTGCAGTCGTCATGGTCGATGCGCCCCTGGGCCGTCATCACCCCGTGGCGCCCGTGGGCCGTGGCCCCGAGGGGCACGAGGCCGTCGTTCTCGCCGTCGAGGTGGCGCACCACGGCCGCCACGTGGTTCCTGGGGTAGCGGCGCTGGCGGCTGCGGAACCCGAAGGAGCGGAAGGGCACGGCCTCGAGGAGGGCGCGGCGCCCCTCGTCGAGCTCGAGGTCGGCCAAGGCCCGGGCACCCTCCACGGTGAGGTCGCGCAGGGCCTGGATGGAGTCGGGGGCGCGGTCGCCCCGCAGGCGGCTCCAGCCGTTGACGAGATGCGACACCACATGGGGCAGCAAGAAGCGCGACCGGTTGAGAAGGCTGCAGAAGCGCATGCCCCGGTGGGGGCTCGAGAGCGTCGCCACCCCGCGCACCTTGGCGGCCATGCCGGGCTCGAGTAGGGCCGAGCGAACGTCGAGGCCGCCCTTGGAGTGGGCGACGAGGACCACCTGAGGGGCACCGGTCTCAGCCAGGACCTCCTCGACGGTGCGGACCAGCCTCCTGCCGTTGGAGCGCACGGAGCCCCAGGCGTCCGTGTCACCGAAGAACACCGCGTACCCGTGCTCGCGCAAGGCGTCGGGCACGCGGCCCCACAGGGGCGAGCGGTGGATGCCGCGGTCGTGGGCGGCGATGCCGTGGACGAGGACCACCGGGCAGTCGTGCCGCCCCTGCCCCACCGGGGGCCGCTCCCCCGCCGTCCGTCCGTGCTCCCGTTCCATCGCGGTCATCTCCCTCGCAACCATGGCCCACGGGGTTCGTAGCCCTGTCGGGGGCGGCGTTGCACGGCGCACAGAACCGTCAAGTGGCACCCTCGCCGCCCATGAAAAAGGCGCCGGGCCCTGGGGGTCCGGCGCCGCATGCCCATGATGAGGTCGGGGCACGGGGGTTAGTGCTTGAGCTTGTCGCCCAGGCCCTTGGCCACGTCGCCGGCCTTGTCGGCGAGGTCCTTGGCGACGTCGGCGGCCTTGTCGGCACCCTCCTTGGCGCCGTCGGCGGCCTTGCCGGCCACGTCCTTGGCGCCCTCGCCCAAGTCCTTGGCGGCGTCGGCGGCCTTCTCGGCCAGGTCCTTGGCGCCGTCGGCCACCTTGTCGGCCATCTCCTTGAAGTCCATGACAGGTCCTTTCGGTCGGAGCCCTCGGGGCTCGTGGTGGTCCGCCTGCGGCGGTCCCGGTTCTGCCTTTGGTACCCGCCGAGAAGGGCGTCTTTCGCCCCAAGGGCCCATCCATCAAAGAAGAAAAGCGCCCCGGCCGGGAAGGTCGGGGCGCCACGGTGGAACGGGGGTCCGGACGGCGCCTAGGCCTCCCAGGCCACCTCGCCGTCCACGTAGGTGGCCTCCAGATCCATGGAGGAGGTGAAGCACGCCATGTCGGCCGCGCGGCCCGGCTTGATGGAGCCGCAGACGTCGTCCACGCCCGCGCTCCTAGCCGGGTTGACGGTGGCCATGGCCACGGCCTCGGCCGGGGTGGCGAGCCCCCAGTCCACCACGTTCCTCACGCACTGGCAGAGGCCCACGATGGAACCAGCGAGGTTGCCGCCGTCCTTGAGGCGCGCCTGGCCGTCCTTGACGGTGATGGGCAGGCCCTCCATCACGTAGTCGCCCTCGGGCATGCCGCCGGCGGCCAGGCAGTCGGTGATGAGGCACACCTGGTCCTTGCCGCGGGCGCGCATGACCACGTTCACCGACACCGGGTTCACGTGGTTGCCGTCGCAGATGATCTCGTCGTAGACGCCGGGGCAGGTGAGGGCGGCGCCCACCATGCCGGGCTCGCGGTGGTGCAGCGGGCTCATGGCGTTGTAGGTGTGCACGAACACCGTGGCGCCGGCGTCCACGGCGCGACGGGCCTCCTCGTAGGTGGCGTTAGAGTGACCCAGGGCGACCACGGCGCCCATGGCCGTGGCCTTGGCCACGAACTCGGCGGCGCCGTCGTTCTCGGGGGCGAGGGCGATCTTGAAGGCCAAGCCGTCGGCGCAGTCCATCCAGTGCTCGAGCACGTGGAGGTCGGGGTTGCCCATGTAGGCGGGGTTCTGGGCGCCCTTGTACGTCTCGGAGAACCACGGTCCCTCGAGGTAGATGCCCTGGACCTTGGCACACCCGGGCTTGTTCACGTGGGCAGCGGCGATGGAACAGGCCTCGGCGATGCGCTCCGTGGGCGCCGTGAGGGTGGTGGGGAAGAAGCTCGTGCAGCCGTTGCGCACGAGGCCGGCCGCCATGGCGTCGAGACCGTCGGCGGAGAGGTCCATGACGTCGTGACCGTCGAAACCGTGGATGTGCGTGTCCACGAGGCCGGGGGCCACGAGGTCGCGCTCGTCGATGCGCTCCACGCCCGAGGGGGCGTCGGTGGAGAAGGCGCCGAAGACGCCGTCGGTGACGGTGAGGTAGCCGGGGCCGGTGGGGCCGCCGGGCAGGAAGAACGAGTTGGCGTGGATGGCGTAGGTTACCATGGGGTCTCCTTGGGTCTGGGATGCCGGACGCTGAGCGGGGCGCTGGGCCCCGCACCCCACGTTACTTCACCGAGGCCATGAGGAGCAGCACCTGGGCCGCCATGAGGTACGGCAGCGCAAGGTAGGCGGCGGGGATGGCCGCGAAGCCGTCGAAGGAGAAGGCGCGGCCGGGGTAGACGGGGGCCACGTCCTGCTGCACGGCCACGGGGGTGCAGCCGTTCTCGGCACCGTCGAGCGACTTGAGGGAGGCCACCTGGGACGCCTTCTCGTCGTCGGAGCCGCCGATGAAGGCCACGGCCAGGGCGTCGTGGGTGACGTCGCCGTCGCCGGCGGCGCTCACGAGGTCGCCGCGGGACACCTGGGGCGAGACGCCGCCGCGGCCGAGGCCGGCGAAGTTGGCGGCCTGCACCACGGCCTCGCGGGCGACGCCCTGGAAGTGGGTGCCACTGGCGAGGAAGACCAGGGAGTCGAAGGGCTCCAGCACGAGGGAGGAGAGGGCGGTCTCGCGCATGACCACCATCTCGCCCATGCGCACGGCGATCCGGGTCCAGTTGTCCTTGGCGCGCAGGTCGTCGGCGCCCAGGCAGAGATTGGCCATGAGGGTGAGGCAGGTGAAGCCGGCGAGGTCCGCAGGCTCCAGGGAGGCCTCGGCGGTGGCCCTCCCGTCGGCGGCGGAGGCGACGTCGGGGAGGGCGATCACGAGGCCGTCCTCGTCGGGTACCACGGCGCTGGCGATGCCGTCGGCCGGGTCGCAGGTGAGGCCCAGCACGAAGAGGCCCTTGACGTTGGCGCGCACCGCTGCCACGGCCTGCCCGAGCGCGGCGTCGTCGCCGCAGGAGAGGGCCACGAGCAGCACATGCTCGGCATCGCGCAGGGTGTCCTTGGGAGCGCGGGCGAGGTCCTCGGCGGCGGCGCAGAGGTAGTCGCAGCCGCCCACGCCGCTCACGGACAGGCCCTCGGCGGCCGACACAGCGGCGTCCAGGGCCGAGCCGCTGCCCGTGAGGACGACGGTCAGGGTGCCGTCCACGCCGTCCTCGGGGGTGTCTCCCCCGAGGACGCCCGCGGCGGCGCGGGCGCGGCCCACGAGGGCGTTGACGTCGGGCTCCACCTCGCGGTAGAGGTCGAGCACCTTCTCCCAGAGCTTGGGCTGGCGGCGGATCTGGGAAGCGACGGTGGGCGCGTTCTCGCGCACGAGCTGGGCGATGTCGTTCTCGAGCATGGGGTTCCTCCTCTGGGCACGGTTGACTGCAGGGCAGATACCCGGACCGCGCGGGCCCTTGTCACGGCCCACGGACACGACAGAGGCCCCTACCCTTGGAACACGTTGAGGCCCAGCTCCTCCCCCAGCGCCGCCACGGCCTCCTGGCCGCGCACGGAGTTGCCCGCCGCGTCCAGGGGCGGGGCGAAGGCTCCGATGCCCATGACGCCGGGCACCACGGCGAGGATGCCGCCGCCCACGCCGGACTTGGCCGGGATGCCGGTGCGGTAGAGCCAGTCGCCCGTGGACTGGTAGAAGCCCACGGTGCAGATGAGCGACGTGAGCTTGCGGGCGAGGTCCGCCGAGAGGACCTCCTTGCCTCCTGTCGGCGACACGCCGCCGTTGGCGATGGTGGCGGCCGCATGGGCCAGCTGCTCGGCCGTCACGGCGAGGGAGCACTGACGTGTGTAGAGGTCGAGCGAGAGGTCCACGTCGTCGTAGATGCGGCCGTAGTCCCTGAGCAGCCAGGCGATGGAGCGGTTGTCAAAGTTGGTGGCGCTCTCCGAGCGGTAGAGCTCGTCGATGAGAGAGACGGGCGACCCGCAGAGATCTTCGAAGTTCTGCAGGATGGCCGCCCATTTGGCATCGAAGTTGCCGGTCGGCTCGACGAGGGAGCAGGCCGAGATGGCCCCGGCGTTCACCAGCGGCGTTGAGGGGCTGTGGTTTTCCAGGATGATGGCCATGATGGAGTTGAAAGGAAGGCCCGTGGCATCAGCACCGATCTTCTCGCGCACGGCCTCGGGCCCCAGCTGCTTGAGGATGAGGGCGGCCGTGAAGACCTTGGATATGGACTCGACGCCAAAGGGATGGGCCGCATCGCCAAGGGAGAAGCAGGTGCCGTCGACCAGGCACACCGAGAGGCCGAACAGGGACGAGTCGATGTTGGCGAGATAGGGGATGTAGTCCCTCCCCTCGTCCGGTCCCTTCAAGACCGTGTGGGCAAACCAATGGGAGCCACCGGGAACGGAGCGGAAGCAATTTGCCTGGCGTTGCTACGAGGAGCGGTTCGGTACGGGCAGCTGCGTCAACCGGGACATCGAGCAGGTACTCAACGACCTTGAGGAAGGAAAAACCGAGATTCCCGACTTCGACATGCTTGTCGGTGGGTTTCCCTGCCAGGACTACTCCGTTGCCCGCCCAAAGAACCAAGCCTCGGGAATAGAGGGCAAGAAGGGCGTGCTCTGGTGGTCCATTTACCGGCTTCTGCATCTCAGGAAGCCCCGGTACCTCCTCCTCGAGAACGTCGACCGCCTCCTCAAAAGCCCGGGCAACCAACGTGGCCGCGATTTTGCCATCATGCTCTCGTGCCTTGCCGAAGAGGGGTACTCCGTTGAATGGCGGGTGATTAACGCCGCAGACTACGGAATGCCCCAGAAGCGCCGCCGCGTCTACATCTTTGGAGAGCTCGCCGACAGGACCTGGGACCTCCCTGACCGCGTCATGGACAGCGGTCTCTTTGCCAAAGCCTTCCCGGTTCTCCCCGCAGTGGGCGGTCGCGGGTCGTTCTCAGTGGACAAGGATCCCTATGAGGTGAGCAAGACCTTTGGAAGGGGCCTCACCGTCTCGCCATTCATGAACGCCGGGGCCATGCAGAACGGCACGGTGTTCACCGCCAAAACGTTCGCTACCTATGAGGGCAATCGAATGACCCTTGGTGACCTTCTCGTTCCTGACGCCGAGGTCCCGGCAGAGTTTTTTATCGAGGAGGACAAGATCCCCGCATGGGAAGCCGGGCGCGCTGCCAAGCGTATCGACCGTGTGTCCAAGAGCGGCCACCCCTACGTCTATACCGAGGGCTCCATGCCCTGGCCCGACCCGACGGACAAGCCCGCCCGCACCATTCTCACAAGCGAAGGTGGCAAGGGGGCCAGTCGCATGAAGCACGCTGTGCGAGGCGACTCCGGCCGCATCCGCAGGCTGGTGCCGGACGAACTCGACCAAATTCAAATGTTTCCCAAGGGTTGGACCAACACCGGGATGACAGACGGGCATCGAGCCTTCTGCATGGGGAATGCGCTCGTGGTGGGTATCCCGCACCGTCTGGGCGAGGAGCTGGCAAAGCGGCTGTAGCCCTACTCCCTCTCCAACGCCAGCAGCGCCGCTTTGCGCTCGATGCCTCCTGCATAGCCCGTGAGCTCTCCCCCAACGCCCACCACACGATGGCACGGCATCATGAGTGAGACAGGGTTGTGTCCCACGGCGGCACCGACCGCCTGGGCGCTCATCCGCTCGATACCGCGCTCCTCGGCCAGCTGTCGCGCAATCTGCCCATAGGTCACGGTCTGTCCATAGGGAATGGTTTGCAGGATTTCCCACACGCGCCGACGGAAGGGCGTACCCTCCAGCCTGAGTTTAGGCACAGGGCCCGGCTCTTCCCCGGTAAAATAAGCATCGAGCCAGCTGTCTGCCTGAGCAAAGACGGGCAGGGTCTCCTCCTCCCTCGCCGCCTCATCTGCCCCCTTGGCCGCAGCTTCCTCTTGGTCCGCAAACCACAGGCCGCACAGCGCCTCGCCGTCGCTCTCCATGCATACGGTTCCCAGCGGAGACTCGTACCTGTGCCCATAAATCATGATGCACCCCTTTCTGCACGCCCGCTCTTGACTGCCGCCGACACGGCCGGATCGGACAGCCCTGGCACTTCCCCTCCGGCCACAGCCCAGAGATACAAGCTGGCCACGCTCCCGTAGGGGCTGAAGCGACGCCTATACCGCTCGAACCTCTCCGGTCCCACCTCACGATGCCGATACACCATGCAAATGCCCCGATGAATGGCCAGGTCTCCGTAGCTGAACACATCTGGACGCTGCAGGCAGAACAGCAAGATCATCTCGGCCGTCCACACCCCTACGCCCTTGAGGGAGCTAAGGGCCGCCACGGCATCGCCGTCTTCCATGGCGCTCACTGCATCGATGTCAAACGACCCATCACGCACACGGCGGGCGAAGTCCGTGATATAAGACACCTTGCGCCCGGAGAGGCCAAGCCCCCGCAAGCGCTCTTCGCCCGCACCGAGAACGGTTGCCGCGCTCACGACGCCGAGGTTCTCGCGCACCCGCCGCCACACCGTTGCCTGCGCCTTGGTGGAAATCTGCTGGCCCACAATATGGTGAACCACTGCAGCGAAAAAGGTCTGGATCGACCTCCCGACGCACAATCCCCACCTGGTCTATGACGCGGCCAAGCCGCTTGTCCCGTTTGCGAAGGTAGTTTATCTCCTGCTCACCATAGGCAAAGCACATGACTCCCTCCTTTTGTGGTTAGTATAGAACATCTGTTCTGTATATACTAGGGGGGTTTCGGAGCAGGCGAGGAGAGGAGGTGGTCACCATGACAAGGAAGAAGCGCAAGCCCATCCCTGTGGGCACCATCAGTGCCCTGGACGTCACGCGGGCCCACATGCCCAAGCACAACGGCTGGGTGTGCCGCGGCGGCCCCCATGGGGACACGGCGTACAACCGCCGCAAGGAGAAGGCAAAGCTCAAACGCATCCTTAACGAGGAGGGCGGCCACGGTCGCCCTCCTTTTTTGACGCTTCCAAGCAATGGGGCTCCTTGCGACAAGCGGAAAGCCGCCGCAAGGAGCCCCAAATGCGCGATGGCGGGTAGCGTTGGCACGAAGGCCCTCGGATGCGCGACCGTTGAGGCGTGAAGGGGTCTCGATGCGCGGTTTTGGCCCCTTGTCGACAAGAAGTCGCGCATCGGGGGCGGTTCGCGGCGTGGCCATCGCGCATTGGAGGCCGTTAGCGCAAAGGGCGACGGATGCGCGGCCAAACCTGGCGCAAAGGGCCTCCAATGCACGATTTGGGGGCCTTCTCGCGCATTGGAGGCCTTTAGTGCCAGGAAAGTCGCGCATCGGGGGCGGTTCGCGCCAAGGGGCGGCCGGATCACGCACCCAGCGCGTTTCAGGTCGAGAGAATCGCACACTCGACGCCCTTCGCGCCACACCGCGCCTCTCCCGCCCGCCCCTTTCCGCCTGAAAGCGATTGAGGGCGCCCTCAATCGCTTTCAGGCGCAGAGAGGGGTCACGCTGGGACCGCAGGTGGGGAGAGGCCCGCAGCCGGCCTATCGCCCGCAGCCGGCCCGTCGCCCGCCGCCGCATGCAAAAGGGGAGGCAGCCGCAGCCGCCTCCCCTGCACAACCGCACGACCCGCGAGCCCTCAGGCCTCGTAGGCGATGGAGTCTCCCGCCCACTCGTCGAGCTTTCCGATGGCGTTGCAAATCACGTCGAAAGGCTCGTCGCTGGCGCACGACGCCCGCGCAACGTCAACCTCCTCCTGCGGAACCTCCCCGGTAAAGCAGCGCTCCGCGTAGAAGCCGCAGCGCATGATGGTCTTGACGGCCCCGGAAACGTCGTTTCGCATGGAAAGAGGCAGCCCTTTCTGCTCCACCAAGTGCTCCGCGATAAAGTCGCACGACGCGGTGTAGCTCTCGTCCCAGTTGAGGTTGCCGTTTTCCCGGGCCTCGGTGCGCAAGAGCTCCACCTGGCGCAGAAGCTCGCCCTGCAGGGCGCTGGAGCGGCCCCTCTCGGGCACGTACTCCTTCCAAATCCTGTCGCAGGAGTCCAGATAGGGAAACTTGACCCCGGTCGGCTCCGGCTCATCGGGATGAATCAGCTCCCAGATAGTGTCTATGAGGCTCACGAAGGAACTCCTCTCAAGCAAAGCCCCCGCGCGGGGCGCCCAGCTGCCGGGCGCCCCGCGCGAGCCGGTCAGTTCTCCTTCTGCCAGCCGATGTTCTGCGGCAGCAGCGTTTGGAGCAGGCAAGGGCCGTAGTTGGCGAGCCCCTTCTTCACCACCACGCCATCCGGGCCGTTCTGGTTGGGGACGATGGCGTAGAGCTCGAGGGCCTTCTTCTCGGCCTCGTTGCACAGCTCGACCTGCTTCTTGTTGTCGGACTCGCCGAGGACCTGGTTGAACAGCTTGTCCGCCTCGGGGCTGCCAGCATGGGTGAAGTTGGACGGTGAGTCGGAGCCGTACAGCTGGTAGCCAAAATCGTAGCCCGTGGGAGAGCCGCCCCAGCGGATGCCGATCATGTCAAAGTCGCCGCTGTTCACCACCTTGGAGAAATCAGAGGCCGGGTGGGTCTTGATGTCGATCTTGATGCCGGCATCCTTGGCCATCTTCTGCACGGCGGCATCCAGGCTCTTGCCCGTGGCGGAGTCGCCAAAGGAGTCCAAGGAGAAGGCCGCCTGCACACCGTCCTTGGCGTAGTAGTCGCCGTCCAAGGCGTAGCCGGCGTCCTCGAGGGTCTTGCGCGCGGCCTTGGCACGGTCCTCGGAAGAGGCGCCGTCGAGCTTCTTGACGTCGTCGGGCAGGTTGTTCTCGTAGCCGGCCTGCCACGGGTACATGACGATGGAGCCGAGCCTGTCCTCATCCCAGCTCACGCCCTTGTAGGAGATGGAGAGGTCGATCTTGGGGTCGAAGCACTGGCAGAAGGCCTTGCGCACGACGATGTCCTGCAGGGCGCCGCGGGTAGTGTTCAGCTCGTAGCAGGCCAAAGAGTCAGCGAAGGCACGGCGAATCTCGGCGTCCTCCATGGTGCTGTAGTTCTGCAACTGCTCCAGATAAGCAGCGGCAGCGGCATCCGTCTCCCCGTTCTTGAAGGCGTTGATGGCCGCCTGGGCGTCCATCTGCTTGTAGGTGACCTCGTCGAGCTTGGGAGAGTCGCCCCACCACTGGGGGTTGGGCTTGAAGGTCACATGGGCATCGTCAAAGGAGTCCACCACGAAGGGGCCTGCCTGCCACTCGTTGTGGGGGTTGTTGACCCACCCCTTGGTATACACCTCGGGATCCTGGTTGGCAGGGTGCATGACGTCGATGAATGCCTGGGGCGGGTAGGCGGGAGTGGAGAAGGTGATCACCACCTCGTGGTCGCCGGCGCCCTTCTCCACGCTCTCGATGAGCTCCACGCCGTCGGTGGAGGCGGGCGTGAAGCGCTCGTCCTTGCCGTTGCCCGTCATCCACGCGGTCTTGAAGGCCTCCACGTCCATGGGGGTGCCGTCGTTAAAGACCGCCTTGGGGTTCACCTTGATGGTGACGACCTCCTTGCCCGACTCCTCGGAGACGTCGCACGACTCCACATAGTCGGGGTTGGGCTTGATCTCCGAGCCATCGGGGGACCAGAGCCATAGAAGTGGGGCCATCTTGTTCCACAGGGTGCTCATATAGGCGGTGTTGCCGTTCACGCTGGCCTTGTTCCAGTCGGGGCCGATCTCGGAGATGGCCAAGGTGAGCGTGCCGCCGTCCTTGATGTTGTCGCGGGGCTGCTCGTTGATGTAGACCTTGCCCTTCTCGGGCAGGGGCAGCTTGTCCGCGGGGGTGGTGGCGGGCACGCCCGCCGAGGACTCGCTGTTGCCCGAGCCGTTGCCGCCGCCGGCCGCGTTGCAGCCCACGAGGCCTGCACCGGCAGCCGCAGCCCCTGCCGACCCGGCCAGGGCCACAAAGGCCCTGCGCGATATGTTGTTGGTGTCCATAGGCTTCTCCTTTGCTGTCAACGGGGCTGCCACGCAACCCCGAGATGCCACGTCTGTCAGGCCCCGCCGTCCTGGCCGCGCCCGGGGCGCCTCGCGGGAACGAGGCGGTTTCCAACGAGCACCAGGCGCTCGCGGGTACGCTCCACGGCGGGGTCGGGAATGGGAATGGCCGAAATGAGGGCCTTGGTATAGGGGTCTTTGGGATGGTCGAACACCTCGTCGGTGTCGCCCTGCTCGACGATGCGCCCGTTGTGCATCACGGCCACGGTGTCGGAGATATGGCGGATCACCGCCAGGTCGTGGGCCACAAAGAGGTACGAGAGCTTGAGCTGGGCCTGGAGGTCTTCCAAGAGGTTGATGATGCCCGCTTGGATGGAGACGTCCAGAGAGGCGATGGGCTCGTCGAGGAGCAGCACCTTGGGGCTCGTGGCCAAGGCGCGGGCGATGGCGATGCGCTGGCGCTGGCCGCCCGAGAACTGGGTGGGGAAACGGTCCACGTAGTCGGGGTTGATACCCACAAGGCCCATGAGCTCACCGATGCGCCGGTTGATGTCGTGGGAGCTCCACCCCTGGGCCTTCAGCGGCTCCGCGAGCACGCTGTAGATGGGCATGCGCGGGTCGAGGGAGCTCATGGGATCCTGGAAGATGATCTGCAGGTCGCGGCGCACGGCAAGGCGCTCGCGGCGCCCCTTGAGCGCGGAGATGTCATGGCCGAGCACCTCGATGGAACCATGCTCGGGGGCCACAAGGTCCATGATCTGCATGAGGGTGGTCGACTTGCCCGAGCCCGACTCCCCCACCAAGGCCAGGGTCTCGCCCTCGTGGATCTTGAAGGAGACATGGTCCACGGCGCGCACGGTGTCGCTCCCCCGCCGGAGCAGCCCCTTGCCCTGGGCCTGGTAGGTCTTCACGAGGTCGTGCACGGCCAAGGTGACGGGGCGCTCGTCGCGGGGCATGTCGGCCCATTTGGCGGGCAGCGGATCAAGCTCGGGGTACACGTCCTCAAAGGTGAGGCCCTCGCTCACCACCCGCTCCAGCTCGTCGCAGGCGGCCAGATGGGGCCGCGCGTCGGGAACGGCCTCCAAGGCCGGCTCCACCTCGTGGCAGCGCTCCGTTGCCATGGGGCAGCGCGGCGAGAAGGGGCAGCCCGAGGGGATGGCCGCCAAAGACGGGGGCGCGCCCTTGATGGGGACGAGCCGGTGGTTGGCCGCCTCGTGGGGCTTGGGCACCGCGCCCAGAAGGCCCATGGTGTAGGGCTGCACCGGATGGGAAAAGAGCGTGTCCACGTCGGTGCGCTCCACGATGCGCCCGGCGTACATCACGCAGACGTCGTCTGCAGTGCCGGCCACCACGGCCAAATCGTGGGTGATGAGCACCACGGCGGCGCCGGTCTTTTCCTGGGCCATGGCGAGCACGTCCAGGATCTGGGCCTGGATGGTCACGTCGAGGGCCGTGGTGGGCTCGTCG
Source organism: Granulimonas faecalis (assembly GCF_022834715.1). Classification (NCBI taxonomy): domain Bacteria; kingdom Bacillati; phylum Actinomycetota; class Coriobacteriia; order Coriobacteriales; family Kribbibacteriaceae; genus Granulimonas; species Granulimonas faecalis. Next base: position 1,776,924 of record NZ_BQKC01000001.1, read on the forward strand.
GCGATGATGATGTCGGGGTCGTTGGCCATAGCCATGGCGATGACCACGCGTTGCCGCATGCCGCCGGAGAACTCGTGGGGGTAGGAGTCGAGCCGCTTCTCGGGCTCGGGGATGCCCACCATGCCCAAGAGCTCCACCGAGCGGGCGCGGACCGAGGCGGCGTCCATGGACGGGTTGTGCACGAGCAGCGCCTCGGCCACCTGGTCGCCGATGGTGAGCATGGGCGTGAGGGCAGAGAGCGGGTCTTGAAAGACCATGGCGATGCGCTTGCCGCGATAGGCCGATAGCCCCTCGTCGCTCTTGCCCACCAGCTCCTCTCCGTCGAGCGTCACCGAGCCGGAGACCCTGGCGTTGTCGTCGAGCAGCCCTATGAGGGAGAGGGCGCACACCGACTTGCCCGAACCCGACTCGCCCACGATGGCGAGCGTGCGCCCGCGGTAAATGTCGAGGTCCACGCCACGTACGGCGTCCACACGGCCGGCCTCGGTGGCGAAAGAGACCTTGAGGCCGCGCACCTGCATCACGGGGGCCACGGCGCCCTTCTGCGTGTTGTTGCTCATGCCTGCCGCCCCTCAGCTCTGAAGCTCGTGCTCGAGCTCGATTTGTTCGGACTCCTCCTCGGCCACGGTGCCGGCGGCCCTGGAGTAGGGGTCGATGGCGTCGCGCAGGCCGTCGCCCACCAGCTGCATGGAGACGCACAGCACGATCAAGACGAGGGAGGGGATGAGGATCGCCCACGGGGTGGTGAGCATGGTGGAGGAGCCCTGGCTCAGCAGGTAGCCCAGCGAGGTGTCGGGTGCCTGGATGCCCAGGCCGAGGAATGAGAAGGCGGTCTCGGAGTTGATGCCGCCGATGACCCCGAGCACCGTGTCGAGCACCAGGATGGAGCCGAGGTTTGGGATGAGATGGCGCACGATGACGAGCAGCGGCGGCACGCCCATGTAGCGCGCGGCCCGCACGTAGTCGCGCTCGCGCAGGGAGAGGGCCATGGTGCGCAGCGTACGGGCGTAGCCGATCCACCCAAAGGCGGTGAGGCCCACGATGAGCATAATCCAGCCGGTGTTGGCTCCGGCCGCGCGCACGATCATGGCCACGAGCAGAAAGCTCGGGATGATGAGCAGCATGTCGAGGATCCACATGCCCACCTTTTCGGCCATGCCGCGGGAATAGGCGATGGACGTGCCCACCACGGCGGCGATCACCGTAGTGAGAACCGTGTAGACCACGCCGATGGTGAGGGAGCGGCCCAGGCCGTGCACCACGCAGGCAAACAGGTCGAGGCCGCCGCCGTCGGTGCCAAAGAGGTGGCCATCGGTAAAGGGCGGAAGCGACAGGGCCGCAAAATCGGGCTCCGTGTAGTCGTAGGGGCTCAAAAAGGGGCCCACAACGGCCAAGAGTACCAGCAAGAAGAAGATCACAAGGCCCGCAACGGCCGAAGGCTGGCGAAAGAAGCGCCGCAGCACGAGCGACGCATAGCCTATGTGGCGCACCTGGCCGGTGCCCCCGCGGGCGTCGGCCATGAGCTCGAGCTCTGCGTTGGTGACATGGCGAGGCTCCGACGGCGGGGTTTTCGTGCCGTCCTTCTCGTCGATATCCATGGGACTCCCCTCAGCTCATCTTGATGCGCGGGTCGAGCGCGGCGGCGAACAGGTCTGCGAGCAAGGCGCCCACGAGCGTGCAGACGCCTCCGAACGCCGCTACGGCCACCACGCCGTTGATGTCGTTGCCGTTGACGGCGTTGATGAAGTACTCGCCCATGCCATGGATGCCAAAGACCTTCTCGGTCATCACGGCACCCGTGAACACCGAGGCGATGGAGAAGGCCACCGAGACGGCCGTGGGAATCAAGGAGGCGCGTAGGGCATGGCGCCTCACCGCCTGACGGCGGGTGAGACCCTTGGCCCGGGCCGTGCGGACGTAGTCGGCGTGCATCTCGTCGAGCAGGTAGGTGCGCTGCCCCAGGTGGTAGCCCACGGCGCCGAGCACCGTGAGGACCAGCGTGGGCAAGAAGATGTGCTGCACGAGGTCCACGAGCCACAGCAACGGGTTGCCCCCGTCGTAGGACGACATGTCGGTGACAAAGAAGATGCGGGCGCCCACCAGCTGGTTTATCTCAATGGCCACAAAGACCACCAAGATGGCGAAGACGACGGTGGGAATCACCATGAGCACCGAGGCAAAGGCGCCCGTCACGCGGTCCTGCCAAGCGTACTGGCGCTGCGCCGTATAGACGCCCAGGGCCACGCCGATAAGCACCGAGAGCACCGTGGAGGCTATGAGCAGCTGGGCGGAGACGACCATGCGCACCGAGATGATCCGGCCCACGGAGTCGCCGGTGGGGGTGATGCCCAAGTCGCCCCGCGTGACCACCCCTTCGGCCCAGCGAAGATAGCGCTCCACCACGGGCGTCTTGTCGTTGAGGTTGGCCTCGTCAAGGGAGCGCTCGATGGACTCCTGGGGGGGGCGCGGCGTTTTGGACTCATAGTTTGACCTCGGGTTGAGAAAGGCCGAGGCCAAAAAATACGTGAGCGACGTGGCCACAACGATCATGACCGCGTAGCCGGCCACACGCTTGAGAACATACAAAAGGAAACTCGACATAGACCATCCCATGAACGTGCCTGCACTGCCTGCGGCGAAACCCTAGACAAACATGGCGCTCGGGTCCTCGTCCCCCCCAGTCTCAATGAGGTGAATCGCCATCTGGAGCTGCAGCCACCGCAGGAAGACCCTCACGTTGCAGCGGTACTCGCGAATTGTGAGCTTGGACATCGATCGGTCGAGCATGCCAACGAAACGGTCGGCGTCCTCGGGCGTGGCAACGAGCGGATCGACGTGCTCCGTTCGGCACCACGTGAGGAAGCGCCTCACCGCCGTGCACTTTGACCGAACGGTGCCGGATGCGTAACGCCCGGAAGTCGTCTCCATATAGGCGTTGAGAATGCCGTCGCAGAGCTCTCGTTGGGCAGTGCAGCTGGCAAGTGTCGCGCTTGGTGTTGACATCTCTGGCTCCTTTTCACGAGGCCCCGCCGGTCGCGCTCGAGAAGAAGACAATGGAAACGACACAGCAGGTGAAGCAAGGAATGGGCCCGAACACGACCGACGGGGGTCTGCGCGCAATGCCGACCGTGACTGCGCGCGCAGCCTATGATGGCCCCCTGCCGCCCCGAATTGCCCGTTGAACCAAGCAATGAACTGCCGCCTTATTCGGCAAACTAAGGCTATTGATCAGAGTCAGACAAAAGGCGCCCTCTCTGCGCAGGACAGGGAGGGCGTGACATGGCGTTTAGGCGTTCTTGTTGTGAAGGGACATGGCCGATTCAGGCACCCCTGCCAAAACTTTTGGTTGCCAGCCAATTCAGCAAAAGAAAGCAAGACCTCAACGGGCCGCCCACTGAGGGAAACCGGTGCCCCCAAAGCGCCGCTCCTGGCCGCGGGCCTTCTGTGGGGAGTCGGCCTCCACCACAAGGCGAGTGCTGTCCAGCCCGGACAGCGCCTGCAGGCGCGCATCGTGGTCGCGAGCCTCCTTGAGCACGGAGACGGCGTCGCGCCGGTCTGCCAGACGGCACACCGAGCCCAGCAGCATTGCGGCCTCCCTGGCCGGCGCGCTCCTCGAGAGCACCAGGGCAAAGACGGCGTTCACCTGATGTGCCCCCCATGAGACAGGCTCTGGGAGCAGGACGCAGGCCAGCGAGGTCTGATGGACGGTCGCGCGGGGCGCATAGACGCACGCCACGCCGTTGCCGTAGTACATCCGCTCCTCGCCCTGGGTATCGAGCAGGCTCATGCAGAGCGCGGGGTCCCTGTCCACCAGGTCCAAAAGGGCGAGAAGGTCGCACAGGGCGCCGTGGGCGTTGGTGGCTTTGCACGCGCCGTCGAAACGCTGCTTGGGAAAGACCTTGGCCAGCATGCCGTAGCTGGCAATGGAGCGCTTTGCCCGACGCACGCACAAAAGGTCGTCGTCGCTCATGTAATGGCCCACCCTGATGACGGGTACCGGCATCGAGGGATTGCGCTCCTCGGTGGAAAGGATGTAGGAGAGGCGGGAAAGGTCGCAGTTCTTGAGGCGGCCGTCAGCCCATCCCGAGAAGCAGGTCACCTCGCTGCCAAGCTCCGAAGCGATCCTGTCGGCCAAAAAGTCGCGGGACGCCTCCCCCAGAGAGGAGACGAGCCCCACCGGGGTCGGCCCGGTGCTATGGGACCGCCGGGCCAGGGCCCGGGCAAAAATAAAGGCGATGCTCCCGCACTCGCCATCGGGGATCTCCCGGCCGGAACGCGACTCGATGATCCGGCAGGTCTCGTTTGCAAGGACGTAGGAGAAAGGGAGGAACTCGCGCACCCCCTTGATCGGCTCGAGCCGGGCAGGGGTCTTGTACAGCATGCGCAAGAAGAGGAGGCGCAGGTGGTTTGCCGCCACCTCGTGAAGCCCCTCGTCGCTTGAGAGGTCGCACCTGAAGGTTCTGTCCAGGCTCTCTATGAGCTGGGTGGCCAAAACGTCGGTGGTACCTCCCATGGGCTCGTCGAGGTCGCACCAAAAGGCCAGGTGCATAACTACGAAGGCGCACTCGTTGAGGTCGACGGTGTGGCTGAGCACGCTCCTGATGGTGGAGCGCAGCGCGGAGCTCATCGTCGTGAAGCGAGGAAGCGTGAGAAAGCGGCCGAGTTCTTTGGGAAGCTCCAGGGAAGGCTCGAGGCCCGAGCGAAGGATCACGAGGGAGAGGCTCAGGATGAAGTCCCTGCGCGCCACTTCGGAGGCGGCGATGCCCACCACGCGAAAGAATGCGTCGGCGCAGGCGTTCAAGGGCCTGGAGTCGAGGCCCACGATGTTGAGGTAGCGTTCGAGGCCGCAGCGGGAGGCCACGGCGGCGCTCTCCAGACAGAGCCGCTTGCTGAACTCCGGCCCCTCGATACGAGAGCCTTTCGCGGAGTTCCTCGCCAAGCGAAGCCCAAATTCCGAGCAGACAGCCGCCACGTCCTTGAGCAGGGCCGTTATCGTCGAACTTGAGACGAACAGCTCCGAGCGGATGTCTTTTGACTTGACCCACCGGCCGTCGCCCATGAGCTTGGCCAGCGCATAGAGCAGGCGGCTCTCCGAGTCTTGGTACACGCCGGGCTCGCCGCGCTTCGCCTGTTCCAACCTCCGCTCAAAAGCGGCGGGGTTGGAACAGCTCACCTGGTAGTCCCCACCGCGACGCTTACTCACCTTGGCAATGCCCGCAAACTCCGCATTGGCTGCCTTCACATAGGTGCGCACCGTACGCTCGCATACATCCATATACTCCATAACAGCCGTCATGGAGGCTCCGTCGCGACGGTAGATGTATTCCATAAATGAAGAGATTGTTTGGTCCACAGCGACCTCTCCTTTTTCCTCGAAGCAACTTACAGCCGCGGCAGAGTGCCGGAATAGTTCACAATTGCTACCTACCACTCGAGTAGGAGTTCAAACCTGAATTCCTATGCATGAATTCGTACTTTTTATGAAAAAGCGGGAGGCATTTCAGAGAAATGCCTCCCGCTTCGCTAGCTCATATCCACAACCGCCTCAAGGAAGACCTAACTCTTACTCCCCGTCGTTGTGGTTGCGGCGCCTGAAGACCAGTGCCACGGCACCGGCCACAGCGGCTCCCGCGCTTCCGAGGATGCCCGCGATGGCGCCGGCATCACCAAGCTTGGGAAGGAAGCCACCCGCAGAGAACACGGTCTTGGAAGGAGCACCGTTCGTACCACCGTTGTCGCCGTTCCCGTTGGAACTGTTGCCCTGGGACGGCGCCTCGGGCTTCGCGTTCTCAGGCTTTGAGTTGGGATCCTTGGGGTCGGTTCCCGCCTGGTTCTCCTGATCGTCGGTGAAGCCGTCGTTGTCGTCGTCGGGGTCGGTGACGTCGGGGGTGCCGTCGCCGTCGGTGTCGCGCTGGACGGTGATCGTGAACTCCTTGTCCTCGGTGGAGCCGTCCGGGTAGGTCACGGTCACCGTGCCGGTGAGGGTGCGCTCCTCCTCGTCCTTGCCCCAGTCGTCGATGGTGGGCGTGCCGGTGATAACGCCCTTGTCCTCGTCGTAGGTGAGGCCGTCGGGACCCTTGAGGTCGATCTTGTCCTTGTCGCCCTTGGTGACAGGCATATCCTTGATCGGGTCGCCATCCTTGATGGTTTGGTCACCGTTGCCGAGGGTGAAGTCCACCGGCTTGGAGCTGGGGTCCTTGGGGTCGGTGCCATGCTTGATCTCGTCCTCGTCGCTCACACCATCGTTGTCGTCATCCGGGTCGGTGACGTCGGGGATGCCGTCATTGTCGGTGTCGCGCAGGACGGTAAAGACCACGTCAGCGGACTTCTTCTCGGAGCCGTACTTGACCACGCCGGGAACCGTGACCTCGCGCTGCTCCTCGGTCTTGCCCCAATCGTTCACGATGGCGTGACCCTTGGTGTTGCCCTCACTGTCAACGGAGCAGCCGGCGTCGGTGTTGAAGAGGATCTCGGCGTCCTTCTTGTTGGGCGTCACCACCTTCTCAGGCTTGAGATCCTGGTCCTCGATCACGGGAGAAGGCTTCTTGACCTCGACATCGAGAGCCGCAGGCTTGGAGTTGGGGTCCTTGGGGTCGGTCCCCTCCTTCTTCTCGTCCTCGTCCGTCACGCCATCGTTGTCGTCGTCGGGGTCGGTGACGTCGGGGATGCCGTCGCCGTCGGTGTCGCGCAGGACGGTGACCTTGACCACGACGTCCTTAGACTCGGTGCCGTTGGTCACCTTGACGGGGAGCTCCACCTCGCGCTGCTCCTCGTCCTTGCCCCAGTCGTCGATGGTGGGCGTGCCGGTGAGCTTCCCCTGGGGGTTGACGGCCATGCCGAAGGCAATGGTGCCCTTGATGGTGGAGCCCTCCTTGTTGGGAGTCACCACCGTGACAGGGGTGATGCCCTTGCCCTCAAGCTGGGGCGTCGGGTTCTTCACGGCAACGTCGAGGGCGGCGGGCGCCTGAGGCTTGGAGTTGGGGTCCTTGGGGTCGGTCCCGGCCTTCTTCTCGTCCTCGTCAGTGAAACCGTCGTTGTCGTCGTCGGGGTCGGTGACGTCGGGGATGCCGTCGCCGTCGGTGTCGCGCTGGACGGTGACGTTCACCACGACGTCCTTGGTCTCACCGCCGTTGGTCACCCTGACGGGGACCTGGACGGTGCGCTCCTCCTCGGTGGCGCCCCAGTCGGTGATGGACGGGGTGCCCACAACCTGACCCTGGCCGTCCACGAGAATGCCGTTGGTCTGGGTGGAGGTAATCACAGAACCAGGACGGTTGGGCTCCACGGCCTTGACCGGGGTGATGGCCTCACCTTCCAGCTGGGGGCCGGGGGCGGTCACCGTGGCGTCCAGGGCGGCCTGGGGGCGCTTGACCGTGACGGGGACCTCGACCTGCTTGGTCTCGGAGCCGTTGGTGACGGTGACGGGGAGCTTGACCACGCGCTCGGTCTCGCCGTCCTTCCAGTCGTCGATGGTGGGCGTGCCGGTGAGCTCGCCCTGGGGGTTGACGGCCATGCCGGCAACGACGTCGCCCCTGATGGTGGAGCCGGGCTTGTTGGGCTCCACGACCTTGGTGCCGGCCGGGACGGCCTGGCCCTCGGTCTGGGGGCCGGGGGCGGTCACCGTGGCGTCCAGGGCGGCCTGGGGGCGCTTGACCGTGACGGGGACCTCGACCCGCTTGGTCTCGGAGCCGTTGGTGACGGTGACGGGGAGCTTGACCACGCGCTCGGTCTCGCCGTCCTTCCAGTCGTCGATGGTGGGCGTGCCGGTGAGCTCGCCCTGGGGGTTGACGGCCATGCCGGCAACGACGTCGCCCCTGATGGTGGAGCCGGGCTTGTTGGGCTCCACGACCTTGGTGCCGGCCGGGACGGCCTGGCCCTCGGTCTGGGGGCCGGGGGCGGTCACCGTGGCGTCCAGGGCAGTAGGAGCGTCGGCAACCACGTGAATGACCTCGCCGGGAACCGGGTTGGGATCGTCGGCGCTGCGGTACACCACAAGCTGATAGTCGCCAGGGGCAAGCTTATGGGTATCGGGAATGACAAGCTCGGCCGGGATCTTACCGAGAAGATCGGCGTGGTCAATGCCAGCATTGATGGCGTCGGAGTTGTACTCCTTGTCGGGAACGCCCAAGCTGTCGCCGGTAGCGGTGGCATCGAACTTCTTGGTGGCCGCATCGTAGGGGCGCAGGGCCAAGATGAGCTTGGTGTCAGAATTGGACACCTGCTGAACAGAGTTGGGGTCCACAACGCCCGTGCTCGAATCGCAGGCGGCCGAAGGCTCCTTGGTCAGAAAGACAGCATGGGAGCCGGCAACGGAGGAGTTCCTGTCCCCGCCATTGAGGTAGAGCGTGGTCTCGCCGGGCTTTGTGGCAGCAGGGTCGTAGTCGGCGGGGGGAATCAACGGGCCCACACCCACCTTGAAGCTCTTGGGGTCCACAGGGCCGGTCTGGTCGAGGGTGAGCTCGTCACCATCAGAGCGGCCGTCGCCATCAGTGTCATAGAGGGCGGGGTTGGTCCCCATGTTGTTCTCGGAGAAGTCGGGGATGCCGTCGCCGTCTGAGTCGGTAAGGTCGATGAAGGCGTTGGCGTAGGAGCCCTTGATCATCTTGGTGGGATCGCCGTTGTCGTTGCCACCCACGAGCATGCCGCCACCGATGAAGGAGTCGGGGAAGTCGGCCTCAAGCCAAGAGTCAACGTTGAGCTGCGAGCCGTTCTTCTTCACGTACTCGGCAAGGTCGCGCACGAACTGGGCCGAGTCAATGTCGTCCTTGAGCGTGTAGGAGATGGTGTAGTTGCGCGACTGGCCAAGGGTGCCCCAAAAGACCTTGTTGTCGAGGTTTGTCCTGGCCTCCTTGAAGCGCTCCTTAGCGGCATTCTTATCGCCATTGGACGAGGTGTCGATGTCGGCGATGGAGACGGCCGGCGTGCGCGAGGAGTCCACGAGGCCGGAGTCGTCGACGTTGAGGTCGATCCACTCGTTGTCGCCGGTGTAGTTGCCGAGCTTGTCAGAAACGCCCAGCTTCACGTCGTTGACCTTGATGTACTTGAGCAGCTCGGCCGGGACGCGCTCCTTGACGTAGAGCAGCCACGAGTAGTTGGATTGGAGGAAGTTCTGGTCGGGCTTGAAGGTGTGAACGGAGCGGATGGTGCGCGTCTTCTGATCGAATATGATGTTCTGGATCATCTCGCCGTTGCAGAAGTTACGGCCAAGACCGCTGTAGTACTGGTCGTCCGGCAAAATCTTATCGTTGTTCTTCAAGATGAAGCCGTTGGAAGAGCCGTTGGGATCGATAAGACCCTCGTCGGTGAGCCAGACGGAGCCAAAGTTGACCGGCGTGTCGGCGAGGCCGAGGCTGTCCAAGGTCTGGCCGTCCTTCAGCGTGATGACGATGTCGTGGTTGGTGACAATGCCGATCTTGGCGTAATCGAACGGGTTGGGATTGGCAATGCCGATGGACCAAAGCTTTCCAGGCTGCACCTCCTTGCCGTCCACGTTGGTGACCTTGTTCATCGGCTTACCCGCAGCGGAGATGCTGGCGACCTCGTTGTAGAAGTCAGGGTTGTCGAAGTAGAGCAGATACTGGCCGGAGAGCTGGATAGAGTCGTCGTGGCCCCAGCCCGTGGCGAGCTTGGCCCACTTGGCCTCGTTGAGCACGATGTTGCCCTTGTCGTCCACGCTCTTATACTCGAGGCCGGCGTAGCGAAGGCTCGGGTTCTCCTCGACGCCCTTGGCGGCGAACGGCAAGTTCGGGTCGATGGAACGGGTGGCGATGGCCGGCTGGGACTCAGCCGCAACTGCCGCCACGGGCGACACCAGCATCATGGTGCCGCCCAGCATGCAGGAGACCAGGCCCACCGAGAGCTTACGGAGCCCGTAGCGCGGAACCCGCTCTACCTTTACTCCCCGCTTGTTGACCGGAGGCCCGGCCGAGACGTTCTTGTGGTCCATTGAACGACCCCCCCCCGTGCGGTTTTTCGGGTCCGCACGCGTAGTTGGTGAATGGTTTCTCGACCACAATAGAGATTGTTCTCTTAACTCCTAGCCCAATCGTTAACTGTAGATTTCCATCTTTACAGGCAAGGGAACAAGATAGCTGTTTTCACGAATAATTGCAGGTAAATAGCTATGATTGTATTTGCCAACAAAGTTGGCTGTTTTTCATTATGGTTTAGTATATTTATAATAGCGAACAGCGATTTACCATTTATTCAGTTTCCTATAAGAATCAATGGAGAAATAGTCCCTCAAGACCCGGAATCACTGCGCATAGATGCGAGCCGCTCGAGGGCGCATAGGTGGCGCGTCATTTTGGCACGGCGCCACGGGGCGGTCACAAGGCCCACGAGCCTTCCGTTGAGGCCGCACCAAAAGCCGCTGCCGTCAAACGTCTCCTCGTAGGAGACGATGACACCCTCCCCGTTGGCCTCCAAGCCGTAGCGGACGAGGTAGGTCCCGTCTCCAGCCTGTACCGACGAGGCGTAGGCATGCCCGTCCTCGTACTCCTCGACAGAGACCGTGGCCGTGACGGTCTGGCCCATCTTGGTGACCATGGGGCGCTGCCAGGTCGTGCCGGCGCACGGCCTGCGCCCCTCCGGCAGCCCTCCTTGGGCCATATCGGCGAGAACGGCCTCCTCAAGGCAGGCAAACGCCGTCTCGGGGGCCACATCCATCCATCTCTCAACGCGCATGACGCCTCCCAGCCGCCCAATGGGCCACAGCGACGATACCAGCGGCCGCAATCAGCAGCACACCCCATCCCACGTTGATGTTTCCCGTGGCATACCCGTAGGTGAAGGCGGCACAACCCATGGAGAGCAGGGCCAGGGCCCACTTGGTCGCAGAACTCAACGCATCCATGGAGGCTCCTTTTCGCAGCTTTGAGCAGAACAAAGAAAAGCCTCCACGCCATCTCGAGCGTGGAGGCCAAAAACCGTGCGGCTATTGCTTCTCGGGCGCGTCCATGCGGTTGGCGAGCTTCACGAACGGCGTCCAGATGACAAAGGAGATCAGGAGGTTGAGCAGGGCAACGAGTCCTGCGAGCACATTGCCTCCCGTGGCGAGAAACGCGCCAATGCCCACGGGCATGATCCACGGCACCTGGATGAACACCGGCGGGATGAGCCCGGTGAAGGTGAAGGCCATGGCCACGACCGTGGCGACCACCGGAACCAGCAGCCAGGGGATGAGGTAGAGGGGATTCAAGACGATGGGCATGCCAAAGATGACCGGCTCGTTGATGTTGAAGACGCCCATGGGCGCCGACATCTCGGCCACCACACGGCACTCGCGACGCTTGGAGAAGATCATGATGGCGATGATGAGGCCCAGGGTGATGCCGGCGCCCGAGAACATGGAGAAACACTCGAACGAGGCTTTGGTCCACAGGTAGGGCAGCTGGGCGATGTCGTGGGTGGCGTTCCAGACCTGCATGTTCTCCAAGAGCGCCGGCGTGTACAGGCCCTCGAGCACAGGGGCCATGACCTGGGAGCCGTGGATGCCAAAGAACCAGAGGAGCTGGATCAAGAAGCTTGTGAGCACGATGGCCGGGGCGCTCTGGGAGATGCCCAGAAGGGGCTTCTGGATGAACTCCACGATGAGGTCGTTGGGGTACTGCCCGGTGAGGGCCACGCAGAGCTGGGCGAGAATAGCGCAGACGTAGACGGCCACAACGCCGGGGATGATGGCGGCGAACGCCTTGGAGACCGCGGGCGGCACGCCCTCGGGCAGCTTGATGGTGACGTCCTTGAGCGTCAGCTTCACATAGACCATGGTGGAGATGATGCCGAAGATGAGGGCCGAGAAGAGCCCGGTGGCGCCGGTGAGCGCTGTGGAGATGAGGTTTGCGCCCGTCACCTGAAGAGTCACCGCGCCATCGACCTCTGCCACGGCAAGACCCGCCGAGGAGAGCGCGCCCATCGCGTCGGGAGTGACGTTGGGAAGCACATAGGCAAACTCGGGGGCGAAGTTCATGGTGGCCACTACCGAGGCGAGGGCGATCACGCCGCCGGCCAGGCCGTCCACGTCGTAGGCGCGGGACAGGCGATAGCCAAAGGCAAAGGCAAAACACAGGGCAAAGATGGCCATGGAGCCATGGCTCACAAGGCCGTCAACGTTGACCACCTGCGCGAGCGACGTGGTGACGACGTTCTCCTCGCCCAGCCACATGGTGGGCAGGTCAACCACGAACACGTTGAGGAGCGTGGCGATGGAGCCCACCATGGTGATGGGGAGGATGGAGATGAAGGCGTCGCGCACGGCGGCAAGGTGGCGCTGGTTGCCGACCTTGCTGGCCACGGGGACAAACTTCGTCTCCATCCACTGCATGAATCCGTCCATAGGACTGCTCATGAAACACTTCCTTTCTGTCTTCTTCCGTCTCCCGGGCCGTGCCGTGAGGAGCGGTTAGGCGATGTGATCGAGGGCCGAGTCCAAGACGGCGTCGCCGTCCATGCGGCCGTACTGCATGACGTCCACAACGCTCACGGGGACGGGCGTCACCTGGGCGGCGATGCGGTCCTCGAGATAGCGGATCTGAGGCCCGAGGAGCACGACGTCGGCATCCGCCCCCTCGACGGCCGCCTTGGCTTCGGGGACGGCCCAGATCCTGGCATCGATGCCGCGGCGATCGGCGGACTCCTGCATCTTCTTGACGAGCATGCTCGTGGACATGCCCATGTTGCAGACGAGCATTACTTTGACCATCTAACTCTCCAATCGTCTCTTACGCGAGCAACGAGAACCCGGACCACGGCCCGAGGTATCCCAGCAAGAAGCGCTCCTCCTCAACGACGTTGGCCACGACGTTCTTGGTGCCGTCGTTGTCCATGGCCTTGAGGACAACCTGCAGCTCACCGGCGTAGCGGCCGCCGCGGTCGTTGACCACGGCCACGTCGCCCGGCACAAGGCCCCACGTGTTGTGCGGGGCGATGCCCAGAGGCGCCAGGCGGGCCCTCTGGTCGGAGTCGCGCAGCATATAGGGAGAGGAGTCGCCGCGGACCCGCAGCGAAGACCCCAGGAGCGCATTGAAAAGCGGGGCCTCGGCCCCTTTGGCCGGGACGACCCCGAGCGCGACGGTGGCAGGGTCCAGCGCTGCCAAGGAGCGAAGCTCGTCATCTGAGGCAAAGCAGTTGGACACCAGCACGTCGTCCACCACGCCCGTGGCAAACAGGTGGCGCGCCTGCAGGTCGATGGGGGCGTTGCGATGGGCCTCCACAGTGGGAAGACCCTCTTTGAGGGGCCACGGGCCGCAGGCGTCAGGCTGTCCGGACGAGACGAACGCGGCCACCCCGAGGCCGAGCTCCTTGGCGGCGCGGCTCTCCTGCTCCATGAACGAGGCACTGAGCCCGGTGTATCGCTGAGGGTAGAAGTTGTGGCACGCGCTCAGGCGGGAGCGGTCCGGCTCGCAGGCGCAGACGGCGGCTACGGTCCCGTCGGCCGTGGAGGCGTTGAGCTCCACCGCCAGGCCGTAGGGGTTGTGGGTGAGAGCCGCCACCTCACGCGGTGTGAAGGCCTCGTCGAGGCGGATGGCGTTTGCCCCCAGGTCGCAAAAGAACGAGAGGTCGTCCGGACTGATGCCGAGGCGCTCAAAGACCACAGGCGAGACGTCGAGAGTGAGCGCCATGGACGCCTCGTGCGCGGCCCGGGCCACCGGGGAAAAGCGCTCGACCACGTGGGCGCGGCCCCCCTCGGCAGACAGCAGGCAGCTGAACACCCGCGAGTACCCGAGGGTCCCCGCTCGGCCGAGGTACTGGACGATGGCGTCTACGTCAACGCGCTCCGGATACACCGATACACCGAGTCCCATGTGCACATCCTTTTGTGAGGTGGCGCCCCATTGGCTGCTATCAGCAAAATGATGTACCATCCGCCTTTGTAAAAAGTGACATTGTTGATTCATGATTTGCAGGATTTTCCGGCAACGAATCATGAGTTCCGGGCGCTGGGGGCGCGGGGGGGTACGGGCGCGGGACTGCGGCGCTGTTGCGGAGGGGGTGGGCTGCGGGGCAGGGGCGGCGCTGGACGCGGGTCGCAGCGGCGGTGCCGGCGCTGGGCGTGGGTCGCGGCCGGGCGCGACGGGACGCTGACCTCCCCTCCGTGCGGGTCCCTTCTGCGCAGGCCCCTTCTCCGCGGGCCCTTCTCCGCCGCTTCTTCTGCGCCCGGCCTCTTTCTGTGCCGCTCCCCTCCCTCCGCCTGAAAACGATTGAGGGCGTCCCTATCCGCTTTCAGGCGCGGAGAAAGGCAGGGGCTGGACGCTGGCGGGAGACGAGCGATGGCGGGAGGCTGGCACGAGAGGCCCCGAGCGCGCGACGAAGGGAGGCCTTGGCACAAAAGGGCACCGATGCGCGACCTTTTTGGCACGAAAGGCATCCGATGCACGAAAAAGGCCCCAAATTGCGCATCGATCGGCCTTTGCGCCACTCTATTCGCGCATTCGCAGGCCTTCGCGCCAGCGTCGCCGCCCCGGCGCCGCCGGCGACCTTCTCGACAGCCCCTCCCCTCGCCTCCCCTTCTCCGCCCCATCCTCCCGCCACTACTTCTCCGCCTGAAAGCGGTTGAGGGCGTCCCTATCCGCTTTCAGGCGCGGAGGGGAGGCGCAGAAGAGGAGCGCGGAGAGGGAGGGAAAGAGGCGGAGAGAGTGGGCCAAGCGATGAACGAGCGAGGGCCGAACGAGGGCCGAACGACGGACAAGCAAGAGCCGATCAGCCGCAATCGCCCCTACCGCGCCTTTTGCATCGGCGTCGCGCGGAAAAGGACACAGCCGCCAATCGCCAGCAAACAGGCGCAGGCAGCGAAAAGGGCGCTGAGCCGCCCGAGGCCCCAGTCGCAAGCAAGGGCGAGAACAAAGTCGGTCGCCAGGGCCGCAACGGTAAGAATCGCCGTCACAAGGCCGCAGACCACCGCCGGCCGACCGCGGCTGGCAACGGCCCCTGGACTCGCCCATTCATAGCGCGGATTCGACACGTCGAGGTACAGACCCAGATTGGCCGTGAACCAGAACGAGGCGCAGGGGAGAAAAACGCACAGGCCAACCACCTGGCACGGCGCACCCCCTACGGCCATAAGGACCACACAGGTCAGGGAGACCGTCGCGCACATGACGCACCACGGGAGCAGCTTTGACAGCAAGATCGCCCCTGTGAGAACCGGAAGCGTGAGCATGATCCAGGCACGGTGCCCCTCCAAAGAGACGGCCGCAGCGCTTGCGGGCGAGACGGAGGCAAAGCAGGAGACGATAAGCACAACGGCAAGCTCAATGAAGTGCGCAACCTCGGGCTTGACCGCATCAGGACCCCCTTCCGCCGCAAGTCCGGGAGCAAGAAAAGCGAACGCACCCGAAAGGGCCACCATGCATACTGCGGCAAAGAGCTGGTCGACAATGGTTACAGGAGAGCTGAAGGCTTGACGCAGCTCCTTTGCGGCAAGTGCCACAAGCGGGGAACGCTGGGGTCTGGGGCAAGCAGGCGGCGCGCTCTTGGGCCGAGCCGGGCCCGCCGCCACGGCCGTGTTGACCGCGCGATACTGCCGAGCAACGATTGCGATGCAAGCAGCGGGAACGGCGACGCACTCCGCACAGAAAAGGGCGAGGGCACCCCAGCTTTCGTGAACCCACGCATCTACGAGCGCCGCCGTAGGGGCAAACCAAAGGCCCACGGCGCCCGCGAGATCGTTAGCCGTAGTCAAAGCCGCCTCGGGGCCGCTGGAACCCAGCAGGAAGATCGGGACGAGCAAAATCGCCGACACGAGGGCCGCAACGGCGATATTCGTGGCAACAGAGAGGGCCCGCCCGCAGCAAGCCGTGCCGTCGCCACGGTGATGCCTGCCCCCAGCAGGGAAAACGCGCCCAAGGCCAAGGCGGGCACCAGCAGGGAGCAGGCAACAACGGCGGCCATATGCACGGGGGAAAGCAGGACCGCATCGCATGACGCGGCCCCTCCCCAGAGAGGCACAACCAGCCAAGCCGCAAAGAACGCGCCCGCGAGATACAGAGGAACAAGGCGCGTCACCACGTGGACCCACTCAGAGATGGGCAAGCTCATGGAAAAGCGGTAGTCCTCGGCGGCAAACAGCGCGTCTGCGGCCGCGGGAAACGAGGCCACCGCCCCACACGCCAAGGCGAGAAGCGCCGAGAGCACGGGCAGCGCGATTCCGGCACCTGCGGCTTGAAGGCTGAAGCCGCAATAGCCCATGAAACACAGGACGAGGACGCAGGCGACTCCGGACAGAAGCAAAGCTGCAGCGCGTCCTGGAACGGATGCTTTTTGGCACTTCTCGGGGTGAGCGTAAACAGCTTTGAGCTGCACCAACAGGACCGTGAGAAACAGCCGCATCGGACTCTCCTCTCCTCTTCTCTTCTGCGCCTGCTCCCCCGCCCCCCGCGCCTGAAAGCGGTCGAGGGCGCCCTCGACCGCTTTCAGGCGCAGAAGGGGACGCGGGGGAGCAGGGCCGGGAGCCACGGCCGGAGGCGGGGCGCGGCCGCCCGCGCTACAGCGGCTCCAGGGGCCCCACGCGGCCCCCTTCCACCCGCACGCGGTGCGTGAAGCCCAGCGAGGCCGGGTCGGCCGGCAGGTCGTGGACCACCGACAGCACCACGGGCGCGGCCGAGGCGTTGGCCTCGGAGAGGGCCGCGGCGGCCGAGGCCGGGTCGAGCCCGGCGCAGGCCTCGTCGAGCAGCAGGGCCTCGGGGGTGGCCAGGAGGCCGCGCAGGAGGTGCAGGCGCCTGGCCTCCCCTCCCGACAGCGATGACGCCGGGGCGCGCGGGTCCTCGGCCAGGCGGGCGGCCAGGGGGCCGAGCACCCCGGGCCAGGCGGAGGCCGCCTCCCGGGCGGCGGCCAGGGCGTCGCCGGAGCCGCCGGGGTCCATGCAGCCGGCCAGGTCGGGGGCGGCCCGGAAGGCGGCCTGGGTCACCAGGCACACCCGGCCGGCCCGGTCCTCGGCCGGCCCCAGGGGCTCCCCGCCCAGCCACACGGCGCCCGAGGCCGCCGCGGTGCCGGCCAGGGCCCGCAGAAGGGTGGTCTTTCCCGCCCCCGAGGGGCCCTCCACGAGCACCCGGGCGCCGGCGGGCACGGCCAGGCGGGCCCCGGAGAGCACCTCGCCGCCGCCCTCGGCCGCGACCGTGAGGCCCTCGCAGGCCAGGCCGTCGGCGGGGGCGGGGGCGGCGAGACCTGCGGCCGCAGCGTCTTCCCCGTCGTCCAGTTCTTCCTCCTGGGACAGGTCCTTGATCTTCTTCACGAGCGCCCGATTGGAGATAACGTCCGAGTAGATGGGGGATATCTCCTGAATCGGGTCTTGCAGCACGGTCATGAGCTGGGCCAGGGCCACGAGCTTGGCCAGGTCCATGGACCCCTGGGCCACGGCCAAGGCCCCCAGGGCCCAGATGCCGTAGGTCACGAGCTTTCCCGAAGCAACGGACAAGGTATAAACCTCTGTCCTCACCATCAGGCGATGCACGAAGGCCCGCCTCACCCCTTCGTTGGCATCGACCAGCGCCTGCCACGCGCGCTCAGCGCAACGACAAGAGACAAGGGACTCCATACCGTCGGTGATGCGGGAGGCCTCCGCGATGAGCACCGCAACCCTGTCAGAGGTACGGCGTTGGGCCTCAGAGAGGCGCTTCTGGGCAAACTTGGGAAGGATGGCCGAGACCAAGGAAAGGCCCAGCACAAAGGGTATGAACGAGGGGTCGATAAGGCCCGTCGCAATGATCGTGGCCACAAACGTCACCACATCATAGGTTATCCTAAATGTGTAGTAAAAATAATCTGCACCAATCAAGCCGGCATCGTTGACGATTCCAGACCGAAAGGCATCGGGATTGTGATAGAAGCGGCTCAACCGGGGAACCTTGATGCCCTTTATCTGGTCCATAACGTTGAGTCGTATATCGGCCTGGTAGCGGCCCACCAGATGATAGGTGAACGCCACCCAGGCGTACTCGGTCAGCGCCCACGGCACGAGATAGGCCACGGCAACCCAAGCCGCCTCGGGGTGAGCCGCAAGCTCACCCGAAGTGACCAGGGACACGAGCGCCTGCACCACAAAGGCCATGCCCACGTTCACGCAGGACGCAATTGCGACAACCACAAGGCAAGAAGTCATCCACAGCGGGTGTCGCCGAAAAAACTCATGGACGTACATCGAGTTATTCCTTTCTTAAGGAATGGGAGAGCACGGCAAGGTTCGACCCGAGCACCCGTTTGAGCACGGAAGGGTCGCATTGGTCACGGCGGCAGCATGCGCGGCCGCCGCAGGCCTGCAGCGCCGGGCAACGGACGCAAGACGAATCTTGAAGCGGGTCTGTGGCCTTGATGTCGCTGTAGACCTCGTTAAGCCTCTCGGGGCAATCGACGATGTCCTCGAGAAAGACGCGGGCCTCGGGGGCGTCCATAAGGTCACAGAGGGCCACGGAACCGTCCGCATAGACCTTGCAGAAAAACGGGCCATGGGCCTGGCAGAGCCTTGGGGCCTCTCGACATGGCATCTCTTTTTCTCTCGCAAGAGCAGGAACGGCCGATCTGCACGACCGGCTTGAACGCAGGATAGGCTTTGCCGAGAAGGGCCTTTTTGAGGCCGTTTTTGACAACTCCCTGACAGACCCTGTCAAAGACCACAAAACACTAGGTAGATTTGTCAGCAAAAGAAAAGAGCGAGACAACCGCGCTCATGGCTTGCCGGAACTTTTGGCAACAATAAATAATCAGTTGTAAGAATATGGCATCCGCCTCTCGGTTCCCCGTGCCGGCCCTGACAACAACTGATTGCCGGATATATCGGCAAACAACAGCCACATATAGCAGCGGGCGAGGGGGGGTAACCTCGAACAGCCGTTGGTATGATTGACCATTTTTTGTGTCCAAGACGGCAGCAGCCCCCACCCCCTACGAAAGGACCCCCCCCATGACGCAACCAGCCCCGCGGCCCGTCCTCGACGTGCGCGGCTTCCGCAAGACCTACGGGGCCAAGGTGGCCGCGAACGGCTACTCCCTCGAGGTCGACTCCGGCCAGATCCTGGGCCTCGTGGGCCCCAACGGCGCCGGCAAGACCACGCTCATCTCCTCCGTCGTGGGCATCCAGGGCTTCGACGGCGGGTCCATCGCCGTCTGCGGCCACGACGTGGCGTCCGACCCCGTCGCCGCCAAGGCCGGCCTCGCCTTCGTCCCCGACACGCCCTCGGTCTACGGCTTCATGACCGGCATGGGGTACCTCGACTACGTCTGCGACGTCTTCGGGGTCCCCGCCCCGGAGCGGGCCGGACGCATCGGGGGGCTGGCCGACCGCCTGGCCATGGCCGACGCCCTGGGCTCCAAGGCCTCCTCCTACAGCCACGGCATGCAGCAGAAGCTGGTGCTCATGGGCGCCTTCGTCCACAGGCCGGCCCTCCTCGTCCTCGACGAGCCCTTCGTGGGCCTCGACCCGGTGGCGACCCGCACCCTCAGGGCCATGCTCCGCGAGCACGCCGACGGCGGCGGCGCCGTGCTCTTCTCGTCCCACGTGCTCGAGGTGGTGGAGCGGCTCTGCGACACCGTGGCCATCGTGCGCGGCGGCGCGGTGCGGGCCCAGGGCCCCATCGAGGCCGTGATGGGCGACGAGACCCTCGAGGACGTCTTCATGGACGTCATGGCCGACGGCGCGGGGGAGGGGCGATGAGGCTGTTCCTCCTGATGCTAAAAGTGCAGTTCAAAGCTGTGTACGCCCAGCCGGGCAAGGAAGGGGGCAAGGGTAGCGAGGGTTTCCAGCGCGTCACCACTTGGCTGGTATCCATCCTGGTCTGCGCCCTTGTCGCCTTTTTCCTCGGCTCTTTTGGATTCAGTCTCCAAGCCCTTGGTGCCGGGAGCGCCGTGCCGGCGTTTGCGTCCATCTTCGCCCTGGCAGGCGGGGCACTGACCTCGTTCTCCAAAGCCTCGGACGTCCTGTTTGCCGCCAAGGACTACGACTTCACCATGAGCCTTCCCGTTCCCCAGCGGACCCAGGTGCTGGCACGCCTTGCGTCCCTTTACCTTGGCGGGGTATCTTTTGCGGCCGTGCTGGTGGTGCCCCTCTGCGGGGCGGCCATGTACTGCGACCCGGCCCTTGTCTCCCCTGTCCGCCTCGCAGCCGTCGTTGCCTGCACCTTGCTCATGCCGGCTCCGGTCGTTGGCGTGTGCGCCCTGTTGGCGGCCGGCATTGCAGCGTTCACGGCGCGATTCAAGGCGGCCAAGGCGCTCTCGACCGTCCTTCAGCTCTGCGCGGGCCTCGCCATCGCAGGAGCGTGGTTTTTCATAAGCAGCTCTATTCATTCCGATGACACGACGGCCCTCTCGGCAATGGCCGACACCCTTGCCAAGGGAATGGGCCTGTGGCTCCCTCCCGCTGCGGCCGTTATCGATACGTGGTGTCGCGGGAGCTGGGGCGCCCTTGCCCTCCTCTCCATAGAGTGCGTTGCCGTGGCGGCGATTTGCGTCTGGATAGTCTCCCACTGCTACCGCGCCATCGCCACGATGGTGTCGGCGACACCGGCCTCCTCCCAGCGGGCTTCCCAGCTGCGGCCTAGGGATTCCAGGTCCCCCCTCATGGCCCTCTCCTTGAAGGAGGTCTCCCAGGCCTTCGACACGCCAGCCGTGGTTCTCAACCAGCTTTTTGGCATGGTGGGCATGGTGGCGATGGCAGGGGCGTTTGCCTTCGCCGGCCATGCGTTCATCTCGGGCCAGGCCGGCCCCGAGGCGGTGGGCCCCGAGGTCGCGGACATTATCGAGCTCACCGTTGTGCTGTTCATCGCCTACCTGGCCTCCATCTGCCCCATGAGCGGCGTGGCGACCTCACTGGAAGGCCCGTGCGCCTGGATCATGCTCACGCTGCCCCTCCCGAAAAAGATTATTTTATTATCGAAAATGCTCCCCTGGTGCGTGATGTGCGCAGCGCTCTCCCTGGTTTGCTGCGTGCTTTTGGCCATAGGCGGCGTGGCATGGCAGGCGATAGCCCTCTGTGCCGTCCTGCCCTTCTCCTTTTTCTGGTTCACGGCCAACCTGGGCCTGCTCATTGACGTATCGAGGCCCAACTTTGGCTGGGTCAGCCCGGCCACCGTTGCCAACCGCAGCCGCTCGGTTCTCGTGTGCTCCTTTGCCTCGATGGGCCTCTGGATCGTGTGCCTGGCGGTCAAGTTCATCCTTGGCCTTGTCTTTGGGTGGAGCGTGGGAGCACTCGCAGCACTCCTTGGTGGCCTGGCCGTCGTGCTGCTGCTTGGCGGCTACGGACTTTTCCGCGCGACACTGAGACGACCCATCCTCTGCGGAGAGAAGGCCTAGCGCCCGGGCCCGAACGGCCGAAAAGCTGAAACTCTCTGCGCCGGGCCCCTGCGAGGTTCCCTGCGCCGCGACCCCTCCTGCGCGACCCCTCCTGCGCCTGAAAGCGATTGAGGGCTCCCTTATTCGCTTTCAGGCGGAGGGCAGGCGCGGAAAGGGCGGGGGCGCGGAGGGCAGACAGAAGGAGCGCGGCCGGGGGAACGGCAGATGCACGGGAGGCAGCAACAAGCGTCTGCCAGCCAGGCGCGCGCTTGTCCCGCCGCAGATTACTGGCGGTTGCGGAAGAAGTAGTACCAGGCGGCATAGCAGACGCCCAGCACCACCGCCACCGGCAGGAGCCACCGCACGATGATGAACACGCCGCGGAAGAACAGGTTCACAAAAAACAGGATGATGATGACCGCCAGGCAGCCAAAGCCGCAGCCAGTGGCGTTGTCGCCGGTGAAGCGTGGGGGCATAGCTCCTCCTTGGATCTACAGTGGCCAAGCGCACCGATGATACCAGTCGCCGGACAGTCCCCTACTCCCCCGTAACGGCCTCGACAACGCGCGCCCGCTGCTTCTTGCCGAGCCCGCGCAGGGTGCGGCCGGCACTGATGCCGACCTCCTCCATGAAGGCCGTGGCACGGGCGCGATCCCAGCCGGGCAGCGCCGAGAGGAACCGCACCACGGTGAGGGAGCGGGCGGCATCGTCCACGGCGTCGAGCACGTCCGCGGGCGACACGGCACCGGACTTGATGTTGGCGAGCAGGTCGCTGCGAAGCTTGCGGGTCTGGGCGGCCCTGGAGACGGGCTTGACCTCGGCAGGCGCGGGCTCCGGGGTCGCGGGCGCCTCGGGGGCGGCGTCGGCGGGCGCAGCGGCCTCGGAGGCGGCGTCGTCGTCGGCGGGCGCAGCGGCGGCATTGGGCGCGGCGGCGCCGCCGGCGACCTCGGGCTGGGCCGCCTTGGGCTTGCGGGAGCGACGGCGGCGGCGCGGCTTGGGGGCGTCGGTCTCGGGGGCCGGCGCCTCGGCGTCGGGCCGGTCGGCCGCAGGCTCGGGAGCGTCCTCGGGCTTGGGCACCTGGCCGGCCTCGGCTGCGGCATCGGCTACAGCTTCAGGCTGCTCGGCGGCCTTCTCGGCAGCGGCCTTGGACCGGGTGCTGCGGCGGCGACGCCCGGCTCGGCCGGGGCGCACGTCCTTCTGCTCCGGCTCCGCATCCTGCTCGGCGGACCGGGCGTCGCCGCCCTCGGCCTCCGCCTCGGGGGCGGGGGCATCCTCGGGCGTGGTCTCGGGTGTGGAGACCTGCCCCTCGGGAGCGTCGGCGTCGG
This sequence comes from Granulimonas faecalis, assembly GCF_022834715.1. Classification (NCBI taxonomy): domain Bacteria; kingdom Bacillati; phylum Actinomycetota; class Coriobacteriia; order Coriobacteriales; family Kribbibacteriaceae; genus Granulimonas; species Granulimonas faecalis. The sequence continues at coordinate 1,799,504 of NZ_BQKC01000001.1, forward strand.
CCGCGGGCTGCTCGGCGTCCGCCGCCTCCGCGACCTGTCCCTCCGTGTCCTGCCCCTCGGCGGCCCGTTCCTCCGCGGCCTGCCCCTCGGCGCCCTGCTCGGCCTTGGGCCTGCGGGAGCGGCGGCGACGGCGCGGCTTGGGGGCGTCGGCCTTCTCGGCGGGCGCGGCGTCCGCAGGCGCCTCCGCCCCGACGGCGGCCTCGGGCTCGGCGGGCTCAACCTTGGGTGCGGCCTCGGCCTTGGAGACCTGCTGCGAAGACTGCTGGGCGCCCTGGCCGTCGGCGGCCTGCTGCCTGCGCTGACCGCGCGAGTGCTGGCTCTGCTTGCGGTAGGTGCCCTCGCGGCGCTTGCCGTCGTCCTGCTGCCCCTCGCCCTGGCCGCCGCGGCCGGCGGGGAGGGCCGCCATGGCGGAGTCCACGTCGTAGTCGCTGAAGAGGTCCAGCGCCACGATCTCCTGCTCGAGCTTCACGTTGCGCTCGAGCATGTAGGAGACGAGGCCGCGGTAGCGCTCGTACTCCAGGAGCTGGGCCAGGAGGTCGCGGTCCTTGGACGTGAGCGGGTGGATGGCCTTGCGGTAGGCCGGGTTCGCCAGCTCGGCGATGCCCATGTGGAAGAGGCCCACCTCGCAGCCGAGGGTGTCCTCGATGACCTTGTGGGCCTTGAGGCCGGCGTAGTCGATGTCGCCAAAGTGCGCGAACTCCACCTCGGGGTTCTGCTCGTGGATCATGCGCAGGAGCGCCCGGTGGCGCGGCGACACGGAACCCTGGGTGTAGATGTAGACGTCGTCGTCGTTGCAGCGGCGGTAGGCGTCGAGGTTCTCCACCGTGACGATGCGGCGGGCGCGCACGTAGGCGCGGTCGATGTTGGCGAGGTCGGCGTCGAACATCGAGATGCCATTGGGCAGGATCGAGGCGTCGACGGCGCCCTTCTGGGTGATGAGCACCACGGGACCCTTGACGCAGATGGTCTTGAGGTCGGCCACGACGCCGGCCTCCTCCAGCGCTCCCACGTTGGAACGGCTGGCGCTGGAGCCGCGGCGGCGCAGGGTCTGGGCCACGCGCTTGAGGCCCACGCGGTCGAGCTTCTTGGTGTCGCCGGTGACGAGCAGCGAGAGCTCGCGCGGGGTGAGGGGCGAGTCTACCTCGTCGAGGTACTCGGCGGCCTCCTCGGTGATGCGCGGGTCCACAGGATCCGATGTGCGGCGGCGACCGTGTCGCTGCGCGTGGGTCTGACCGCCCTGGGACTGGGCCTGCCGCTTGCGGGCGACGGCCTCCTCGGCCCGGGCCTGCTCGGCCTCCTCCTGGGCCACGCGGGCAGCGAGCTTCTCGAGCTCGTGGGCTGCCTTGTCGGCGTCCTCCAGGGTGACGGTGTCCACGTAGGTGCCCCCGTCGTGCTTGGACTTGGTCATGCGCACCATGCGCTGGCTCTCCAGCGACTGCACGGCCGAGAAGATCCACTGGGCCTGCTTGCGGGAGGCCTCGTCGTCGTGCTCGAGGTAGGAAGGTAGGATGTCGGACGGGACCAGGGTGGGCGGCTCGTCGGCGGGGGCGGCCCCGTCGAAGGCGGCACAGAGCCTCTCGAGCAGCTGGTACTTGAACGTGTCGGTGGGTTTCAAGGAGCGACCTCCAAGCCGCGGGAACGTGCGATGGGAGCCCGGCGGCGTGGAGCCATGGGCCTGTCAAGTGTATATCGCCCGTGTGGTGGGATTGTTTCTCGGGACTCCCCGAGGGTCCAAGGGGCCGCTTGCAGCCGGGATGGCCCGACCGCTGCCGGCTGCCGGCGCCGGCTTCCCGCTGCCCCTGCCAACCCGTCGCAGCCGTTTGGTACTTTTCGGTATGAAAACTCATCTAAACCACCAAATGGGGTGCCGTTTGGTGGTTTTCCGCCCCAGTACCGAGGAAAAACCACCAAACGGTTCCGAGAACAACCGCGACCTCCCCCGGCGCCGCAAAGTCCCCTAGTATGGGAGCCACCAGTTCGACCGCCTCAGGGAGCTGCCTATGGGCACCGTGTTTGGCGGCCTGATGGCGAGGGCGTTTTGGACCCTTGGAATCCCGCTCAACCCCCTCTCCCCTTCCCAGACCAGCCTCGCCATGGCCCGGAGCCGCTGTTCCGCACGAGAGATCAAGCGATTCAGAGAGACCCCCGTCCACGCCGCCGTCGAGGGGTTCCTGCGCGCCGCCGCTGAGACCCACGGCCCCGCGGAAGGCCCCGAGCCGGCCGTGGACGTGGTGGTGGACACCCCCGCCAAGATCCATCGCGCGAAGGGGGTCCGCTGCCTCTGCTCGACCCTGGACCCTCCCGCGGGGAGCCTTGCCGAGGTGGGCGGCTGCGAGGCCGTGTGCTCCCTCACGCCCGCCCAGCACTTCGTGGTGCGCGCACGCGACCTCGACCCGGTGGGATGTTGCCTGCTCGCCATGGAGCTGTGCGGCACCTACCTGCTGCGCCCGGACCTCCCGGCGGGATTCGCCACACTCCCGGAGCCCCTCGTCTCGGTGGTGGACCTCGCGCGCCAGACGGGGCGCAACCGGGGGATGCCGGGGGCGCGCCGGGCCCTCGAGGCCCTGACCCACACCTGCGACGGAAGCGCCTCGCCCATGGAGACCGCCGTCGTCCTCCTGCTCGTGCTGCCGCCGGAACTCGGGGGCCACGGGCTCCCGCTACCCCGGCTCAACGAGGAGGTCCCGATATCGTCGGCGTCCTCCCGGCTGCTGGGCGGCACCCGGACCGTGCGCCCCGACATCCTATGGCCCGACGCCGGGCTCGACCTGGAGTACGACAGCCGCTCCTTCCACACCCAGCACGACGCCGACCGCGATCGGGCCCGGCGGAGCGCCCTCCAGACCGCGGGCATCGAGCCTCTCTCGCTGACCCCGCAGATCGTGGGGAACGCCGCCGCCTTCGACGAGGTGGCCCGCCTCGTGGCCCGGCGCCTCTCCATGGCGGCCGAGACCCCCGACCCCCAGGCCCAGGCACAGCTCCGCCAGAGGCTCCTCGGGACCCACCCGGTCTGGTAGGGCCCCACGGCCTGCCCGCCACCGAGGCCGGCGGCCCGCCCACGGCTGGCCGCCGCAGCCGTTTGGTACTTTTCGGCCGTCGACGGAGGAAAAACCACCAAACGGCGCCCCATTTGGTGGTTTAGATCAAATTATATACCGAAAAGTACCAAACGGCCCGAGCCGGGCGCCCCAAGCCCCATACCGCATGCCCCATGCCAAAACGGGGCCGCGGCCCCGGGCTCACCGGCCCCTACAGCAGGCCGGACCTCTGCGCGCCGTGGTAGGCCGCGCCCACCATACCGGCAAGGTTGCCCAGGGACGCCGGGCGGATGGGGATGTCCCGGCACGTGCGGATGACCGTGTCGCGGTAGGCGTCCTCCACGAGCGGCCCAAAGAGGTCGAACGCCGCGCTCATGCCGCCGCCCACCACAAATGCGTCGGGGTCGAGGGTGCACGCGACCATGGCCAGCGCGCGCCCGAGGTAGCGGGCGTACTCGTCCAGGGCCTCCACGGCCACGTCGTCGCCGTGGCGGGCGGCCTCGAACACCGGCAGCGAGTGGGCGTCGTGCTCCAGCTCCACCGGCACCTGGCCGTGGCGGGCGCAGGCGTCGCGGTAAAGGTGCACCAGGCCGCGGGCGCTCGTGTACATCTCCAGGCAGCCGCGGTTGCCGCAGCCGCACAGACGGCCTCCGGGCACCACGGGCAGATGGCCGATCTCGCCGGTGCCGCCGCGGCCCACGACGACCTTGCCGTCGACCACGATACCTCCGCCCACGCCGGTGCCCAGGGTCACGAACACGAGGTTGCGCGCCCCCTGGCCGCTGCCGCGCCAGAGCTCCCCCAGCGCGGCGGCGTTGGCGTCGTTCATCGGGTACACCGGCACGCCGAAGGCCTCGGCCAAGGCGTCCACGAGCCCCTCGAGGTTCACCTGCACGTTGGGGGCCAGGAGCAGCTCGTCCTCCGGGGTGACCACGCCGGGCAGGGCCAGGCCCACGGCGGCGATGTAGGCGTCGTCGCCGGCAAAGCCCTCGGCCATGGCGCGCACCTTCCCGGCGGCCGACGCCAGCTCCCCGGGCGTCTGCATCGACTCGGTGCGCACGGCGGAGAAGTCCGCCACGTCGCCGTCCATGGTGACCAGCGCCACCTTGACCGTGGTGCCGCCCACGTCGATGCCCACCAGGTACGGGACCTTCTCGGAAGCCATGGCTCTCCCTCTCTCCCCTCGCGCCCGGCCGGGCCGAGAAACGAATGGGGTCGCCGGCCCTCCTCCGGCGACCCCGTCCACATACAGCTAGCAGCCTCGCGCGTAGGCCTGCTCGACCATGGAGTCGAGCAGCTCGGGCAGGGCGATCCCGGCGGCCTCCAGGGCCGTGGGCACGAGCGAGGTCTCGGTGAGGCCGGGGAAGACCTTGAGGTCGAGAACCCGGGGCGCGGCGCCGTCCCACACCATGTCCACGCGGGCCATGTCGCGGCAGCCGAAGGCGCGGTAGACCTCGATGGCGGCGCGCTCGCAGGTGCTGCGGATGGACGCGGCCTCCTGCCCGTCGGGCGACAGCGACTCCGGGCGCACCGGGCAGAAGTAGCTCACGGCCTGCGGGTCCAGGCGGGCATCGGTGTCGTACACGCCCTCGGCCACGATCTCCACGGGCGGCAGCACCTCCTCGTCGCCGGGGTCGCCGATCACCGTGACGGACAGCTCCACGCCGTCCACCCACTCCTGCACGAGCACCGTGTCGTCGAAGGCCAGTGCGCCCATGAGGGCCTCGCCCAGGCCGTCGGCGGACTCCACCTTGGAGAGGCCCATGGCCGAGCCGCCGCAGGCCGGCTTCACGGCCAGCGGGAACCCGCCCACGCGCTCGGGCATGAGGTCGAGGGCCTCCGCGGCGCCAAGGTTGCGGAACGCCCCCTCGGGCAGCGCCACCTGGGCGGGCCAGCGCACCACGGAGTCCTCCGGGGCGTAGGCGCGGGCCATGACGAAGGGCAGCTCGGCCTTGTTCCAGGTGTTGCGGCACACCGGGGGCAGCGAGCCCACGAAGGGGATGTCCAGGAAGGTGAGCAGCGACGGCACGGCGCCATCCTCGCCGCCGGCGCCGTGGAGGGCGACGAAGGCCACGTCGGGGCGCTCGGTGCGCAGGGTGTCCACGAGGTTCTCGTCGGCGTCGAGGGCCAGCACCTTGTGGCCGCGGGCCTCGAGGGCTTCGACCACGTGCTTGCCGCTGGCCAGCGAGAAGCGGCGCTCGAAGGAGGAGCCGCCCATGATGACGGCAACGGTTGGCTTGTCCATGGCTCACATCCCTTTCCTGGGGGTCTCGGGCAGCGCGCCCGCCTTGAGGAAGGCGCGGTAGAGCTCCATGCGGTCGGCGATGACCTCCGAGAGGCGCCGGATGCCCTCGCGGATCTTGTCCTCCGGCTCGTAGGAGAAGGCCAGGCGCATGGAGGAGCGGCCCTGGCCGTCGGGGAAGCAGTTGGTGCCGGGCACGTAGGCCACGCCGTTCTCCAGGGCCGCCGACATCATCTGCTCGGTGTCGAAGTACGGGGGCAGCGTGACGTAGACGAACAGGCCGCCCTCGGGGTGGGTCCAGGTGGCCTCGGGCGGGAAGAACTCCTCCAAGGCCGAGATCATGGCGTCGCGGCGGCTCCGGTAGATGGCGCGCGACTTGACCAGGGTGCCCTTCCAGTCCGTGTTGGTGAAGTACTGCTCGGCGAGGATCTGGTTGAAGGCGCTGCAGCAGAGGCTCGCGCCCTGCTCGCAGAGGTTGATCTTGGCCAGCACCGGCTTGGGCGCCACGCACCAGGCCAGACGGAGCCCCGGGGCGAAGATCTTGGACGTGGTGCCGAGGTAGATGACGTTGGGGTCCATGGACTTGAGGGGGGCGATGTGCTCCCCCTCGAAGCGCAGGCGCCCGTAGGGGTCGTCCTCGATGACCTGGATGTCGTACTCGTGGGCGAGCTCCAGGAGGCGCTTTCGGCGCTCGAGCGTCATGGTCACGCCGGCCGGGTTCTGGAAGTTGGGGATGGTGTAGATGAACTTGGCGCCGCGGGGCCCGAGGCGCTTCAGAGTCTCCTCGAGGGCGTCCATGCGCATGCCCTCGTCGTCCATGGGCACGACCTCGACGTCGGGCTGGTAGGCGGAGAAGGCCTGGAGGGCGCCGAGGTAGCTGGGGCCCTCCACGATGATCTTGTCGCCTGGGTTGATGAAGACGCGGCCCATGAAGTCCAGGGCCTGCTGGGAGCCACCGGTGATGATGATCTCGTCGGGGTCCACGTGGATGCCGTCCTCGGCCAGCATGCCGGCCACCATGGCGCGGGTCTCGATGCGGCCGTCGGACCCGCCGTACTGCAGCGACTTGAGGCCGTTCTCGGTCACCACGCGCTTGGCGCACTCCGCCACCTCGTCGAGGGGCAGGCTCGAGATGTCGGGGCTGCCGCCGGACAGGCCGATGACGTTGGGGCGGGATATGGCTGCGAACAGGTCTCGCACGGCGCTGCGGCGGAGATGCTCCACGCGGTCGGCGTAGAGGTCCTCCCATTCGTCGAAGACAAGGTGAGAGCTAGGCATAGGGCTCCTTTCCGATTGTTTTAGCCTATCACGGCGCCCGTGGCGCGAACCGACCGTCGCCCAAGGGGCACAATGGCCAAAGACACCCCGACGAACAGGAGCCCCCATGGCAAGCCGCGACCTCGAACAAGCCCTCTCTTCCATCGACGCCATGGAGGCGCGCCGCTACGCCCTGCGCTACGCGCTCGTGAGCGCCGAATGGCTGGCCGAGACCGCCGACCCCGAGAAGGCCGCCCCCGGCCGCGGCGAGGCGGTGGCGGGCCTGGAGGAGATGGACCGCGAGGTGCTCTGCGGCGCCGAGATGGGCGCGGCCCTGGACGTGTTGGAGGCCCACCGCGAAGGGCTGGGCCTCAAGGACGCCGCGCGCCTGCGCGTGCTGGGGCGCGACCGTTCCGAGCAGACGCGCATCCCCAACGAGCTGGCCGGCGCCATGAGCCGCGCCGTCAACGACGCCACCATGGCCTGGCGCCGCGCCAAGCGGGACAACGACTGGGGCGTGTTCGCGCCGCACCTGGACGCCGTGGTGGCGCTGTGCCGCCGCCAGGCCGCCTGCCTCGACCCGGGCCGCGACCCCTACGACGTACTGCTCGACCTCTACGAGCCCGGCTGCGACCAGGCCTTCTACGACCGGTTCTTCGAGCGTGTGCGCGCCTGCGTGGTGCCGCTCGCGGAGCGGGTGGCCGCGGCGCCGCAGCCGTCGCGCGCCTGCGTGGCCGGGGCGTTCGATCCCGATCGGCAGTGGGCGCTGGCCCGCGACCTCGCCCTCTTCGAGGGCGTGGACCCCGAGAAGCTCGTGATGGGGCGCACCGAGCACCCCTTCTCCGACGGCATCGACTCCGGCCACGTGTTCATCGCCACCCACATCTACGAGGACGACGTGCTCTCCAACGTGTTCTCCGTGCTCCACGAGGGCGGCCACGCCATGTACGAGGCCGGCGTGGACCCGGAGTTCGACCGCACGTGCCTGGCCGGCGGCACCTCCATGGGCATGCACGAGGCCCAGAGCCGCTTCTTCGAGAACTACGTGGGCCGCTCCCGCGCCTTCGCGGGGCCGCTGCTGGCCGCCATGGCGTCGCACTTCCCCGAGAAGCTGGAGGGCGTCACCGCCGGGGACCTCTACCGCGCCGAGAACCGCGTGGAGCCGAGCCTCGTGCGCACCGAGGCCGACGAGCTCACCTACCCACTCCACGTGATGGTGCGCTACGAGGTGGAGAAGGGGCTCCTCTCCGGCGAGCTCGCCGCCGCCGACGTGCCCGCGGCCTGGGGCCGGCTCTACCGGGAGTACCTGGGCGTGGAGGTGCCCGACGACCGTCGCGGCGCCCTGCAGGACATCCACTGGTCCCAGGCGTCCATCGGGTACTTCCCCACCTACGCCTTGGGCGGCGCCTACGGCGCACAGCTGCTGCACGCCATGACGGCGGACCTAGCGGCCGGGGGCACGCCCTTTGACGACGTGCTGGCCTCGGGCGACCTCGTGCCGGTGCGCGCCTGGCTGGGCGACCGCGTGTGGCGCTGGGGCCGCTCCAAGGAGCCGAGGCGGATCGTGGAGGAGGCCTGCGGCGAGGAGTTCGACCCGGACTATTACTGCGACTACCTGGAGCGCAAGTTCGGCGAGCTGTACGGGCTGTAGGGAGACAAGGTACCAGGTTGGTTTGTCACGGCAGAAAGGAAGCGGCATGAGAGCGTTGCTGCAGCGGGTAACCGAGGCGTCAGTTGCCGTGGACGGCGAGGTCGTAGGTGCCATCGGAGGCGGATTCTGCATCCTTCTGGGCGTGGGGCCGCATGACGACGAGACCGTGGCCCGCAAGCTCTGGGACAAGATCTGCCATCTGCGCATCTTTGACGACGGGGCCGGCCACATGAACCTCTCGCTTGTGGACGTGGGCGGGCAGGCCCTCATCGTGAGTCAGTTCACGCTGTATGCCAACGCGCGAAGGGGGCGTCGGCCCAGCTTCACCGAGGCGGCACCCCCAGACCTGGCACGCGACCTCTACGAGCGGTTTTGCAAGATCGCAGCGGAGGACGTGCCCGTGGCCACCGGCATCTTCGCCGCAGAGATGCAGGTGTCGCTGGTGAACGACGGGCCCATCACCGTCTGGCTGGACACCGACGAGCTGTTCTAGCCGCCGGTGCCGTCCCACCGGCTGTCCCACTCGTCGGACACTTTTGTCCCAATGGTCGGGCACTTTTGTCCCAGCCGGCTCCGGGCGGGCGGTCACATCAACCGATTAATGGGCGAAGTGACAGATGGGCCAGACACCGCTGTCACGAACTCCACGGCAGGGGGGCCGCGCCAAGAGCGACGGCCAACATCAGAACGGAGTAGAGGACAAGGAGAGCGCAGATTCCGACAAGGACAGGATGTCGCTCTCGATAAAAGCGCACACCCACAATGGATGCAGCCATCAACAGCACAGCGTTGGTGAAGATCTCTCCCTCCCGAAAACCCCAAAACCCAAGAAGACTCAGGATCATCGAGACCACAAGCGCCGCATTCCAGAGTGTCATCGGATCCCACTTGACATACATTCCGATACGGCGCAGAAGCATGATCAGCTTCATATTGACGGCCCTACCTCAAACAACGCCAAAAGCGAGCACAGCGCCAGAGCGGCCGGAACGACTTTTTTCGCAGAGACCATGCTCGCCCCCCTTCTTCATCTGCCTTAACGATGAGGGGGATGAGGACGAGGGGCCACCGCCGCCGAGTCACAATCGGGTCACGGTTCTGTCAAAACCGGGGCCGAGCCGGCACGGCTAGAACGCGAAGCACCAAGCGAGCGACGCCACGGCACACACGACGCACCAGATGAGCCTGCCCCTACTCCCGCACAGGAGCGCGAGCAGGGCTGCCAGCACGAAGAAGACCAGTGAGCCCACCCGGGCGGCAAGGTCCGAGGAGCCGTACGGAAGCACGCCGAGGACCTCGAGGGTCGTCCACAGCGCGCTCAACCCGATGCCTGCGAACCAGCAGATGTCCGTGAGCCTCTCCGCAAACGGCCTGTCGATGTATCTGTTCTTCAACAGGAGCCTCTCTGATAAGATGCCAGCAAGGGCGACGGTTCGGGGATTCAATATGAAGTCTATCTTGTACGCAGAGGACGACGACTCGACGCGCACGCTCGTCACGTCGTTTCTGACGGCAGACGGCTTTGCCGTCGAGGCCTTTCCCACCGCCGACGAGCTGTTGGAAGCGTTCGGGCGCCACGAACCCGACCTCGTATTGCTCGACGTCATGCTGAGCGGTACGGACGGCCTCGAGGCCCTTGCCCGCATCCGACGCTCCTCAACCGTGCCCGTCATGCTGCTCACGGCCAAAGGCGACGACATCGACGTGTGCTCCGGCCTCGCGTTGGGCGGCGACGACTACCTGGCGAAACCGTTCAACCCGATGGTGCTCGTAAGCCGGGTGCGGGCCCTCATGCGCCGCGTGGACTACGATGCCGCCCATCCCGGGTGCCAGCCCGTCCAGGACGACCTCACCTGCGGCAACACCAGGTTGGACCGGAGGCGCCACGCCGTCTACGTAGGGGAACAACCCCTCCTGGCAACGCCCACGGAGCTCCGTCTTATCATTTTCTTTATGGAGAACCACGGGGAAGCTCTTTCGCGCCAGCAGATCCTCGAGGCCGTATGGCGGCTCCCCGACGGTGTCGAGAGCCGGACGCTGGACGAGACCTGCCGTCGCGTGCGGGTCAAGCTCGCGAGGGCCGGCTCCGACGTCTGCATCCAGACCGTCCGTGGCTTCGGCTACCGACTGACAGAGCTCGAGTGAGATGGCGGAGGCTGGACGCGATGCGGTCGAGCGGCTGCGCCATCAGCTCGCCGTCACGATCGTGGGAGAACTCCTAGCCGTGGCGGCGGCGTTCCTCATCGGCCTCTCCATCCTCTGCGCGACCGGGGCGCAGAGCCTCTCGTCGCCGGAAAACGGCTGGTGGCAGATTCGGGAGCTGCCGGCCTCCTCCCCACAGGCAGGAAGCGCCGCCCGGCCCTGGGAAGACGGGCTCCGCCATCGCCTGACGGACGAGGGGTTCGCGGCCGACCCACGCCCGCAACTGATCCGGACAGGCGGCGAGCTGCTCATCTACCGGACCTCCCCCGCCGGCGGGGTGCGCTACGTCCTCGTCACGGGGCCCTGCGCCGCCCTGGCCCTTGTCTGCGGCGGAACCTTCATCGCTCTGACCGTCACAGCGACGGGGAGGTTCAGCCGGAAGGTCGCCGCAGTGGGCGCCCTCGAGGCCAGAAGGTTGCGAGCGGAGAGTTATTTTGGCGATGCCGCCCATGAGCTCAAGGCCCCGCTCATGGCCATCGGCGGCTGGAGCGCGGCGGCACGGCGCGGCCTCGTGACGACCGACGATGCCTATGCGTCGATTGGCAGGGAGGCGGGGCGGATGGCCGCGCTCGTCGACCAGATCATGGGGCTGGCCAGAGCCGACGCCGGGAGGCTCAAGCCCCACCCCCACCGGGCCGACCTACGGGAGCTCCTCTACGACGCTGAACGGAGCCTGGTCCCCACGGCGACCGACAAGGGCGTGGACCTCGTCCTCCATGGACCGCAGCCCGTCGTGTGCAGCTTCGACCTCGACCTCACCTACGCCGCCGTTCTCAACATGCTGACCAACGCCATCCGCCACGGCGAGGGCACTGTGCGGTTGGGCTGCTCGGCAGCCGATGGGAAGGCCCGCCTCTGGGCCGTGAACGACGGGGCTCCCATCTCCGAGGAGGACCTCGCCGTGGTGTTCGAGCGCTTTGGCAAGGGAAAGGGCGGCAGCACCGGCATCGGGATGGCGCTGGCACTCCGATACGCAACGGCCCAGGGGTTCTCCCTCTCCGTGCGACCCGTCCCCAGAGGGACGCTCGCCCTGCTCGAGATCCCGCTCTGACGGGGCCGTCCCAATGGTCGGACACTTTTGTCCCAGCCGGCCGCGGAGGCTTGGAGCGAGAGGCGCGGGAGCGCCGCCCGCAGAAGCTTCTGCGGGCGGTTCGGCGGCCGGAGGGCACCCGCAGGACGTCCTGCGGGTGTTTGCGTACCCGTAGAACGTTCCACGGGTGCCGAGGGGCCGCTCCCGCCTCGCCCGCCGCTGCCGCCACTCCAGCTGCGCCCGCCTGGGGCCGGCCCCAGGCGGGCGGTCACATCAACCGATTAATGGGCGAAGCGACAGATGGTCCAGGCACCGCTGTCACGCCCGCCGTGCCGCGGGCGGGCCTAGCCGCCGTAGGTGTAGAAGCCCTTGCCGGCCGCCACGCCCGTCTCGCCGGCGTCGATCTTCTCCTTGAGCATGCGGGAGATGCCCTTGAAGTTGTACGGCGCCATGAAGCCCGGGACCTTGGTGTACGGCTGCACGATGTTGTAGGCGGTCACGAGGCCCACCACGTCCAGGATCTGGAACGGGCCGTTGGGCGCGCCGGTGCCGCGGACCCACGCGGTGTCGATGGACTCCGGCTCGGAGATGCCGTTGACGTAGAGGTCCATGGCCGAGAAGAGGAACGGGATGAGCATGGAGTTGAGCAGGTAGCCCGCCTTCTCCTTGCGCACCGGCAGGGGCTGCATGCGAATCTGGCCGGCGAACTCCATGATGGCGTCGAAGGACTCCTGCGACGTCTTGGGCTGGGCCATGACCTCGGCGATGTTGTTGCGCCAGATGTGGTTGGCGAAGTGCATGGCCAGGTAGCGGTCGGGTCGCCCGGTGTAGCGGGTGAACTTGGAGGGCAGCAGGCTCGAGGAGTTGGTGACCACCACGGTCTTCTCGGCCATGAGGGGCGCGAGCTTCTTGTAGAACTCGATCTTGGCCTCCTCCTGCTCGGCCATGGACTCCACGACCACGTCGGCGTCGGCCACGGCGGCGGAGAGGTCCAGCTCCAGGCGCAGGTTCTCGGCGGCCGCGTCCACCGCCCCGTGGCAGCGGGCCGGGTCGAAGTCGTCGGGGTCCGCGATGCCCATGGCCCAGACACCGGGCGCCATGGGCTCGCCGTCGGCGCGGCTCTTGGCCAGGGCCGCCTCCATGGCGTCGATCTGCGCGTGGTAGTCCTTCACCAGCTGGTCGAGCTTGGGCTGCGTGCGGCCGATGCTCCCCTCGCTGCGCAGCCAGATGCAGGTGTCCAGCCCGCAGTAGGCGCTCTGGAACGCGATCTGGGAACCGAGCACGCCGCCTCCGGCGACGACGACCTTCTCAAACGCCATGGTGTGTCCCTCCGTCTTGGACCTGTCGATACGACCACTGTTGCAGAGATTCCCAAAACAGGTCGGTTCCAACTGCACTGAAACGCAGGGCCCTAGATGAGGACGTCCTCCAGGGAGCGCTTGGGCACGTGGTGCACGCCGTCGGCGTCGCGCCAGTAGCGGATGCCGTCGGGGGCGTCCCCCAAGGGCTCGAGCACGCAGGTCTCCCGCGGGGCGCCCAGGGCGATCACGAGAAGCGGCTCGTCGACCGCCGGGTCGATGCCCAGCACCTCGGGCAGGCGGTCCGAGAAGTTGCGCACGATGCAGCCGCCGAAGCCCGCCTCGCTCGCGCCCAGCAGGATCGTCTGAGCCGCGATGCCGGCGTCCACCCACATGAGCGGCGCCACCTTGCCGGCGCAACACACCACGATGTAGCCGGTGGGGCGCTCCCCCACCTCGGGGCCGTCCCAGTCGGCGAGGTAGCCGGCCCACCCCAGGCAGCCGAAGACGTCGTCGCGCACGGTGGCGTCGGCCACCACGCGGTAGCGCAGCGGCTGCAGGTTGGCGGCCGAGGCCGTCTGCCGGGCCAGGTCCACGAGGCAGACCATGAGGTCGCGGCCGATGGGGTCGCCCTCGTCGAAGCGTCGGTAGCTGCGGTTGCGCCTCACCGTGGCGGCGAGGTCGTCGAGCCCGTAGTCGAGCTCAACGCGCGAGATGACCTTCTCCCTGTCCATGGGACCACCTTCCCCGGGCGCCTACCGCCCGCCCTTGTCCTCGATGACGGTGTAGGTGCGGTCGCCGCCGCAGATGCCCAGGACGTCGTCGATGAGGCCCAGGTGCACACAGGCGCGGTAGATGCCCGCGTCGTCCACCGAGGTGGTGATGACGTCGGCCACGGCCTTGGCCCGGTGGTCGGCGTTGCCCATGGCCACGCCGCAGCCCACGGCGTTGAGCATGGAGACGTCGTTGCCGCCGTCGCCGAACGCGTAGGCGCCGGAGCGGTCGATGCCGTGGTGTTCGAGCACCGCCAGCACGCCCTGGTCCTTGCCACCGTCGGCCGGGATGATGTCGGCGAAGTCCTCGGTCCAGCGCACGAGCTTGACGTTGTCGGTCACCTCCAGGATGCGGTGCTCGTCCTCGGGGGCGATGAAAGCGTTCATCTGGAACACCGGGCGCCTGTAGGCCTCCTCGGGGGAGTCCTCGTCGAAGCGCACGTTGGCGTTCTCCTCGGCGCGGCGCACGAGGTCGCCGTGGCGCGGGGTGAAGGCGCGGTCGGCCGTCATGTAGACGATGTCGTAGGAGCCGTCCATGGACTGCTCGGTGATGGCGCGGACGTCGGCCGGGTCGAGCGCCGTCATGCGGAAGATGCCGCGGTCGTCCAGGCAGATCTGACCCGAGTTGCAGATGAACCCGTCGAAGCCCGGGAAGTCGCCCTCACCCTCGCGCAGGGCACGCGGGAGCTGGAACAGGGCGCGCCCGGACGCCACGTAGATCAGCACGTCGTTCTTTCTCAGCTCGCGCAGGGCCACGCGGGTGGTTTCGGGCATGGAATGGGTGCGGAAGGACAGCAGCGTGCCATCCACATCGAAAAAGGCGATCCTGTCTGCCACGGTTACTCCTCTGTCGGTTTTTCCGATCGGCTGCTCTCTACCCGAGATGCGCCCACGCCCTGCGGGAGGGGCGGGCGGGCGCGCTCACGCCCCGAAGCCGGCCTCGCCGATGACGGCGGCAGCGGCGGCGAGCTCGGCGGCGGGACGCACGAGGGCGAACCGCACGTAACCCTCGCCCTCGGGGCCGAAGGAGGAGCCCGGCGTCACGATGATGCCGGCCCTCTCCATAAGCTCCTCGGCGAAGGCCATGGAGTCGGGGGCGTAGCGCTCGGGCAGGCGTGCCCACATGAACATGGTGCCCTTGGCGTTGGGGCGGTCCCAGCCGATGGCCTCGAGGCCGTCGGCCAGGGCGTCGCGGCGGGCCTGGTAGGCGAGGCGCTGCTCCTCCACGGGTTCCAGCGGGCCCTCGAGCGCCGCGATGGCGGCCTTCTGCAGCGGCATGAACGTGCCGAAGTCGATCTGGCCACGGAGCTTGCGGAGCGCCGCCACGACGTCGGGCCGGCCCACGAGGAACGAGAGGCGCGCGCCGGTGACGTTGAACGACTTGGAGAGCGAGAAAAACTCCACGCCCACGTCCACGGCCCCGGGGAACGAGAGGAACGAGCCGCCGGCCGGGCCGTCGAACACGATGTCGGAATAGGCGTTGTCGTGGACGACGAGCAGATCGTGCTCGCGTGCGAACTCGATGATGCCCTCGTAGAGCCCCTCGGTGCTCACGGACCCCACGGGGTTGGCCGGCAGCGACACCACCATGTAGGTGGCCTCGTCGGCCGTGGCCGGGTCGATGGAGGCGACGTCCGGGCGGAAGCCGTTCTCGCGGGTGAGCGGGTAGTACACCGGGGTCGCGCCGGCGATGTGGGCCGCACCGGCGAAGATCGGATAGCAGGGGTCGGGAACGAGGATGGAGTCGCCGGGGTCGAGCAGGGCCAGGGCGAGGTGGCCCATGCCCTCCTGGGTGCCCGAGACCATCATCACCATGTCGGGGGAGATCTCCACGCCGAACCGCCGCCGGTAGTAGGAGCACACGGCCTCGAGGAGCTCGTCGGTGTCGTGGAGGGAGTACTTCCAGTTGGCGGGGTCGGCCGCGGCCTCCACGAGGGCGTCCACCACGTGGGCGGGCGGCTCGAAGTCCGGCGTCCCCACGGAGAGGTCCACGATGGTGCGGCCCTCGGCCTCGAGCTCACGACGGCGGGCGTTGAGCGATGCGAAGACCTCGTCGCCGAAGGCGTCGAGGCGGCGGGAGAACTCCATGGGCGGTCCCTTCTCGGAGGTGGCGCGTGGCGCGTGCGTTCCTTGACGGCACCTTACGATAGCGCACGGCGGCGGCGCCCCCGCGCCCTTTGGCCGGGGCGAAACAGAGCCGCCCCGGCCGCGGCGCACCTGTCATGCCCAATGCGCGCCCGTGGCCTCACCCCACCCGCCGGTCGACCGGGTGCCCCGCAGCGGCGGTGCCTGGAACAAAATGGGTGGGTATGGCTGCACCCAAGAGAAAGCTGGCCCCATGCGCGTCTCTGTCATCGGCGACTCCATCTCGACCTTCGAGGGCTACATCCCCGAGGGGTGGAACGTGTTCTACACCGGCGAGAACCTGGCCGCCACCGGCGTCGAGAAGGTGGGCGACACCTGGTGGATGAAGGTCATCGAGGGCATGGGCGGCGAGTTCCTCGCCAACGCCAGCTGGTCGGGCTCCTGCGTGGAGGGCGTGGGCTACCCCGCCGGAGAGTCCCGCACCCGCACCGACGCCCTCAAGAAGAACGGCGAGAGCCCCGACGCGGTCCTGGTCTTCATGGGCATCAACGACTTCGGCTGGGGTGGCACCATGAACCAGATGCTGGGCCGCGGCACCGCCACGCCGTACAACATCGACCTCTCCAAGTACCCCCACGTGGCGCCCGCGCTGGCGCCGGCCGACGCCGCCGAGAAGTTCGGCGAGGCCTACAGCCGCATGCTGGCCAACATAGTCACCGACAACCCCGGCGTCGAGGTCTGGTGCATCACCGTGCCCGTGGGCAGGCTCGCCGGCGCCCCGGGCACGTGCTTCACCTACCCCCTGCGCGGCAACCACTTCGACCGCTACAACAACGCCATCCGCATCGCAGCGGGCCAGTGGCCCGGCTGCCACGTGGCCGACGCCCGCGCCCTCATGCTCGACTACGAGGCCGTGGACGGCACCCACCCCACCAAGCGAGGCATGGACCAGATCGCCCGGATGGTGCTCGCCTCCATGGGCAAGGGCGAGGTCCCCGAGGACTGCGACCGCAGCGAGCAGGTGTGCTTCCGCGACGACTGCATCGGCTGCCCCTACGCCCGCGGCACGGCCTTTGGCTGGAACACGGTGTGCGAGCTGCTGTTCCCTGAGCGCACCTACACCTGCGAGCGCGGCGTTCAGGCCTAGGGCGGCGGCAGGGACCGATAACGGCAAGGCGACCGGACCCGGCAGGGGCCCGGCCGCCTTTTTCATGGGGGTGAGACGGCGCCGGCGGCGGCGCTACCCGCGGACGGCGCCGCGCAGACGCCGGAAGGCGTCCTGCACCACGGAGCGCTGGGTGGCCAGGTTGACGCGGATGAAGCCGGAGCCCTCAGGGCCGAACATCGTGCCGGGGTCCACCCAGAGGCCGGCGTCCACCTCCACGAGCCGCGCGAGGGCCTCGTCCGAGAGGCCGAGGCCGCGGCAGTCGACCCAGAGCAGGTAGGTGCCCTCGGGCTGCACCACGCAGAGTTCCGGCAGCTCCCCGGCCACGAAGCGGTTCACCCAGTCGACGGTGCCCTCGAGGTAGGCCTTGAGGTCGGCGAGCCACGGGCCGCCGTGCTCGAAGCACGCCACGGCCGCCTCCTGGGAGAGCGGGTTCACGCCAAAGTAGCCACAGGCGTCCATCTCGGCCTCGATGCGCGAGCGCACGTCGGCGTCGGGCACCCAGCCGCAGGCGAGCTGCAGGCCGGCCATGTTGAAGGTCTTGCTCGGCGACGTGCACACGATGCACCGGCAGCCGGCCTTCTCGGCGGCCGCGGCGAAGGGCGCGTGGGGGTGGCCCGGGCGGCCGAAGTCCGCGTGGATCTCGTCGGCCACCACGAAGACGTCGTGGTCGGCGCAGACACGGGCCATGGCGTCGAGCTCCGCGGGCGTCCAGACGCGGCCCACGGGGTTGTGCGGGTTGCAGAGGATGAACATGCGGGCGCCGGAGGAGACGACCGCCTCCTCGAACGCTGCGACGTCGAACGTGTAGGGGCTGGGGCCGGGTTCCTCCCCCGCCACGGCCGCGGCAAAGCCGGCGCGAGCCCGTCCGGGGTCGTAGGTGAGCGGCGCGCACACGAGGATGCGGCCGTTGGAGCGGACGGTCTCGGAGAAGGGGTAGTAGACCGGCGGTTGGATGAGCACGGGGTCGCCGGGGGCGGTGAGGGCCCGCACGGCCTGCGCGATGAGGAAGACCACGCCCGGGCCCGTGACGAGCGTGGACGGGTCGGGAGCCCAGCCGTCGTGGGCGGCGATCCAGCCGGAGGCGGCGGAGGCGAGGCGGCCCGACGCCTCGGTGTAGCCGAAGACCCCGTGGTCGGCGCGGCCGTGGATGGCGGCCGTCACAGCCTCGGGCGCGCGGAAGTCCATGTCGGCCACCCAGAGGCGGAGGAGGTCCTCGCCGGGGTGGTCGGGGTGGTCCTGGTCGTGCTTGACGCTGCTCGTTCCGCGGCGGTCCACGGGCTCGTCGAAGTCGTGGGTCGTGGGTGCCATGGGGCTCCTTCCGGGATGGGTGCCTGGCCCATCTGTCACTTCGCCTATTTTGTCATTGATGACTTCTGCCCATGCCGGGTGGCCGTGGCACGGGTTCCGGGCAGTCGGCGCCGAGAGGCCCTCGCCGGAGGGGATCCGGCACGGGCCGGACGCCCATCGACGGCGTGAGACCCAGGGCGCCCGAGTGGTGGGACAAAAGTGCCCGACCACTGGGACAGAAGTGTCCGGGTGGTGGGACGGTGGTCAGCCGTCCAGGCGCATCTCCAGGGTGGAGCCCGCACGGCCGCGCCTCACCCGGATCTGGCGCGGCACGGAGTCCCGCAGCTCGTCCACGTGGCTGATGATGCCCACGAGCTTGTCGGTGCCGGTGAGCTCCGTGAGGGCGGCGACGGCCTTATCGAGGGCCTCGCTGTCGAGGGAGCCGAAGCCCTCGTCCACGAACATGGTGTCCAGGCGCACGCCGCCGGCCTGGGCCTGGACGACGTCCGAAAGGCCCAAGGCCAGGGAGAGCGACGCCTGGAACGACTCGCCGCCCGAGAGCGTGTCGGCGGCGCGGGACTTCCCGGTGAAGGCGTCCTCGACGTCGATGTCCAGACCGGCCTGGGAGTTGCCGTGGGCCTCGGACCGGCGCACGAGGCTGTACCTACCGCCGGTCATGACGGAGAGGCGCCGGTTGGCAGCGGTCAGCACGGCGTCGAACCACGCCATCTGGAGGTAGGTCTCGAAGTCCACCTTGCGCAGCGCGCCGGAGCCCGCCGCGGCCTCTGCCAGCTCGGACACGGCGCCGGAGGTCCCCTCGAGCGCCTCCCGGCGCTTGGCGAGCGACGAGAGCTCCCGGGCCACGGCGGCGTTGACCGCCTGACGGGAGACCGCGGCGTCGCGCCCGGCCTCCACGGCGTCGTGCTCCGCCTTCCACTCCGCGCGGTCCCGGGCCAGGGCCTCGGCGTCCACGGGCTCCTCGGACGCCAGCTGCTCCGAGAGGGTGCCATGGGACGCCCGGGCCTCCGCCAGGGCCTTCTCGGCCGCGAGCACCTTCTCGCGGGCCTTCTCCCGCTCCCCGGCGAGCGCGTCCGCCCGCTCCCTGGCGGCGTCCACGGCGGCCTGGGCCGCGACCCGGCCGCCGAACTCCAAGCCCTCGGCGCGCCCCCTGCGGGCGGCCTCCGCCTGGTCGCGCAGCGCGCAGGCGATCGTCGCCGCCTCCTTGGCCGCCGATGCGGAGCGGGTGGCCTCCGCCAGGGCCTCGCGCCCGGCGGCCAGCGACTTCTCCAGCCGCTCCTTGCGGGTGCGGTCCTTCTCGAGGGCCTCGACCTCCCTGGCGAGCCCGTCGCGGCGCTCGGCGTGGCCGCGGGACTCCTGGGCGACCGCCCGAACCTCCCTCTCCGCGGCCTCCCCGGCCTCGCCGGGGTCCTCGGGCACCGACCCCTCCCCCGCCAGGGCCTCCCGTGCCTCGCAAAACGCCTTGAGGGCCTCCGCCACCGCACCGTCCTGCCGGTCGCGCCTGGCCTGGGCACGGTCGCGGTCGGCCTCGAGACGCTCCAGCTCCTCCTCCGAGGGGACGTCGCCTGGCACCGATGCGGGGTGGGGGTGGTCGAGGGACCCGCACACGGGGCACGGCACGCCAGCCGCAAGATCTGCGGCGAGGAGGCCCGCCAGGGCCCCGTGGCGCAGGCGGTCGGCCTCGGCCCAGGCCGCCTTGGCCCCCTCGGCCTCGGCGAACAGCCGGGCCGCGCTCCTGCGCCCGTCGGCCAGGGTGCCGGCCGTCCGCCGCACCGCCTTCCACAGGCCCTCCAGGCGCTCGAGCCCGCGCAGCGCGTCCTCCTCGGCCGCCAGGGCCGTGCGGCCCGCGTCGAGCCGCGCCTGCACGTCGCCCAGGGCCGCGACCTCGCGCTCGGCCCCCTCCAGCGCGGTGCGGCCGCGGGCCTCGGCCGCCGTCGCGGCGTCGCGGTCGCGCTCGGCCGCGGCTGCCTTGGACGCGGCCTCCTCGGCGGCGGCGGAAAGGCGGTCAAGCTCGTCGTACAGGGGCAGCGTGGCCGCGACGGCCTGCGCCCGCCCCGTGAGGGCGCGCTCCTCCCCGCGGGTGCCCTCGGCCTCCGCCAGGAGGGCCCTGGCCCGCCCCTCCTCGCCGGCGAGGCGCTCCACGTCGTGGCCCTTCTCGGCCACCTGGGCCTCGAGGCCGCGGATGCGGCGCAGGCGGTCCTCGGCGTCGTCGAGGGCGCGGCCCCGCTCGCCCAGCGACGCCCGACACTCGTCGAACCCGGCCACCGAGGCCTCGTCCGCCTCGCAGAGCCCCTGGACGACGGCCCGGGGCCGGGAGAGGTCCGCGGCAGGCCCCTCGGCCCATTCGACCAACTCTGGCACGTCGCCCTCGGGCCCCCGGGCGCGCCGGGCGGCCTGCCGCGCGGCGTTGCGCAGCTCCGCGAGCTCCTTGTCCACGGCGCTGCCCCGCCCCTTGAGGAGGCCCTGCAGCCGGGCCGCGCGCCCGGTGGAGAAGAGCTTGGAGAAGATGGGCTTGCGGTCCTTGGTGCCGGCCGAGAGGAGCCGGGCGAAGTCCCCCTGGGCGATCATGGCGATCTGCATGAACTGGTCCACGTTGAGCCCGAGCAGCCCCTCGACGTCGCGCGTGACCGTCTGCACCTTGGTCACCGGTACGCAGTCGTCGGGGATGCCGCCCTCGTCGCCCACCCACAGGGAGGCCGTCGCCCTCGTCCACGTGGCGTCCCCCTTGCCCTTCAGCTTGGGGCGCAGGTACTCGAGGCCCCTGCGCACGCGGCAGTGCCGCGACCCGGCCATGAAGTCAAGCTCCACGAAGCCCTCGGTGCCGAACGCCGCGAAGTCCGAGTACAGCGACGTGGCGTTGTCCGACCCCGCCGCCGTCTTGCCGAACAGCGCGAACGTGACGGCGTCGAAGACGGTGGTCTTGCCGGCCCCGGTGTCGCCGCAGATGAGGTAGAGCCCGCGGGTGCCCAAGGCATCGAAGTCTATCTCCGTGCGCCCGGCGTAGGGGCCGAACGCCTGCATGGTGAGCTTGACCGGCCTCATCTACTCCCCCTCCCCTACCAGGGCGACGCACTCGGCGAGCACGGCGCGCTGGCGATCGTCCATGGCGTGGCCGCGCTGGGCCTCGAAGAACCCGGCAAAGAGCCCCTCGAGGTCCAGCCCCGGGTCCGGCGCCCGGACCTCCGCCTCCCGCGCCCCGGTCGCGGAGGCAGGGGCGTGCTCCAGCGAGAGCAGGTTGGGGTAGGCCTCCCGGAGGCGCCCCAGGGCGTCCAGCGGCAGGGTGTCGTCCGTGAGGGTGACGGCCACGTAGTCGTCCGCCGGCGCGAGGGCCAGGACCTCCGGCGACACGAGCTCCTCCAGGGGCCCGCACGCCTGGCGGACGTCGCGGAGGGGCTCGAAGGGCACGAGCTCGAACGAGAGGTCGCAGTCGCCGGGGCCGCGCTTCTCGCCGAGGTCCACGAGGACCATGGACTTGTCGTTCCCGGCCTCGCCCCGGGAGTACTTGAGCGGCGTCCCGGAGTAGCGCACGGTCTCGCGCCCCACCTTCTGCGCCCGGTGCAGGTGGCCGAGGGCCACGTAGTCGAACGGGTCGAACACCGAGACCTCCACGTTGTCCGCGTCACCGAGCGTGAGCTCGCTCTCCGAGCGCTCGGGCCCCACGCCGCCCGAGGTCACGAACTGGTGGGCCACGCAGACGTTGCGCACGGACCCGTCCACCCCCATGGCGTCCACGACCGCCGCCAGGGCCTCCGTGGGGGACGGGGCGTCGCAGCCCAGGGCCGCGCGCACCGTGGCCGGCCGCACGAACGGCACCGGCCAGACGCGGACCTCGCCGTGGGCGTCCTCCAGCACCACGGGCTCCACCGGCCCCTCGAGCGGGCCCACCACGTGGACGCCCGACGCCGCGAGCAGCGGGGAGGCGAACCCCACGCGCGCGGCGGAGTCGTGGTTGCCGGGCACCGCCACGACCCGCACCCCGGCCTCCGCGAGGTCGCGCAGGAAGCCGTCCACGAGCGTCACCGCGTAGTCGGGCGGCTGCGTGGTGTCGTAGAGGTCCCCGGCCACCAGCACGCAGTCCACCGAGCGCTCGCGGCAGACGTCCACCACCTGGGCGAGCGCGTGGGCGAGGTCCTCCTCCTGAGAGTATCCGTGGAGCCGCTTGCCGGCGTGGACGTCCGATATGTGGAGCAGTCTCATGGCACCCCTTCCCGATGGGACCGACGCCTTATTCTCACTGGACAGGATAGAACATATGTTCTATTCTGAAAGCCAACGATGGGAAATCATCGAAGCTCCACCATCGCGGCCGGATTCACGTCCTTCAACTGTTCTAATGGAAACCGACCGCAACCACGGGCCGGGGGCGTCCCGGACCGTGCGCCACCAAGGAGTACGCACATGTCAGAGTCCATCCGCAAGGTAAACATCATCGGCCATCGCAACCCCGACACCGACAGCATCTGCTCGGCGCTCTCCTACGCATGGCTCAAGAACGCCATCGGCCCCCAGATCTACGAGGCGCGCCGCTGCGGCAACATCAACCGCGAGACGGCCTTCGTCCTCAAGCGGTGGGGCGTGGAGGAGCCCGCCCTCATCACCTCGGTGCGCCCGCAGGTCAAGGACCTCGAGTACCAGCACCAGGAGGGCATCGACGGCGAGATGAGCCTCTACGCCGCGTGGAACAAGATGCGCGACGAGCGACAGGACACCCTGTGCATCACCGAGGACGGCGACCTCAAGGGCCTCGTCACGGTGAAGGACATCGCCAACGCCAACATGGCGATCTTTGACACCGACGTCCTGGCCACCTCCCACACCTGCTACCAGAACGTCATCGACACCCTCAACGGCACCATGGTCCTGGGCGACCCGTCGGACGTCATCGAGAGCGGCCGCGTCTACGTGGGCACCAGCCCCGAGATGATGGAGGACACCATCGAGCCCGGCGACATCGTGCTCGTGACCAACCGCTACGAGACCCAGCACTACGCCGTGGGCTCCGGCGCCGCCTGCCTCATCATCTGCTGCGACGCCCCGGTCACCCGCGCCCTCAAGAGCTCGGCCGAGAGCCACGGCTGCCGCATCATCACCACCCCGTACGACACCTACGCGGCCACGCGCCTCATCTGCATGTCCATGCCCGTGCGCGCCGTCATGCTCGACTCCGGCATCGTGGAGTTCTCCGTCAACACCACCGTGGAGGACGTCCGCAAGGTCATGAGCTCCACGCGCCACCGCTTCTTCCCGGTCATCGGCGAGGACGGCAAGTTCGACGGCGTCATCACGAGCGCCAACCTCTTCGACATCAACCGCAAGCACGTCATCCTCGTGGACCACAACGAGATGGCCCAGGCGGTGGACGGCCTCACCCACGCCGTCATCCTCGAGATCATCGACCACCACCGCATCGGCCCCATCGAGACCACCACGCCGGCACTCTTCCGCAACCAGCCCGTGGGCTGCACCTGCACCATCGTGAAGCAGATGTACGACGAGAACGGCATCACCCCGCCGCCGCACATCGCCGGCCTCATGCTCTCCGCCATCCTGTCCGACACCCTCACGTTCCGCTCCCCCACCTGCACCGAGCAGGACCGCTTGGCCGCCCAGGAGCTGGCCGGCATCGTGGGAGTGGACATCGACTCCTACGCCGACGAGATGTTCGAGGCCGGTGCCGACCTCACGGGCCGCAGCGCCGAGGAGGTCTTCCACGGCGACTTCAAGGTCTTCTCCCGCGGCAACGCGCGCTTCGGCGTGGGCCAGGGCAGCTACATGACCGAGGGCAGCCGCAAGGCCGCCGAGGAGCTCGTGGGCCCCTACCTGGCCGAGGCGGCGAAGAACGAGGACCTGCCCATCGTCATGTACATGTTCACCGACGTTAAGTCGCAGACCACCGAGCTGCTCTACTTCGGCGACGGCGCCGAGGCCGTCATCCGCTCCGCCTTCGGCGTGGAGCCCGCCGAAGGCATGGCCGTGCTCCCCGGCGTGGTGAGCCGCAAGAAGCAGATGATCCCGCCCCTCATGGCCGCCTTCGAGCGCCTGTCGGACGACTAGGCGCCCGCCGCGCCACGGACGGACCCCCCGACGGCCCCGGGGCGCCCTCGCAGGCGCCCCGGGGCCGTCTTCCATAGCTGTCGCCCGTTTTTTCAGCCGCCCTTGGGCTGCGCTATACTCGGTTGCCACCCGCGTGAGGAGACACCCTTGGACCAGACACCCCGCACCCACCCGCTGCCCCCGTTCACCGAGGCCCTCGTCCTGCCTCCCCTGCCCGGGGACGCCACCGACCTCCCCATGGCCGTGGTGGACGTCGAGACGTGGCGCCCGGCCGCTATGAGGACCTGGGGCTACCTCGTGCTCCTGGAGGACGCCGTCACCGCGCGCATCCTCGGCTGCCTCGAGGCCGGCGGCATCTTCTGGCCCTGCTCGGCACCCCTCGACACCAGGCCCTCCGGCGAACCCCTGGCCCGCGGCCTCATGTACAGCGGCCGGGACGACGGCGAGGTGGAGGCGCGCGTGGGCGACGCCGTAGAGACGGCGGCGCTCTGGGGCCCGTGCCCCGGCGGCGGCCAGCGCCTCCACGACGCCGCACATGGCATCGACCTCGGCCCCTACGGCGCGCCCGACGCCCACCTGGACTTCCGCGCCGTGACCGTGGCCGGAGCGCTCCTCGCCTGGCGCCTCCAGACCGAGGCCGAGGCCGAGACCCGGAACCCAGCAGAGCCGGAGGCCGCGCCCGCAGACCGGAAGGTCCTCGATGTCCTGCTGGAGAAGCCCCTGCCCGACGCCGTGGACGAGATCGTCGAGGCGGGGCGCGAGGGCGGGGTCGCGGCCCGCTACGCCGCCCGGTCCCTCGAGGCCGCCGGGGCCTCGGACCTCAGGTCCGCGGTGGCGGCCACCGGGGCCGACGTGGTGCGCCTCGCCAGCACCCACCTCTGGTGGATGCGCTTTCCCCCCGGCGCCGACCCCGCCCACCGCGACACCCTCCTCTCGGTGGAGGCGGCCCTCAACCGCATCCAGCTCGTCCTCGACGGCGAGGCGCCCGCCCACGACCGGGCCTGCGACGAGGCGGGCTTCGGCGCCCTCAGGGCCTGGGCGCTCCAGGCCGCCGACGTCCTCGACGGCCACACGCGCCCCAACCCCATGGCCACCTTCCACGGCGTCGAGTTCGCCCGCGGCGGCGAGTGGGACGTCCGCAGCCGCATGGCCAGGGCCTGCGAGCGCCTCCGGCTCCCGTTCCGCCTGGAGTACCGCTACGATGTGGACCTGCCGTCGGGCTGCGTCTCGGTGGAGTTCGCCCTGCCCAAGGCCCAGTGGTTCCCCGCGGAGCGCATGGGCGACGGGGGCCTGGAGGACTGCCGGGCCCTCCAAGGCACCTTCGTGGCCCTCTACGGCCTCAGGCTCTCCGCGCTGCTGGCCGCCTGTGCCTTCGGCTCCTCGGTGGCCGTCACCCGCTGCCTGGTGTGCGCCTTCGACGGCGGCCTGGGCGGCGAGGCGGTCATGGGGTGCGACTTCGACCGGCTCGGGTTCTCCCGCACGGGCATCGAGGCCCTGGAAGACGACGCATCCCGGCCCGTGGACGACCCCGCGGCCCTCGCCCGCAGCCTGGGCGCGAAGGCCACGATGGAGCTCTCCGACGGCACCCTCCGGCCCGTGGAGCCCCTGAGGGTCCCCGGCCTCGGACGCAACCGGGGCGACCTCTGGCGCGACCGACGCCCCCTCTCGGAGCCCCTCTCCTCCCTCGTCATGGCCGAAACCGGCGCCGACTTGGACGTCTACCACGACGACTTCCCCGCCGAGCTCGAGGAGGTGCGCTCCATCTGCTCCGAGGAGGCCGAGACCCCCGTCATGGCCATCATGCGCCTCGAGGAGCTCTGCGACCGCATCCTGGGCGCCCTCGAGGACCGGGGAGGCCTGGAGGGCAGGTCACCCCTGTGGTCCAACAGCTCCCCGGTACGCATGCTCATGGCCCACGCCCCCGCCGGCGGCACCCGCCAGACCGGGGCGGAAGGGGCCCGCGACCCCCTGGGCATCACCGGCGACCACGACCCCCAGCCCGGCAGGCCCTCCCGCTTCTACCAGCTGCCCGACGCCTTCTTCGAGGCCAAGGACGCCATATCGCGGCGTTACTCGGACCTCGGAGACTTCGCCCAGGCCATGGCCGTGGCCGACCAATGCGTGGCCCTGGCCCCCACCTCGGTCCCTCCCCGGATGCGCCGCGCCGTGCTCCTCGGCGACCACGGCGACTTCACCCAGGCCGAGGCGGAGCTCAAGGTGCTGCTCACCATGCTCGTCGACACCGACGACACCGGCTTCTGCCTCTACCGCCTGGCCTTCGCCTACTGGCAGCAGGGAAAGCCCGACCTGGCAGCGGCGGCCTACGTGCTGGCCGCGCGGTGCCCACGCTTTGCCGACCAGGCCCGCCTGGAGCTCTCCGACCTGCTCCGCGAGGAGTCAGTGGAGGAGCCCTCCATGAAGCAGGCCGCCGCGGCCCTGGATGCCGACGGCGCGGAGCTGCCCCTCGACGAGACGCTCCTCGACACCCTGGGCGAGGCGGGCGGCCGTCTAGTGGACGAGGGGTTCCCCATCGCGGCGTGGCGCCCCCTGAAGCTCCTGGCCGACCGGGACAACAACGACGACCTCCACTCCATCGCCCACAGCCTGAGGGACGGCACCCCCAGCGCCTACCTCTGACCCACGGCACCCTTCTCCCTGACCGTTATCCAAGGGCTTGGAGGGGAATAAAGGCACCTTATTACCGTCCCGGAACCCCGGGACGCGCCCGTGAGCCGGTGCCGAGGAGAAAGGGTCGTCATGGCCGTCAACACCGACAAGGTCAAGGAAAAGAGCAAGGGGTTCATCGCCGAGTTCAAGGAGTTCATCTCCCGCGGATCGGTGATCGACCTCGCCGTAGGCATGATCATCGGCGCAGCCTTCACGGCTATCGTGAACTCGCTGGTCAACGACATCGTGATGCCCCTCATCGGCGTCATCATCGGCGGCATCGACTTCTCGGGCATCCAGACCCAGGTGGGCGGCGCCACCATCATGTGGGGCAACTTCATCCAGGCCATCATCAACTTCCTGCTCATCGCCCTCGTGGTCTTCCTCATGGTGAAGTGCATCAACATCGCCCACAACGCCATGAGCAAGAAGGCCGAGCAGGAGCTCGAGGAGGAGGTGGCCCCCGAGGACCCCGCCACCGTCCAGGTGAAGCTCCTCGAGGAGATCCGCGACGCCCTCATCGACCGCGAGTAACCAGCGACCACGACCCATCGCACGCGAAGACGGCGCGCCGGCCCGATCGGAGCCGACGCGCCGTCTCTTGCCGGCAGGCCGCCTTTTTGTACCGACGGGCCGGTCTGCCGAGGGGCGAGGGGGCGCCGTCGCGGGCATCGGCGACACCGGAGACCGAGCCATCTCGACTCGAAACAGGGCCGATGGCGGCGCCACCTGACACCGTTCGTCGTTCAGGGAATCATGCCACCCGCGTCCAAACCCATACTCACCGCAGACTCATAGAGAAGATGGCTGGTCACAGGGTCAGGTGGCTCCACACCGTCTTTGACGGCCAGAATGTTGTCGACCACCACGTTGCCCATACGCTCGCTGGACTCGTAGGTGTTGCCGGCAACATGGGGAGTTACCAGCACGTTCTCGTAGTCGTAGTAGGGGCGATGCACGGGCGGCTCCCTATCGAAAACGTCCGTGGCAAACCCCTTCAACCTTCCCTCCAGCAGCGCCTTGTCGAGAGCATCGTGGCGGACGATGCCCGCGCGGGCCGTGTTGATGAGAATGGCCGAGTCCTTCATCAGGCGCAGCTCGCGAGCGCCAATGAGATTGCGGGTGCCGTCGTTGAGGGGCGTGTGAATGGTCACCACGTCCGAGCGCCTGAGCAGGTCGTTCAATGTTGTGTATATAACGCCATAAAGTGTGGGCTCGTTTCTCTGCACGATGTCGTAGCCGAGAATGTCCATGCCAAATCCCATGGCGCGCCGGGCCACGGCACTTCCGATCTGCCCCACGCCCACGATGCCAATGGTCTTGCCGTAAAGGCTCGTACCGGCGATTTTGTCCCATCCCCCACTGCGCGTGGAGATGATCATCTGCGAGATGTGACGCTCCAAGTCGAGAATAAGGCCCATGGTAAAGTCGGCCGTCTCCTCGCGGTTGGTCGCCGGCGCGTAGGTCACTTGAATGTTGCGCGCCCGGGCCTCAGCAAGGTCAACGCCATCAAATCCCACACCGTATCGGGCAATTATGCGCAGTTTTCTCAGGCGCTTGATAACGCTCGCCGGCAGCGGGTCATTGCCCAAGATTATAGCGCTGGCGTCCCCGGCAAACTCCACCATCTCGCCTTTTGTGAGTGGGCGCCCGTAGGGGTTGAGGCGAACCTCACAACCGGCCTCTTCCAAGCGTCGCACCGGGCCGTCTGCGAATCGCCCGAATGTCACGGCGCTTGAAGCTACGATCCACTTTGACGGACGAGACACGGCTGCTCCCACCATTCCACTGGCTTTACCTGAAGGCATTTTAGAGCAAGCGGGCAGCTCGAGGCCTCCTTGCCCTCGAGCCGCCCGCCGTCAACGCCGCAGCGCATCTGCCGTTGCCTACTCCCAGCTCAGCAGCCGCTGGGGGTTGGCGCGCACCATGGCATCAAAGGCCTTCTCGCCAATGCAGCCCACCAGCTCCCTCTTGAGGCCTGCGAGGATGTAGGCGAGTCCCGGCTTTCCCCCGTAGGAGGGCCAGTAGTCCTTCTTACCCATATCGCCGGCCAGGCAGAGCCTGCCGCCCACGCCCAAATCCACAAGCTCCTTGATCATTGCCACACGTTCATGGTCGCGCCCCGCAAGGTCACGTCCCACATGGTCGAGGCTCACGTAGGCTCCGGCCCAGCAGATCTCCGCGATATAGGCGGTATCCAGGGTCAGGTCCACATGGGAGAGGCAGACGTGGGACGGGTCCATGCCCTCGGCCTCGATGAGGGACAGCTGCTCCAAGGCCATGGTGCCCTTGTCGCAGTGGGTAATCATGGGCATGCGATGCCCAACGGCCACGGAAGTGCAGATTCTGATAGCACGGCGCTCGCGCTCGGTGATGGCGTTCAGGCTCGTGCCCACCTTCACCGCGCCCGGCTTGACGTGGTGAGTCCCTATGCCGTCCTCGATCTCATCGGCGATGACCTCGGCAATCTCCGTGTCGGAGAGCCTGTCGAACCAGGAAGGCAGGTGCTCTTCCTTATGAAGCCCGGTCACGCACACGATGTGGCACCCTGCGCGCTTGGCCATGACTCGCAAGGCCTCCGTGTTTCGACCGAAGTTGAGCGGGGACAGCTCCACGATGGTCGACCCTCCCGCGGCCATGAAGTTATCAATCTCTGCCACGCCGCGATCCACGTCGTCCAACGTGTAGGGATAGAAGGCCGGCAGCTCGTTGGGCTTCACGTAGAGATGCTCGTGGATGTAGGTGACGCCGAGATCCGCGGCCTCCACCGGGCCCAAAACCGTGTTGACCATGATCTTTACCACTCAGCGATGGTGCCGTCGTAGTTTTTCCAGGCGGGGTTTCGCCACACGAGCCCCTCAGCAGAGATCTGGCGAATCTTCCCCTCGTCCATGACGAGTCCCAAGCCGGGCTTGTCGGGAATCTGCACATAGCCATCCTCAAACTGGAAGATGTCCTTGTTCTCGATGAAGTCGAGGATGTCAAAGCCCTGGTTGTAGTGAATGCCAAAGCTCTGCTCCTGGATGAACACGTTGGGGGTGCAGGCGTCCACCTGGAGCGTGGCGGCTAGCGCGATGGGCCCGTAGGGGGCGTGGGGCGCAGCGGCCATGTCGTAGGCCTCGGCCATGGCGCAGATCTTACGGGTCTCGAGAATGCCGCCGCACATGGCCACGTCGGGTTGAATGATGTCGATGGCGCCCTGCTGGAACAGCGTCTTGTACTCCCAGCGCGTGTAAAGGCGCTCGCCGGTGGCCAGAGGCACAGCCACCTCGTTGGCGATCTTGTCGAAAACCTCCCAGTTCTCAGGCAGCACGACCTCCTCCAGGAACATGGGGTGGTAGGGCTCCAGCGCCTTGGCGAGCACCTTGGCCATGGGCTTGTGCACGCGGCCGTGGAAGTCGATGCCAACCTCGATATCGTCGCCGCAAAACTCGCGGATGGAGGCTATGCGGTCCACCACCGCCTTCACCTTGTCGTAGGTGTCAACGTAGTGAAGCTCCTCCGTGGCGTTCATCTTCACCGCGCGGAACCCACGGTCGAGGCGGCTTTTGGCCTGCTCGGCAACGTCGGAGGGCCGGTCGCCGCCGATCCAGGAGTAGACACGGATGCGGTCGCGGGCCGCGCCGCCGAGAAGCTCGTAGACGGGCACGCCGAAGGCTTTGCCTTTGATGTCCCACAGCGCCATCTCGATTCCCGAGACGATCGTGCCGTTGATGGGGCCGCCGCGGAAGAAGGAGCGGTGGAGCTCTTGCCAAAGGCGCTCAATCTCAAACGGATTGCGGCCGATGATGCGCTCGGCCAGCTCTTTGGCCCCCTCCACCACGGTGCGGGTCTTGGTGCCGGAGATGAGCTCGCCCCAGCCCGAGACGCCCTCGTCGGTGTTCACTTTGATAAAGATCCAACGGGGTTTGACCTCGAAGAGCTCCACGTCGGTGATTTTCATATCCATCCCCTTTTTCAAAAAGGCCCAGAGGGGACCGCCCCCTGGGCCTGACGGACAAACCGATTAGCCGAACAGGCCGCCCACGAGGGAGAGCAGGTATCCGATGAGGTGGGTACCGGCGTCCTCGGTGCTGATGAGCTCCATGCCGTCGGGAAGGACGAAGCCTCCGGTGAGAGCGAGCTCGGTGTGGACCGGGGCCATAGCGGTGCCGATGAGCAGCACGGCCGCAGTGATGAGCGTTGCCGACAGGATGCCGCGAACGATGTTGCCCTTGGCAAAGGCGCAGGGCCACGCCGCCAGCCACATTGCTTGGTAGGCGATGTCGGCCACGGGGAGGAGCTTATTGCCGGGTAGGAAGGCCGCGAGCACCAGGGTGATGGGCACCATGATGATGCCCACGGTGATGACGGAGTCGTCGGCCACGGTGAGGGCGGCGTCAACGCCCATCGTGAAGTTGGCGTCAGGGAACTTCTTGGACAGGGTGTTCTTGACAGCGTCGGCGAACGGCAGCAAGCCCTGCATGAGGATCTGCATCATCTTGGGGGTGAGGACCATGGTGGCCGAGGTGCTCATGGCAACGATCATGATCTGCTCGACGGAATCGCCGGCGAGGATGCTGATAAGGGCGCCAAAGATAAGACCCATGAACATGGGCTCGCCCACGAAGCCGAAGCGCTCCTGGATGCCCGCAGGGGAAGCGTTGACGTTCTTGAGGCCCGGAACGATGCCCCAGAGCTTGTCGAGGAAAAAGGCGATGGGAGCCCAGCAGACCGAGTTTGAAGTGGGGAAGTTCACGCCTTCAAGCTCGAAGTAGTCCTCCACCACCGGCGTTGTCCAGTCGGCGAGCTTGAACGAGATGATGGCGTCGATAGCTGCGGCGACAAGGGCGATCCACGGGTTGCCGCCGGTGGCGTACCACACGAGGGCACCGGTGAAGATGTAGTGGTTGTACGACCAGAAGTCGACCATAACCGTGCGGGTCTGCTTGATGAGCAGCATCACGACGTTCACGCCGAGGATGACAAAGACCACAGGCGCCGCCAGCGGGAACGACCAGGTGGCGGCTGCGCGGGCCGGCCAGCCCACATCCATGATGGACGTCTGAATGCCCCAGTTGGCAACCATGGCCTGAACGCTCCCGGCCACTTGGCCCACAAACCAATTGATAACGATGTTGACGCCTGCGAAGCCCACGCCCACCAAGAGGGCCGACTTCAAAAGCGTATTCATCTTC
The DNA here is from genome assembly GCF_022834715.1 of Granulimonas faecalis. Taxonomy (NCBI): domain Bacteria; kingdom Bacillati; phylum Actinomycetota; class Coriobacteriia; order Coriobacteriales; family Kribbibacteriaceae; genus Granulimonas; species Granulimonas faecalis. Next base: position 1,831,451 of record NZ_BQKC01000001.1, read on the forward strand.
ACGCGGAAGATGAGACCCAACACAAAGATGATGATGGGCATCATGCACATGGGGCCAAGCGACGCGAACGTCTGCAAGGCGGTGATCACGATCTCCATGGACCAAGCCTCCTACCTGTTTGCGCACCTCGTTTTGGTGTTATTTCTTGAGTTCTTCTGCAATCTTGTCGAGCACTGCCTGCTCTCCGACGCCCGTGATAAAGGCGGTGCCTTTCACGATGGGCACGTCAGTCTCGACGCCTTTGAGCTTTCCGGTGGGAACGATGAGGTCAACCTTGCTGGTAGCGAGGTTGCCGAGCACCTCGGAGAACTTGCATTGGATGAAATTGGGCTCGGGGGCACCGATGGCCTTGGCTACCCCTTTGATCTTCTCCACGGCAACCGTAGAGGTGATCATCGACGAGGCGCAGCATACGATTACGGTCTTCCTCTCCATGGTCCTTTTTCCTTTCTAGTTAAAAATACTTACCACTTCATCCGGGCCTGAAGCGCTCAAGACCTGCTTGAGAGTGTCTTGGTCTTGAATGATTCCCATTATTTTCTTAAGTGCTTCCAACTGCTTCTCAGCTTTGTCGAACAGGCTCAGGACGACCACAGACACCATCACCTGATCGTCGGGGTCCTCCATGTTCTTCCAGGCCACGGGACTGGCCAGTGTGGCGACCACAAGCTTGGTGTCGCGGGCGTACTGAGGGTCAGTGTGAGGGATGGCTGCACATACCTCGCCCAGGTCAAGGCCCGTGGGGTAATCTTCCTCGCGCTCCAGCAGGCTCTCCTCATAGCCGGAAACAATCGCCTCTTGGCCGGCCAAGTGCTCACAGAGCTGATGGACGACCTCTTCCTGGCTTACCGCCTCGAGCCCCAGCAGCACGTCCTCAGGAGAAACGCTGAACCTGTCCACGGCTACCACCTCACCTTTTTCTCAAGTTCTGCCAAGGAACGGGCGATTCCCGCCCCATTGAGGGATGCGATGTCTTCCGGCTTGAAGCAGCCGGACCCGATGCCCGCATAGGAGGCGCCGGCATCGAAGTAGTCCTGCACGTTCTGGGCGTTGATGCCGCCCACCACCATGAGCGGCAGGGGTCCCAAGGGTGCGGCCAGGTCCTTGAGGTAGGCGGGCCCCAAGCGGCTTGCGGGAAAGACCTTCACGATGTCTGCCCCCATATCAAACATGGTTGCAATCTCCGTGGGGCTGAAGCCCGAGGGCACCGAGATCACGCCGGCCTCCTTGGCCACATCGATAATCTCTTGGGAAAAGCCCACCGGCGAGAGCAGGAAGGAGGAGCCAGCCCCGATGGCTCCGCGGGCATCCTCTGCCGTGCGCACGGTGCCAGCACCGATGCTGAGCGCGTCGCCGAACTCGTCGTTGAGCGTGCGGATGATGTCGAGCGCATCGCCCGTGACGAGAGACACCTCCATGGAGCGGATGCGGCTCTTGGTCATCTGGAGGGCGATGACCCGCGCCGCCTCCAGGGGAACCCGTCTGAGAATCACGGTCACCTTGGAGAACGCCACGTCTTGACCAATCACTCTCTCCTCCTTTGCTGTCTTGCTGTCGTATTTTTTTCTGTTATTGAGATTAGAGCACATGTATTCTACACAGTCAAAAGGGATGGGTGATCTGTGTCTGTTAATTATATTGGTGAGGGAAAATCCCTGCATTATGCCTGCTAATTTGCTCTATACGCATTATTGGCATATTCAGATTCCGTTATGTAGGAACTATGTGCTAACTAGCATGGTAGTTTGTCTATGCATATTTTTTGCTATTTTGCGAGTAACTTTGTAATTTGATTATTCGTGCGGGACCTGCGGGCTTGCACCTCGTGGCCATCTCCTCTCCCTCTCTCCGCCTGAAAGCGTCTGAGGGTATCCTTATTCGCTTTCAGGCGGAGAGAGCGCGGGGAACGTGGCCGGGGGCGTGTCGACCGAGGCAGAAAAACCCGTGCCGGAAGCTGCTCCGACACGGGTTTTGGCGGCCCAAGGGTTCATTTTCCATGCCACAGGCCGCTGCGGCATGGGTCTTCACTCTGTCATCGGCCCGTACCCCATGCCGCAGGCCTCCGCGGCATGGGGCCCTGCGCCTGAAAGCGACTGAGGATGCCCTCAATCGCTTTCAGGCGCAGGGGGGGGAGGCGCGGGGAGAGGCGCGGGGCCTAGGCGGCAGTGGGGGGGGGCGCCTACTTGCCGCTCTTCTCGTCCAGTCCGCCGTACACCTGCACCAGGGCGTCCAGCTTGCGATAGACCGCCTCGCTGTCCTTGGCCAGCTCGCTCTGGAGCCTGGCGCTCACGGCCGGCTCGCGGTCGGCCAGGCTCGCATAGCGGCGCATCTTGGCCAGGAACGGCCCCATGGGCTTGCTCGGCGCCGCGGAGTCCAGCACAAAGGCGTCGCCGCCCTGTTCGGCCAGGCGCGGGTCAAAGTGCCAGAGCGGCCAGTAGCCGGTCTCCACGGCCTCGCGCATGATGCCCGTGACGCTGCCCATGCCGCCCTCGATGCCCCAGCTGATGCAGGGGCAGAAGGCGATGACCACGCTGGGCCCGTCGTAGGCGTCGGCCTCCCGCATGACGTCGATCACCTGCTGCATGTCGCCGGCAAGGCTCACGTGGGCCACATAGACGTAGCCGTACTGCATGAGCATGGTGCCCAGGTCCTTCTTGGGCGTGCCTTTACCGTTGTAGGTGAACCCGGTGACGGCACCCATCTGGGTGGCCTTGCTCATCTCGCCGCCGGTGTTGGAGTAGCCCTCGGTGTCCAGCACCAGGATGTTGAGGTTCTCCCCGCTCGCCACCACCTCGTCGAGGCCGCCGTAGCCGATGTCGTAGGCCCAGCCGTCGCCGCCCACGGCCCACACGCTCTTCTTGCCGAACATCTCGCCGTAGTCCAGGATCTGCCGCGCGAGACCCGCGCCCTCCCCCGTGCCCGCGGCCGTGCCCTCGAGCTCGGTGCGGATGGCGCGCCCCAGGTCGTAGGCGGCCTCGGGGTCGTCCTTGCCCTCGAGCCAGCTGGACATGAGGGCGGTGGCCCCGGCGGGCAGCCCGGCGCCCTCGTCGGCCACGGCCCGGGACACCAGGCGCTCCAGATGCCCCCGGCGGATCCTGACGCCCTTGGCGATGCCGTAGCCGTACTCCCCGTTGTCCTCGAAGAGCGAGTTGCCCCAGGCAGGGCCGTGCCCGGCGGCGTTGACAGCATAGGGCATGGCCGGCATGTAGGCGCCGTAGATGGACGAGCAGCCCGTGGCGTTGGCGATGATGAGGCGGTCGCCGAAGAGCTGGGTCAGCAGCTTGATGTAGGGGGCCTCCCCGCAGCCGCCGCAGCAGCTGGAGAACTGGAAGAGCGGCTGCTGGAGCTGCGTGCCAGGCACCGTGGCGGCGGGCAGCAGGTGGTCCTTGAGGGAGACGGACGACCGGCAGAAGTCCAGGGCCTCCCTCTGGGTCTCGAGCTGCGTGGGCAGCGGCTCCATGGACAGGGCGTGGCCCGGGCAGTTGTAGGCACAGCTGCCGCAGCCCACGCAGTCCTCGGGGAAGACCTGGATCCTGAAGGACAGGCCCTCGTCCTTGAGGGCCGGCAACGTGACCGGCTTGGTGTCGAAGCCCTCCGGGGCGAAGGCGAGCTCGTCCCCCGTGGCGAGGTAGGGCCGGATGGCGGCGTGGGGGCACACGTAGGAGCACTCGTAGCACTCCACGCAGGCGTCGGCGTCCCACCGCGGCACCGAGTAGGCCACGGCCCGCTTCTCCAGGGCCGTGGTGCCGAGGGGCACGAAGCCGTCCGGCGTCATGGCGCTCACGGGTAGGTCGTCGCCGCGGAGCTCCTCCATGGGCCAGAAGACGTCGCGCACGTAGCCGCTCCTGTCGGCCGGTGCCATCCTCTGGGCCACGGTCTCTGGGCCCTCGCCGTCCGTGGCCCAGGAGTCGGGGTAGTCGATGGCGGCGAGCGAGGCCAGCGCCCCGTCCACGGCCTCGAGGTCGGCCTTCACGACGTCGGCGCCCTTGGCGGCGTAGACCTCCTGGATGTCCGCCTTGAGGGCGGCCACGAACGCGTCGTAGTCCATGAGGCCGGTGAGCTTGAGGAACACGCACTCCATGATCATGTTGACGCGCCCGCCGAGCCCGGAGCGCTCGGCGAGGCCGCTCGCGTCCACGGCGTAGACCTTGGCCTTCTTCCTGGCGAGCGCCTGGCGCAGCTGCGCGGGGACGTGCTCCTCCCACGAGGCGGCGTCGGCCCAGGGCGCGTTGAGCACGAACGTGCCGCCCTCGGCCAGGCGGTCGGCCATGGGGTAGCCGCGGCGCACGTAGGTGGACTTGTGGCAGGCCACGTAGCCGGCGTCGTCAACGAGGTAGGGGCTCTGCACGGGCCTGTCGGAGAGCCGCAGGTAGCAGATGGTGAGGCCGCCGCTCTTCTTGGAGTCGTACCAGCTGTACTCCTGCACGCAGGCGCCCTGCTCCCGCGACAGGATGCGCGCCACCTGCTTGGAGGCGCCCACGGTGCCGTCGGAGCCAAAGCCGTAGAACACCGCCTGGGAGCACGGCCCCGGCAGGCAGCGGACGGGCCCGCCCACGGGCAGGGACAGGTGCGTGACGTCGTCGTCGATGCCCACGGTGAAGCGGCGCCTGGGCTCCTCGAGGGCCATGTTGTCGAACACCGCCTTGACCTGGGCCGGCGTGAAGTCCTTGGACGAGAGGCCGTAGCGGCCGCCGAGGACCTCGACGGGACGTCCGGAGGACAGCACGGCCAGGGCCACGTCCCCATAGAGTGGCTCGCCCAGGCTGCCGGGCTCCTTGGTGCGGTCGAGCACCGAGACGCGCCTGGCCGTGGCGGGGATGGCGTCGAGGAGGTGCTCGGCGGAGAAAGGCCGGTAGAGACGTACCGTTACCACGCCCACCTTCTCGCCGGCCGCCACGAGGTGCGCCACGCACTCCTTGGCCACCTGGGCCGAGGAGGCCATGGTCACGACGACGCGCTCCGCGTCGGGGGCGCCGTCGTAGTCGAAGAGGTGATACCGCCGGCCCGTAAGCTTGGCGACCTTGTCCATGTTGGCCTGCACGACGGCGGGGAGCGCGTCGTAGGAGGGGTTGGCGGCCTCGCGGTTCTGGAAGTAGATGTCGGGGTTCTGGGCCGTGCCGCGGATGTCGGGGTGCTCCGGCTCCATGGCGCGGGCGCGAAACGCCCGCACGGCGTCCCGGTCCACCAGGGGCGCCATGGCCTCGGGCTCGATGACGTCCACGGTCTCGATGGCGTCCGACGTGCGGAAGCCGTCGAAGAAGTGGCAGAACGGCACGGAGCCGTCGATGGCGGAGAGGTGCGCCACGAGGGAGAGGTCCATGCACTCCTGCACCGTGGCGCTGGCGAGCATGGCCACACCGGTGGCGCGGACGGCCATAACGTCCTGGTGGTCGCCGAAGATCGAGAGCGCGTGGGTCGAGAGCGAGCGGCACGTCACGTGGAGCACGCCGGGGAGCAGCTCGCCCGACACCTTGTAGAGGTTGGGGATCATGAGCATGAGGCCCTGGCTGGCCGTGAAGGTGCTGGCGAGGGCGCCTCCCGACAGCGCACCGTGGAACGCGCCGGCCACGCCCTTCTCGGACTGCATCTCCTTGACGTCCACCGGGGCGCCGAAGAGGTTCTCGCGACCCTCGCAGGCCCAGCGCTCCACGGTCTCGGCCATCTTGGAGGCCGGCGTGATGGGGTAGATGAGGGCGGCGTCGGACAGGGCGTAGGCCGCGTAGGCCGCGGCGGTCATGCCGTCCATGGCCTCGCGACGGGGATGCTGGGTTTGGGGCATGGGGTCCTCCACGGGATGGTCGGGCCAGGGGCCCAAGGGATGAACAGGCGGTCTATACCCGCAGACAAGCGGGCAGGTCGGGTATCTACGGAGACGACGGAAGCTCTGCGGAGGGAGTGCCTGTGGGCCAAAGGATGACGGCGGCCGCCACCTGGACAAGACGACGCCTCGAGGCCTACGACTGGGCCATGGGCGCAAGGCGCGTGGCCTTCGCCGTGGCCTGCGGCATCCTGTGCGGCCTTGCCAACGTGGTGCTCTGCCTCGGGGTCTCCTGGGCAGGGGACGCCTGGCGGGCACTGCCGTGGCTGAGCGCCCTCCTGCCGGCCCTGGCGGCCCTCGAGGTAGTCATGTACCGGCGCCTCGGGGTGGTCATGGACCTGCGGCCCGGGTTCAACGGCCTCATGAAGGACATGGGGGCCAACCGGCGTCTCCCCACCAGGGTGGGCCCCACCATGCTGGCCGGGACCCTGATGTCGCTTTTGGGAGGGGCGTCGGTGGGGCCGGACTCCGCCGCCAAGTACCTGGGGGCCTCGGTGGGGGCCGCCATGGTGCCCTGGTTCTCCGTGGACGACGACAACGGCGAGCCGGCCTACGACTGGGCCGTGGCCTGCGGCCTGGCAGCCTGCTTCTCGGCCCTGCTCTGCGCCCCCCTGGGGGTCTTCGCCTACCTGGTGGAGCACCTGGCGGCCCGGCGATGCCGCGTGCGCCACCTGCCCACGGTGCTGCTCTCGTGCCTGGTGGCCGCGGCCTTTGCCAGGCCCATGGGCCTGCAGATCCAGACCCCCTTCGTTGGCTCCCGGGCCGCCGCGGCACCCGACCTCGCAGGGGCGCTCCTGGTGGCCGTGGGCGCCGCCGTGGCGGGCGTGGGCTTCGAGGTGGGGGTCCGCCTTCTCGAGGGGCTCCGCAGCCGCATGGGCCGCGACCCCATGCGGTGCCTGGTCACGGGAGGGGTCGTGGTGGCCGTGGCGCTCCTCGTCGTGCCGGGCCTTATGGGATGGGCGGGCCTCGGCACCGACCTGGTGGTCCCGGCCCTAGCGGAGCCCCACGGCGGGTGGGGCTTCGCCCTCAAGCTGGCCCTCACCGTGGTGTGCCTGGGCTTTGGGCTGCGGGGCGGCGAGGTCACCGTGATGTTTGTGACGGGGGCCCTCATGGGGTCGGCGGTGGCGTCCCTCTGCGGGGCCGACCCGCTGCTCACAGGCGCCTTGGCCATGGCGGCCCTCTACGGCGTGGCCCTCGGCTGCCCCATCTCCGGCGCGCTCGTGGGCTGCGAGTTCTTTGGCTGGGGCTTCGCCCCCTGGCTGCTCCCCTGCATCGGGGCCGCGTGGCTGGGACGGACCGCCTTGAAGGGTGTCGTCGACCAGGTGCGGCGGCACCGGGAGTAGCCCCTCGGCAGGAACGGCGGCTCAAGCCCGCCCTGCGGCCACCCCGAAAACCGACGCCGCCTACGCCCGGCAGGCCCGCCGTCAGAAATCGAGGTTTCAGGCCGGAGGCCGACACCCCCGGGTGGACCGTCCGCAATCGCGGTTTCAGACAGACTCGCCCGGCAGCCCATCCGACAACCCCGCCCCAGGCACAAAAAAGAGGGCCCGCCGCCGTGACGGGCCCTCGAAGGCAAGGCCTTGAGCCGTTGGACGTGCCCTAGTGGAACATGGAGCAGAGGATCGGCATGACCCACACCCACAGGATACAGGTGGCGGCGAAGCACACCGTGGAGACGGCCACGGAGTTGGCGCCTTCCTTCACGTAGATGTTGTAACGGCTCGAGATGATGATGCCGGAGAACGCCGGGGGCAGGGCCACAGCCATGGCCAGCATCGAGATCTTGGACGGGTCGCTGCCCATACCCAGGGCAAAGCCGGCGGCCACGATCACGGCGGGCATGAGGATCAGGCGGTAAAACGTGTTCCAGATGACCTCCTTGTTCACGCCCAGAGAGACCGTGGACAGGGCGAGGCCGGCGGCCAGCACGGCCACGCCGGAGTTGGCCTTGGCGATGAGCTCGAAGCAGGGGTCGAGCTCGGAGGGGAACCGAACGCCGATGAGCACGAGCAGCACGGCGATGAGCGGGGCGGCTGCAACGGGCTTCTTCACCGCGTTGACGATGGCGGCCACATTGGGGTTCTTGATGGCGTGCTTCTTGGCGTGACCGCGCTCCTCGGCGCGGATGACGTCGATCTCCTTGCGGATGCCGTGCTCCTTCTCGGCGGCGCGGGCCTCCTGGTCGGTGACGGGGGCGCCGGCCGGGGTGGCGGGGGTACTCGGGGCCTTGGCGTCGTCGACGGCAGCCGAGCCGGCAGCCGGGACGGCGGCGGAGGCGGCGGGCACGGCCTTGGTGCCCTTGGCGGCCTTGGCGCGCATCTCGCTCTGGCCCTTGTTGATGAGGTAGAAGCCGAGCGGAATGGTCACGGCGTTGACCACGATGGACACGATGCCGATGACCAGGTTGGTGGTCACGTCGTTGCCGTAGATCGGGTCGAGGACGGCAAAGCCGAGGAACCCGATGGTGGGCGAGCCGGCGATGAGGGCGCAGACGGCGGCCTCCTGGGTGGTGTGGTGGAACAGTTTCTTGCACAGCAGGTAGCTGAGCATGAACATGCCCGTCACGCCCACGAGGGACAGGATCGTGAGCACCAGGTCGCTCGCGAGCATCTCGCGGGTGGCCTTGACGATGGAGACGAACAGGGCTGCGGGCAGGGCGATGTCGAGCACGACCTTGTTGAGGCCCTGGCGCTGGTCGTCGTCGAAATAATGGACGCGACCGCAGATGTAGCCAAGGGCCATGATCACAAGGATCGGCACGATGTCGTTGACGATGATCTTGATCATGGATGCGCTTTTCTCCTCGGGTGCGGGGCCGCCCGCCAAGGCGACCCCGCACGATGGCCTCGCGGCTTACTGGGCCGGCTTCTCCTGGACGAGCTTGCCGTCCACGACCTCCTCGTTCAGGTCCTCGCACTCGCTCGTGGCGAGGGGGCCGACGACGGGCTTGGGGTTGAGGTCGCCGATGTGGCCGGACTCGACGCCGGCGTGGACGGAGAGCTGCACGTTGATGAAGGCGGGCTTGCCGGAGGCCAGGGCCTCGGTGAGGTCGGCCTCGAGCTCGGCGGGCGTGGTGGCGAAGTAGCCGGTGGCGCCGAAGGCCTCGCCCACCTTCTCGTAGTGGGCGCAGGCGTCCAGCGTCAGCGGGCTCGGGTCGCCGGAGTCGCCGAGGTCCTCGAAGTCGCCGCGGTAGATACCGCCGTTGTTGAGGACGATGGTGACGATGGGGAGGTCGAAGCGGCAGGCCGTCTCGACCTCGAGGGGCGCGAAGCCGTAGGCGGAGTCGCCGGAGATGGACACCACGGGCTTGCCGGTGGTGACGGCGGCGGCGATGGCGTAGGGCATGGCCACGCCCATGACGCCCCAGGTGCCGCAGTCGAGGCGGTGGCGGGGCAGATACATGTCGACGATGTCGCGGCAGTCGTCCAGGGTGTTGGCGCCGTCGTTGGTCACGTAGACGTCGTGGTTCTTGTCGAGCACGCGCTTGATGGCGCCCAGGGCGTTCTGGTGGGTCATCGGCACGGTGTCGGCCGTCTCAGCGCCGCCAAAGCGCTCGTCGTTCTTCTTGGTGTCCGCGGCGAGGAGGTCGATCCACTCCTGGCTGGCCTGGATCTTGTGGGAGGACAGGCCGTCCACGAGCTGCCCCATGACGGTCTTGATGTCACCGAGGAGCGGGCAGTCGATGTGGCGGGCGTTGCCGAACTCGGCACCGTCGATGTCGATCTGGATGAACTTGACGTCGGGGTTGTACTTCTTGCCCCCACCGTAGCCGAGCATCCAGTTGAGGCGGCCGCCGATGAGCAGGATGACGTCGGCCGTGCGCAGGGCGAGGCCGCGGCAGGAGGCGGTGGAGTGGGGGTCGTCGTCGGGGATGAGGCCCTTGGCCATGGACATGGGCTGGAAGGGGATGTTCGTCTTGTCGACGAACTCGGCGACCTCCTTCTCGGCGCGGGCGTAGGCGGCGCCCTTGCCCACGACGATCATGGGGTTCTTGGCGTTCTCGAGCAGCGTCAGGGCCTTCTCGACCATAGCCTGGTCGGCGGGCTGCGCCGGGTTCAGGTTCTCGGCCGTGAACAGGATCTTCTGGGCGGCGTCCTCATCCATGGTCTGGCCCATGAGGTCGTCCGGCATGTCCACATACACGCCGCCGGGACGGCCGGTGGTGGCGGTGCGGATGGCGCGCTCGATACCCAGGGGGATGTCCTCGATGCGGTCGATGCGGAACGAGTCCTTGGCAAAGGGTACAGCGTAGGCACGCTGGTCGAGACCCTCGTACTCGCCCTCGTGGAGGTCGACGGTGTGACGGACCGAGGAGCCGGCCAGCTGGATGCAGGGCCAGCCGTTCTCGGTGGCCTCCTTGAGGGAGGCGAGACCGTTGAGGAAACCGGGGGCCGAGACCGTGAGGAAGACGCCGGGACGACCGGTGAGGAAGCCCTCGGCCGCGGCGGCGTTGCCGGCGTCGGCCTCGTGGCGCATACCCACGTACTTGACGCCCTTGGCCTGGGCGATACGGGCAAAATCGGTGACGGGGATGCCCACCACGCCGTACATGTTCTTGACGCCGTTGGCGATCAAGGTGTCGGCGAGGAAATGCATGCCGTCGGTGAGACCCTGATTCGGGGCGGCGGTTTGGTTGCTCACGTGTACCTCCAATGTCATATGCGGTGGCAGAGCCGCTTCATCGCACGGGGTCTCTTCCCCCGAACCGCGTCGCTCTGGCGCCCGAACCCAAAAAAAGCGGACGTAATACATCTCAAGTCCCTTTATTACATGAGGTAGAGTCCACTGTTTTTCTGTCAGATTTATAAAATTATATTTATGTAGAGTGATTGTGGACTTGGGGACACCCCGTGGGGACCCCGGAGGCCACGGGTACCCACGACCACGAGAGCCATCATCGCCCAGACCGCCCGAAGGCGGCCTCCACGGTTCGAAGGAAGGAATCCCATGGCAGACACCACCAACACGGCGCCCCTCGCCGGCATCAAGGTCATCGACTGGACCCAGGTCCAGTCCGGCCCCTCCTGCACCCAGCTCCTCGCCTGGCTCGGCGCCGAGGTCATCAAACTCGAGAAGGTTCACGGCGGCGACCCCACCCGTAACGAGATGAACGACGTGGACGGGTCGTACTCCCTGTACTACCTGCAGCTCAACGCCAACAAGAAGTCCCTCACCCTCGACATGAAGGACGACGCCGGCAAGAAGGTGCTCACCGACCTCCTCAAGGACGCCGACGTCTTCGTCGAGAACATCGGCCCGGGCGACGTGGAGAAGCTGGGCTTTGGCTGGGAGCAGGTGCACGCCATCAACCCCAAGTGCATCATGGCCTCCCTCAAGGGCTTCAACCAGGGCAGCCGCTATGCCCACGTGAAGGCCTTCGAGCCCGTGGCCCAGTGCGCCGGCGGCGCCGCCTCCACTACCGGCTGGAACACCGGCGACTTCAACGTTCCCACCCAGTCCGGCGCCGCCCTGGGCGACTCCAACACCGGCATGCACCTGTGCATCGGCATCCTCGCCGCCCTCATGCAGCGCGAGCACACCGGCGAGGGCACCTATGTGTACCAGTCCATGCAGAACGCCGTGCTCAACCTCTGCCGCATCAAGCTCCGCGACCAGCTGATTCTCGACCACCTGCACGAGCTCAGCTACTACGCCTGCTACCCCGGCTACAAGTGGGGCAAGGCCGTGCCGCGCCCCGAGAACGCCGAGGGCGGCCTGGTGCTGGGCTGGTGCTACCGCGCCAAGGGCTGGGAGACCGACCCCAACGCCTACGTCTACATCGTCATCCAGCAGTCGCCCAAGGGCTTTGAGAACTTCTGCAACGCCCTTGGCTTCCAGGACTGGCTCACCGACCCCAAGTTCTCCACGCCCAACGCGCGCGACGAGCACAAGGCCGAGGTCTACGCCCGCGTGGAGCAGTTCACCATGCAGTACGACAAGGACACCCTCACCACGATGCTCGGCGAGAAGGGCGTGCCCGTGGGCCCCGTGCTCGACTGGTACGAGCTGGAGAACGACCCCGACCTCAACAGCGACGGCACCATCGTCACCATCGACCAGGACGAGGCCCGCGGCTCCTTCAAGACCATCGGCCTGCCCTTCAGCCTCGCCAACTACAAGCCCGACTACAAGCGCGCCCCCAACCTCGGCGAGAACAACGTCGAGATCCTCAAGGGCCTGGGCTACACCGACGACCAGATCGCCCAGATGGAGCAGGCCGGCGTCATCGGCTCCAACAACGGCGTGAAGGCCGACCTCGTGACCCCCGCCGCAAAGTAACCCGCACCACCGAGAGCGACTCGAAGGGCCCCCTGCATCGTCAGACGCAGGGGGCCCGACCTGTCCCAACACCCGGACACTTTTGTCCCAATGGTCGGGCACTTTTGTCCCACCCTACTCGCTGCGCAGCGCCTCCACCGGGTCCTTCCTCGCGGCCATGCGCGACGGGATGAACCCCGCCGCCAGCGTGAGCGCCACCGAGATGGCCACGAGCATCAGGCCGTCCACCGGGGGCAGCACCGCTATGCCCGCGACGCCGTAGTTCTGCTCCACCACGATGCAGATGGGGATGTCGATGAGCACGACCACTGCCACGCCGATGAGGCCGGCCAGCAGCCCCTCGATGAAGGTCTCGGCCGTGAAGATGCGCGTGACGTCGCCCTTGGAGGAGCCGATGGCCCGCAGCACGCCGATCTCCTTGGTGCGCTCGAGCACCGAGATGTAGGTGATGATGGCGATCATGATGGAGCTCACCACCAGCGAGATGGCCACGAACGCCAGCAGGGCCATGGTTATCATGTTGATGATGTCGGTGATGGAGCTCGTCATCATGCCCACGAGGTCGTTGTAGGTGACCTTGTCGGCGTCGGTCTTGGCCTGGGCGTTGTAGCCGGCGATGAAGTCCTCCACACCCCTCTTGGCCTCGAAGTCGCAGGGGTAGATGACGATCCGCTCCGGCCGGTCCTCGGTGGCGTACCCCAGCTTTACCAGCACGTCGTCGTAGGTGCGCGGCGTGTCGCCGGAGTAGCGGGCCATGAGGGCGTCGATCTGCTCCTGGGTGGGCGCCGTCATGCCCGCCATCTCGGCCAGCTGCTCGGGCGTGAGCGACGACAGGTACTGCTCCATGAGGGCCTCGGTGTCCACGCCCTGCAGGTACTGCGCCACGAGCGTCGACGTGTCCATGCTCTCCATGTACTGTCGCATGAGGGCGTCGGTGTCCACGGTCTTCATGTACTCGGCGAGCAGCGCGTCCTTGTCGATGGAGCCCAGGTACTGCCCCATAAGGGCCTTGCCGGCGTCGGAGGCCATGAACTCGCGCGCCATGGCGTCGCGCTGATCGGGCGTCATGGCGGCCAGGATCTGGGCCGGGTCCACCTGCACGCCGAGCTGCTGGGCCAGCTGCTGCCTCTGCTCGTCGGAGAGGCCCTTCACGACGTCGGCCATGAGCTGGACGCGCTGGTCTTCGGTGAGCATGGCCATCATCTGCTCGGGCGTGACGTCGGCGAGTATCGCCTGCACGACCTGCTGCTTCTGCTCGGGGGTGAGCCGCGAGAGGATCTCCTCCGGCGTGATGCTGTCGAGCACCATCTCGCGGATGCGCTCCTGCAGCTCGTCGGCCGAGACGTCGCCCGAGAGGAGCGCCTGCACGAGGGCGCGCTGCTCCGGGCTCAGCTTGGAGAGGTCCACCGTGACGGTGTCGCCGCCCGGCGCCGGCGTGTCGCCCGTACCGGCGTCCCCGGCCCCATCGCCGCCGGCATCCCCTGCGCCGTCCCCGGGTGCCGCCGCCTCGGCGTCCACGAGGTGCAGCGTCACGGTCTCGGGCGCGTGCCAGACACCGGCCGTCACCACGGCCCCGCCACGCCACGGGCCGTCGGCGACACGGGCCCCACCGGCAAAGTCCGTGCGGGAGAACATCGAGGTCATGGTGTTCATTGCCGCATCGACGCCGGCCGCCGCGGAGCCGCCGTCGTCCTCGAAGGCCTCGCCCGTGAGCACGTTCCTGTCGGGGTCGGCAAGCTGCGCCCTCACCACCGGCTGCTCGGCCGCCACGGCCATGAGCCTGCGGGCGAGCGCCCCGGTGTAGACCACACCGCCGGTCATCGGGGCGCCGTCCTTGGCCTGGAGCACGCCCACGACCTCCACGGGCACGCCGTCGGCCATCCGGGACGCCACGTACGGGGCGTCGTCGCCCTTGTCCACATACACGCCGTCCTGCTCCTGGTAAAGCTGTGAGGGCGAGAACACCGTGTAGGTCCTGCCGATGGCGTCGTCGAAGGCCACGGTGTGCACCGGGTCCTCCACCTCCTCGCCCTTCTCGACCGAGGAGACGAGCTCGTCCATGGAGCCCTCGTCGATCAGGCCGAGGGTGTAGAGCACGAAGTCGCTCACGCGGCCGCTCTCGTCCACCACGAGGGCCACCTCGCCCTCCCCTTCCGGCCAGCGGCCGGACCTGAGATCGTACTGCCCCTCGCGGAGCGACTCGTCGTCGACGAGCTGGCTCCACTGCGAGGAGGTCGTGGCGTTGGATGCCATCATGGACTGCGCCATGGTGCCGGCCCCGTCGAACAGCGTGCGGGGAGACACCCGGCTCACGCCGCCGCCCTCGTCCTCACGCCACACCTGGGGCGACACCTCGTAGTCGTAGGAGATCGCGGTGACGTAGGGGCCTATGTCCGCATGGTGTCCCTCTATATAGGAGCGGAAGGCGCCGAGGTTGTTGGTCTTCACCAGCGTGTCGATCTGCTCGACGGTCTTTGCCACGACGTTGTTGGAGACGATGGCGTCCTCCTGCCCACCGTCGCCGCCCGTGCCATAGCCCGCGATCTCCATACGCTCGTTGATGGAGTCCTCGCTCATGGCCCCCATCATGTCCACCGTCTGCCGGCTGATCGTGATGGGGTAGGCGCCCATGGTGTCCGACTCGATGCCGGCGATGTAGTCGTTCATGCCGTTGGAGAGCGACAGGATGAGCGCGATGCCGATGATGCCGATGGCTCCGGCGAACGCCGTGAGGACGGTGCGACCCTTCTTGGTGCGCAGGTTGTTGGCCGAGAGGGCCAAGGCCGTGAGGAACGGTAGGTGCGTGTGGCGGGGCTTGGGGTCCATGGGCTCGGCGGCGAGCTCGGCGGCCGTGGGCGGGTTGGAGTCTGACAGCACCTGGCCGTCGGAGAGGCGCACGATGCGGGTGGCGTAATCCTCGGCGAGCTCGGGGTTGTGTGTGACCATGACCACGAGACGGTCCCTGGAGATCTCCTCGAGCAGGTCCATGATCTGCACCGACGTCTTGGAGTCGAGGGCGCCCGTGGGCTCGTCGGCCAGGATGATGTCGGGGTCGTTGACGATGGCGCGGGCGATGGCCACGCGCTGCATCTGGCCGCCGCTCATCATGGCCGGCTTCTTGGCGAGCTGGTCGCCCAGGCCCACCCGCTCCAGGGCCTCGGTGGCGCGGCGCGTGCGCTCGGCCGCCGAGACGCCGTCGAGCGTGAGCGCGAGCTCCACGTTGGCAAGCACCGTCTGGTGCGGGATCAGGTTGTAGCTCTGGAACACGAAGCCCACGGAGTGGTTGCGGTAGGCGTCCCAGTCGGCGTCGGAGTAGCCCTTGGTGGACCGGCCGTTCACGAGCAGGTCGCCCGACGTGTACTGGTCGAGGCCGCCCACGATGTTGAGGAGCGTGGTCTTGCCGCAGCCCGACTGGCCGAGGACGGCCACGAACTCGCTTGTGCGAAACGCCAGGGATACCCCGCGCAGGGCCGCCACCTCGCCGTCTCCCACAGGGTAGGTCTTGACGACGTCCTTGAGCTCCAGCATGGGGTCCTCCCGCCGCAAAAAGAAACCCCCGGTTCCCGACCGTAGTCAGAACCGGGGAAAATAACTTTTCACTGAGAGTATAGCCGATGCGGGAGCACCTACTCCTCGGCCGCGACCCCCTCGAGGTCCTCCGCCTCGATGTCCTGCCCGCTCATGCGGATGACCGTGGTCTCGGTCTCGGCGACCTCGCCCATGGGGCGCGCGCGGTGGGACTTGGCCGTGCGGGCGGGCCTCAAGGCGCCGACGAAGCGCTCGATGCGGTCCACCGTCTCGATGTTGATGGAGTAGTGGGTCCACTTGCCCTTGCGCTTGCACACGACGATGCCGGCACTCAGCAGCACCTTCATGTGATGGGAGAGGGTGGACTGGGCGATGTCGAGACGGTCGAGCAGAGCACTGGCGGTCACGCCGGGATGCCTCGCGATGAACCGGACGATGTCGACACGGTTCTCATCTGCCAGCGCCTTGAACACAGCGGCGCCGTCCATGCTCTTCATTGGGAAACTCCTCCCGGCACTCGAGGTGAGAATGGTCATGCATATTCTGTTACTTCTCGGCGCTCTTGTCTAGAAACAAAACCTAATTAGTCTGATATGCGCCAAACTTTTCCAGAACCCCACGTTAAGGTCGCATCATCGGGGTTCGATCCGGCTCCCCCGATGAGAGTACGACGGCCGTCGATGCACTCCTTATCCCGCATCCCTGGACGACACGCCACGCATTGTCGAATCGACTGAATATTCTGCAAACATCTCGGCCCCCCACCCTCCGGTCACGATGCTTCGACCGTTGGCGATGGCAACATCCGAGAAAGACCACGAGGAGCTAAACGCCGAGCCGCCCCGTGCGGTTGGATTCGGTATGCGATAAAAACAATCCAGTTGTCTTCCTACGTTTTTGCCTTTCTCGATACAGGGCGATTCCGTGGAGCGACGGAGCTCCCAAGAGGGACAGATTCTTATATTGATAGGCATGCGTGGGTCATCCCGATCCGTTGAGCTGTCAGCTAGGATTCAACATGTTTTAAGACATCGATGTATCCCGCAATTATATATGCATATTTATGATCTGCTTTTGCATAAAGAAAGGCCCGTCCCAAAGTACGGGCCTTGATGGCGGAAGACGGCGGCTGGGGCGTGTCCTAGGCGTCGGCGGGGGCGCCGTAGGTGTCCAGGACCTGCCCTTGGCCGTCCACCAACCGGACGGTGCAGGCGAGGTCGTCGCCGACGATGACCTGGTGCAGGCAGGCGGCGTAGATGACCGTGCTGGCGGCGTTCTCCCCCTGGCTGCCCATGCCGGCCTTGGTGCAGGTGAGCGTGACCTCGGTGAGGCCGTCGTTGTAGGCGATGGCGCTCACTTGCGGGAAGTCGGGCGAGTTGGGAATGGCGTCCAGCAGCTGGCGCGTGCGATCGAGGTCGGCCTCGCAGAAGGCCTCGAAGGCGGCGTCGCTCATGGTCACGGTGTAGTTGCCGTCGGAGTCGCGCACGATGTCGGTGCCGCCGGCCTCCTCGAGGGCGCGCCTGCTGGCACCCTCGTCCTTGGAGCCGAAGTACGCCTGGGGTACGGTGAAGCGGCGCCCCTGGACCCCCTGGCCCTGGGTCGCCGTCGCAGGCGTCGAGGCGTCGCACCCCACGAGGGCAACCCCGGCACCCACGGTCAGGGTCCCCGCCAGGACGGCGCAGAGGGCGCGGGTGCCCACGAATCGATTCAAAGTGTCCCTCCCTGCGAACATTCGTTTTGTGGTTCATGCCATGGTAGTGACCGCAGGGGTTTCAGGGTGTGGGCAGGGGTACACATCATCAGAACCACAAGGAGAGCCAAGGAGGGCGCGTGGCAGACATTCTCGACTATCTCGACTGGTACGGGGACGTGCCCCTGGAGGCCGTGCCCTTCAACGAGGTGGACAACGTCGTGCTGGCGCAGTTGTCCTACTGCGCCCTGGAGGGCGTGGTGCCCACGGTCGCCGAGGGCGGGACCGTGACCATGGCCGAGGCGGCCGAGCGCTTCCTCGAGGTCAACGGCAAGGAACAGATCTACGGCTGGGCCGGCGTAGTCTCGCCCTACACGGTCCTGCTCCCGCAGAAACTGGCGGCCGGCCGGCGGTTCCGCGACGCCCGCCTGGGACGCCTCCACGCCCGGCTCGACGCACGCAGCGGCGAGCAGCTCTGCGTCTTCCACGTGGGGCTGTCGGACGGGTCCACCTACGTGACCTTCCGGGGCACCGACGACACGGTCGTGGGATGGCGCGAGGACTTCGAGATGACCTACGACGTGGTGCCGTCGCAGACCGACGCGGCCACCTACCTCGACGTCACCTGCGGGGACGTGCCGGCCCCCATCATGGTGGGCGGCCACTCCAAGGGAGGCAACCTGGCGGTCTACGGCGCCGCCATGTG
Source organism: Granulimonas faecalis (assembly GCF_022834715.1). Classification (NCBI taxonomy): domain Bacteria; kingdom Bacillati; phylum Actinomycetota; class Coriobacteriia; order Coriobacteriales; family Kribbibacteriaceae; genus Granulimonas; species Granulimonas faecalis. The sequence goes on from NZ_BQKC01000001.1 coordinate 1,849,472, forward strand.
CGGCGAGGCCGTGCGCGGGAAGGTCTCGGTCATCTGGAACAACGACGGCCCGGGCTTCGACCCCGAGGTCCTGCCCGAGGAGAGCATCGCCCCGGTGCGTGACCGCATCCGCACCTACGTGCCGGAGTTCGACGTGGTGGGCCAGCTCCTCTCGGTGGGCGAGCCCACCAAGGTGGTGGCCTCGGACGAGCGCGGCGTGATGCAGCACTCCGCGTTGAGCTGGCAGGTGCTGGGGCCGTCGTTCGTGGAGTCGCCGGGCATCCTGCCGGAGGCCAGGGCGGTGAACCGCGCCTTCGACTCGTGGCTCGACTCCGCCGACCGCGAGAAGCGCCGACACGTGTTCACGGCGTTCTTCGACTCGCTGCAGGATGTGGGCGTGGAGGGCCTCTCGGACCTCATGAGCGGCGACCCGGAGATCGTGGCCGGCGTCACGGCCCGGATCGCCGGGGCCGAGCCCGAGGTGCGCGACTACATCATGGACCTGCTCGGCGTCCTGGCCAGCGGCTACATGCAGACACGCGTCTCCCAGGCGGCCCAAGCCACGACGGAGACCGTCCATCAACTGCTGGGCGGGGGCGCCGCACTGGGCGGCGAGCCCGTCTTCGACGAGACCGGGCCGCTGGACCCCGCGGAGATGAGGCGGTACCAGCGCTACATCGGGCGCAAGCGCACCCTCGACAATGCCCGGCGCTGGCTGGGGCTGGACCGCCCCGCGGTGCGGGCGGTCCTGGGGGCGGCGGCGGGAACGGCGGTGGGGGTGCTGCTGTTCAAGGCCCTGCGGAGGCGCTGAGGGGCGCCCGCGCAAGGCCGGGGCCCACGTCGCGGGAGCCCCGGCCGGAACGACCCTACTGCGTCCTCGCGCTCGACGACACCTCCATCGTCATGGTCTGGAAGCGATCGGCCATGTACTCGTTGTCGTAATGCACGGCACAGAACCGCTCGATGGGGTTGGTCTGCGGCACGCCGGCCTCCCGGAGGTACCAGCAGTCGAGGGTGGTGAGGGTGGCCACGCCGTCGAAGATGATGAAGATGGCGCAGATGGTGGTGAGGGTGTAGCGCCAGCCCCAGGGGATGCGCTTGATGAAGTACAGCATGACGGGCAGCAGCAGCTTCACCCACACGAGGCCGAGCAGGCCCCAGCAGCACATGTAGAAGAAGTTGGTGCGGCCGTCGATGTTGAGGAAGGTGCCGCTGTAGTTCCACGCCGTCACGCCGAACGCGTACTGCATGAACCAGCTGGTGAAGAACTCGAAGGCACCGCCGATGACGGCGCTCACAAGGAAGATCACCGGCACGGGCCTGTTGTGGAAGTGGTTGAGGGCGATGGTCATGAGGCAGGCGCCGAAGCCGTAGATGGGCGAGAACGGGCCCCACAGCATGCCGGCGCGGTCCATCCACCAGTGGTTCCCGATGAAGAAGTAGACCGTCTCGACGATGAGGCCGAGGACCGACGCGATGGTGAAGATCCAGAACAGGTTGAAGAAGTTCAGCGTGATGTAGCCGGTGCCCGAGCGCCTGCCGGGGATGGTGGTGCGCTCGTCCTTGGAGAAGACCATGGCCTTGAGCGACTCGGTGTCGGTGCGGCGGTTGGCGCGCTCGAGGGCGAGCTCCGGGTCCCAGTAGGAGTGCAGGGCCACGAGCAGGGCGGCGAGGAGCCCGTAGACGATGAGCACGCTCGTCATGCCGAACACCATCACGTGGCAGAGGATGACGCCCGTGAGCAGGAGGATGCAGCCCTCGCAAAGGGCCAGGCGATGGGCGCTGTCGCCCTGGAGGATGCGCAGCGCCATGGCGAAGAGCCCCGCCGCGAGGGCGAGCATGAGCACCGACTCCACGACGAACACCACGACGGTGACGTCGAGGTTGCCACGCACGCCGCCGCGGGCCACGTCGAAGATGGCTTCGGAGGCGAGGGTGCCGAACAGCGGGACGAGGAAGACGCCGGCCACGAGGAGCAGCACGGCGTAGCTGGCGGCCGTGACCGACACGGTATGGCCGAGCAGCGTCACGAAGCGGGGCTTCCTGCGGGTGCCGTCGCGCTTGAGGATGCCCTCGCCGGCGGCGTCGACCTCGGCGGGCGTGGGGGTGGCCTCGTCGGGGGGCTCCGGGGCCACGGGCCCGTAGACGGCGTCGGCGAGGCGGTCGCGCTCGCACAGGGCGATGCGGCGGTCGAGCGTCCGGCGCTCCCTCACCAGGGACGCCTGCTCGCGGCCGAGATCCTTGATGCGGCGCTCCACCTGCCCGCGACGGGCGAGGAGCTGGGAACGGCTCGTGAGGGCGTCCACGCCGGACTCGTCGCCGGCACCCTTGGCCGGGTCTTTCGCCTTCGCCTGCCTGAGGATCATGGAAAGCCAATCTCGCGGTAAATGAAAGGGGCCGATGGGGTTCTATTCCCCATCGGCCCCTTCGGCAACCGAGCAGTGCCCTGCGGCACCGCGTCAGGCGTTGGCCACGGCGGCCCGCCCCGTTTCGTCAGCGCCGGCGCCCTGGCGGGAGACCTCCTCGGCCGCCTCACTGATGGCGTTGAGCATGTCCACGATCTGGTCGACGTTGTCGGTGCCCACGCGGGCGGCGATGGCGCCCACGGTGTCGAGCACCTGGTCGTGCTGGCGCTCGTAGATCACGGAGTCGGGGCGCAGGCGCGTGTAGACGCGGCGGCGGTCCTCGGTGGAACGTTGGCGCTCGATGATGCCCTTCTCCTCCATGCACTGGAGGGTGCGGTTCATCTGGCTCTTGAGGATGTGGGACTCGCGGCAGAGGTCGGTGGCGGTCAGGCGCCGGCCGGGGTGCTCGATCTCGTTCTTCATCAGGATGTTGCAGATGAGGGCCTCGTTGTAGCGGAGGTCCCGCAGCTGGTGCACTTGGGAGACACTCGTGGTGACCCGCAGCCACGCTGCGAGCATACGCTCTTTGTCCTGCCTGTCCTTGTCCATGGATGCCCCCGGTTCGCACGCTGGCCTCGACACCGGCACCCCGCACCGCAGGCGGCGAGGGGAATATGCAACCGGTTATCTTATGCACTATAGTACCCGCGGCGTCGTTCAGCTGAAAGGGTTCTTTTAAGCAGAAAAATGAGGGATAACGGGAAACCTAGGGTTTCATGATAGATATATTATTCAGGTACGGTCAGAGTGTCGAAAAAAAGCGTTTTCACCTCTGTTCTTCCAATATTACAGAACAGTTTCAGATAAGAGGGCCAATGGAACCGACCCGGGGCCACAGATGGGCCACGAACGATACCTCCTCAAGCGAGTGGGCACAAACCGGTGAAGGACCCCTCTGAAGAAGGAGAGACATGGACAAGATCACCCTCGTCGTGGGCTCCACGCGCACGGGCTCGTTCAACCAGCAACTGGCGGACGTTGTCCGCGAGACGGTAGGCGACCGCGCCGCCGTGGCCCAGCTCGACTACACGGACGTGCCCTTCATGAACCAGGACATCGAATGGCCGACCCCCGACGCCGTGGCCCGCGTGCGCGGCGAGCTGGCCGCCACCGACGGCATCTGGATCGTGACCCCCGAGTACAACGGCCTCATGCCGGCCCTGGTGAAGAACCTGCTCGACTGGATGAGCCGGCCCATGCTGGAGGGCTCCGCCGTCACGGCGGTGGCCGGGAAGCCCGTGGTCATGAGCGGCGCCGGCGGCCGCCAGGCGGCGGCCGGCTCGTTGGCGGAGTGCAGGCGGCTCTGCGAGTCCATCAAGATGGATGTCGCCGCAGACCCCGTGGGCGTGGCCATCGGCAAGGGCTACGGAACCGGCGTCCTCGAGGTGTCGGACGACGACCGCACCCGCCTGGCCGCCCAGGCTGACGCCCTGCTCGCCGCCATGGAGGGCGCCGGGGACTAGACCCCTGCCGCAGGGCCGTCCGCCCCGGGGTCCGCGGCCCCGGACGCGGTGCGCGAGAGCGACTCGAGGAACGCCCCCACCCGGGTGGCCATCTGGCCCGAGGGAGCGTTCCTCGGATCGCAGCCGTCCCCGGACAGCACGAGCAACGGGATGCCGGCCTCGTCGAAGGCCTTCTCGGCCACGCCGGCGAGGCCGAGCGTCTGCTTGCAGCCCCAGTGGCCGAAGAGCACGGCGCCGTCCGCCCCGGCCTCGCGCGCCCGGGCGAGCGCGGCGTCCACCCGGCGCCCAGCCGGGCCGTTGGACGTAGAGAAGACCAGGCGGCGGGCCATGAAGTCGAAGGGCCGCTCCGGGTCCAGGGCATCGAGCACGTCGAGGGAGTCGCAGGCCATGTCGTCGCCCACGAGCTCGGCCTCGGCGCCGCCGTCGAAGATGCGGCCCATAGCCCCCTGCCAGTTGGGCAGGGTGTGCAGCCAAAACACGCGAGGCACGCCCCGGCCGCCCGCGCCCTCGGCGGCCCCAGCGGCCTCGGCGGCGGCCACCATGTCGGCCACGAAGTCCTCCGCGGCCTCGGTGCCCAGGAACACATGGGTGCACACGAGCAGACAGAGCTCGGAGGTGAGCGTGGTGGGCAGGCTGCACCGCGACCTCAGGGCGCAGTAGCGCCGCATCCCCTCCAGCGTGCGGCGCGACCGGCGGCACACCTCGCGCAGGCGGTCCTCGTCGACCTCGGCGCCGAGGACGTCGCCGAGGGTCGCGGCGAGGTCGCGGAGCTGGTCGGCCACATAGGCCACGTCCTCCTCGGAGGTGCCCTGGGGGACGTCCACCACGAGGTGCGGGGCGCCGGCGGCCTCGGCCATGGAGCGGAAGCTCACCTGGTTGGCGTCGCAGGCCAGCGTGGTGTTGGCCACGAGTGCCGGCGGGCCCAGGACGCCCGCGTCCTCCATGCCGAGCATGAGCTTGTGGTAGCTGCAGAAGCTCTCGGGGACGCCGGCGGCCTCGGCACGCTCGCAGAAGCCCTCGGCGCAGCGGGTGCAGGCCACGTAGACCGAGACGACCTCGGGGATCATCGGCGCCACCCCGGCCGCGTGGAGCAGCTCGCAGGGCAGGAAGATGTTGACGACACACGACGCCTCGGGATGCCTGAGGGAGCCCACCACCCCGGAGGCGATGACCCCGTTGCAGCGGTCCTGCGCCGCGACGACCCCGCGGCCGCCGGTGAGGCGCCCCTTGAGGGCCACGGCCGAGTAGGCGAGGCAGAGCAGCCCCCGCGCCCGGGCCGGGTCGTCCACCGCGGCCCTGTCCACCCAAGATCCGAGCAACGTGACAGGGTCCATGGCGCTCCTTTCAGGGAGAATGGTCCAGGGCCATGGTAGCCCATTGTGAGAGGGACCCTTCGAGGGTAGGAGAGGTCCGAAACCGCACCGCCAAAGAGAAGAAACCGGAGGAACCCATGAGCGACACCGACGAGGTCAAAACCGACCAGACCGCCTACGAGGAGGCCGAGGAGAGATTCGACGCCCAGCCGGCCGCCGTGGCCGCCGAGACCGAGGGCGTACTGGACGAGGAACCCGCGTTCACCGGAGACGGCGGCCCCGAGCCCGAGAAGGCTGTCCCCGGGTCCGTCGCGGCCGCGGCCCCCGCAGCCACCGCCCTGCCCCACCCTGCCGCCGACAACGGCAAGGGCGCCGGGAAGGCGGGCTACCGCCGCGCCGCCAAGGTCTACGACTGGCTCGGGTTCATCGGCGGCGTCTTCGCCGTGGCCCTCGGTATCACCATGCTGGCCATGGGTACCCCCGAGGCCATCCGCTTCGGCGCCGACTTCTACACCGAGGCCTTCGCGGCCATGACCCAGATCGCCTTCATCCTCAAGGTCGGGTTCTTCGGCGTCCTGGTGGCCATGGGCCTCGGCCTCATGGGCACCTTCGGCCCGCGCCTCATGGCCAAGGACCACGCCGACCGCTAGGCCGCGGAAGGGCCGCCGGGGCCCGCAGGCATCGCGCGCTGATAAGGGACACCGGGGTCGCGGGTAGAGACCCCGACATAAACCGAAGGCCTGCCAAAGCAAGGAGAACCCCATGAACACCTCCCTCACCCAGCGCTTCATCGTCTGCGCCCTCGACGGCGACGGCAACTTCGCCACCAAGGAGGCCAAGGCCTGCTCCGTGGCCTGCGCCCTGTACGAGCTGGCCAGCGACGGCTTCGTCAAGGTGGCCCGCGACGACGACAAGGTGCGCTGCGAGGCCCAGCTCCCCGTGAGCCAGCGCGACCTGCTCCCCCTCTACGACTATGTGGAGCAGCACCGCGTCGTCGACGCCGACAAGCTCCTCGAGCACATGCTCGGCAAGGAGTTCTCCCCCTTCATGGCCTCCCTCTGCGACCCCCTGCGCGAGGCCGGCCTGCTCGTGACCGACAAGAGCGAGACCACCTTCGTGCCCTCCCCCGACGCCCGCAAGGAGATCGTGGGCCACGTCGTGCGCGCCCTCGACGGCGACGAGCCCATGAAGCGCGACGACGCCGCCCTGCTCGCCTTCATCGACGGCGCCGGCCTGGCCGACGACGTGTTCGGCCGCGAGGAACGCCGCGACATCAAGGAGCTCCTCAAGGACCGCAAGTGGGACTCCTTCAAGTTCGCCACGACCCCCGAGGGCAAGGACACCTTCGTCTCCGCCTGGAACGACGTCGAGAAGGTCTACGCCCCCATCGTCCGCGAGTACGTGGCCAAGCACTAGCCGGCGGCCCGCCAAGGCCCTTTAGGCCCCGTGCGACCCTGCCGGCCGCACGGGGCCTTCTCATGGCGGGAGCGGACCGCGCTACACTGAGGGCAACCCGCCCTCGAGAGGAGTCCCATGAACGGCTTCACCTTTCACATCCCCACCAAGATCTACTTCGGCGACGACGAGTTCGGTCACCTGGGCGAGGAGGTGGCCTCCCACGGCAGCACCGTGCTGCTCACCTACGGCGGCGGGTCCATCAAGCGCACCGGGCTGTACGACCGCGTGCTCTCCCAGCTGCGCGGGCAGGGGATGACCGTGGTGGAGCTGGGCGGCATCGACCCCAACCCACGCATCGCCTCCGTGCGCCGCGGCGCCGAGCTCTGCCGCGAGGCCGGCGTGGACGTGGTGCTCGCCGTGGGCGGCGGCTCCACCATCGACTGCTCCAAGTTCATCTGCGCCGCGGCCGTGAGCGACCGCGACCCATGGGACTGGTTCGCCGACAAGACCACGCCCATCGACGACGCCCTGCCCCTGGTGACCGTGCTCACCCTGGCCGCCACCGGCTCCGAGATGGACAACGGCGGCGTCATCTCCAACCCTGAGACCAACCAGAAGGAGGGCAGGGGCGCGCCGTGCCTGCTGCCCAAGGCGAGCTTCCTCGACCCGGCGAACACCTTCACGGTGCCGCCGTTCCAGACGGCCGCCGGCTCCGCCGACATCATCAGCCACACCTGCGAGGCCTACTTCTCCCAGGACCACGACCTCTACTTCCTCGACACCTTCATGGAGGGGCTCCTGCGCACGGTGATGCGCTTCGCCCCCAGGGCCATGGAGCACGGCGACGACTACGAGGCCCGGGCCAACCTCATGTGGGCCAGCAGCTGGGCCATCAACGGGTTCGCCGACGGCGGCAAGACCCAGGCCTGGAGCGTGCACCCCATGGAGCACGAGCTCTCCGCGTTCTACGACATCACCCACGGCCTGGGGCTCGCCATCCTCACCCCGGCCTGGATGCGCCATGTGCTGGCCAAGGACCCCGAGGGCACCTTGCCCAAGTTCTGCCGGTTCGCGGAGAACGTCTTCGGCATCTGCGACCCCTCCCTCAGCGACATGGAGCGGGCCGAGGCCGGCATCCAGGCGCTCCAGGACTTCTTCTGCGACGAGCTGCAGTTGGCCGGGAGCCTCTCGGCCATCGGCATCGACGAGGAGCACTTCGGGGCCATGGCCGAGAAGGCCTGCCACGGCCCCGCCATCAAGGGCTTCGTGGAGCTCACGCCCGCGGACGTGGTGGAGATCTACCGGGCCTGCCTGTAGGGGGCACCGCCTCCTCCCTGCGCTTGAAAGCCGTTGAGGGCCTTCGGGCGCAGACGGGAGCGGCAGGCGGCGTTACGGAGGAGAGGGCTTTCACGGACCGTGAAAGCCCTCTCAATATTCCGTACGAACGCTCATACCAAAAAGGGGGTTACCTACCTCGCCGTCGTCGCCGCGTCGTTAGGTCTGGTCCCCTTGGCACACCACACATCCATCGCCCTGCCCGCCGAGCAGGACGCCCGCCGCCCCATCCTCACCCGTAGCTTCGGATGGGGATTCGTGGCATCGTTCGCGCTGCACTGCAACCTCTACGTGCTGTCGGTCATCATGACGACCCACTGCATGGAGCGCTACGGGCCGACATCGCCACGGCGTCGCTCGCCACCGGCATCTTCACCATCGGCTGCCTGGGGGGGGCCGGTTCCTCGGCGGCCCCGTCACGGACCGACTCGGCCTCGTCCCCATCGCCATCCTGGGCTTCTCCCTCACGGCGGCCTCGTCGCTCCTCTACCTCGTGGCGGGCGACATCCACGCCGTCATCGCCATCCGCCTCTGCCACGGGCTCTTCTACGGCGTGGCCTCCACCACGGTGACGTCCATGGCGTCGGCCCAGGTGCCCGAGGAGCGCCACGGCGAGGGTATGGGCTACTTCATGCTCTCCGTGACCCTGGCGTCGGCCGTGGGCCCGCTCGTGGGCATCGCCCTCATGGGCAGCGCCAACTACGCGGCGCTGCTCCTGCTCGCCGCCGGCCTCGCCGCAGCCGGGTTCGCATCCACGCTGCTCTGCGGCCCCACCGCCGGGCAGGAGGAGCTGGGCCGCGAGCTGGAGGACCTCGAGTCGCTGGAACCCGACGCCCCCCCCGAGGTGGACTTCTCCCCCGACGGCGTGCGCCTGCTGCCCACGTCCCCGGGTCTCGCGCGGTTCCTCGAGCTCTCTGTGCTGCCCGTGGGCGCCGTCATCTTCATCAGCTACCTGGTGTACGGCGCGGTGTCCGCCTATCTCGACCCCTTTGCCCAGCAGGCCCACCTCATGGGCGGCGCCGGCTTCTTCTTCCTCGCCTACGCGGCGCCCATGCTCGCCTCGAGGCCCTTCACGGCCAAGATCCTCGACCGCCACCCTGATGGTGCCCGGCTTCGTGGCCCTGGGCGCGGGCATCGGCCCGGCACCTGAATGCGATTGAGGGCGACCCTCTCGGCACCTGAACGCGATCAAGAGCGGATCCGGCGTCCCTGAACGCGATTGGGGGGGCGACTTCTGGCGCACGGGCGTGCCGGGAGTCGCCCCCCAACCGCGTTCAGGTGCAGAGGGGGGGCCGCAGCTGCCCGGCGGCCCGGTGCGCCTGGCCCGGTGGTCCGGCGGCCGGGCTCAGGCTCCGAGGGAGACGAGCTCCTCCACAAAGGCCGTGGTGGCGGCGGAGAGGCTCCCCTCCCCGCGGTGCACCACCCCGAACCGGAACGGGTCGATGGCCGCCATGGGCACCATCACGGCCCCGAAGGCCTCCACGGGACCGGCGAGGTCGATGGTGAGGCAGATGCCTATGCCCGCCCCCACCATGGCCTTGGCCGTCTCGATGTCGGCGGTGGAGAAGCGGACGTCGGGCTCCACCCCCTCCTCGGCCATGAGTAGGGCCGTGTCGGTGCCGCGGCCGGGGCGGATCTGCACCAGGGGCTCGCGGTCGAAGTCCGAGAGATGCAGGAACGGCCGGCGGGCAAAGGGGTGCTCGCGGGGCACGAGGGCCACGTAGCGGCTCTCCCCCAGATAGGTCCAGCTCCTGCCCTGCTGGGGGCCTCCCACGCACACGTCGACCTCGCGGGCCGTGAGCCACCGGGCGAGCTCCGGCGTGGCGCCCTCCCTGAGCTGCACGGTGACGCCGGGATGGCGGTCGCCGAACCGTGCGATGGCGGGGGCGAGCCAGTGGGCCGCCAGGGAGCGGGCGCTGCCCAGGCGCACGGTACCGCGGTCGGGGGAGGCGATCTCGGCCGCGAGGCCCTTCACGCGGCCGGAGAGCACCGCGAGCTCCCGCAGGTCGGGCACCAGGGCCTCGCCGGCCTTGGTGGGCACCACGCCGCGGCTCGTGCGCTCCAGGAGGGTGACCCCCAGCTCCGACTCCAGGGCGTCGACCAGACGCAGGACCCCGGCGGGGGTGTAGCCCATGGCCCGGGCGGCCGCCGAGAAGCTCCCCGTGGACACCGCCTGCAGGAACGCCTCCACCCTGGTCTCGTCCACGATGCCTCCTTTTACGGTTTGTAAATACTACTTCTATATACCATCTATTCCATCATATGCAAGGACCGTTCACCATGGGGCTCCCATCGACCCAGAAGGAGTTCGTCCGTGCTGCCCAGCGTTTCCCACGTCCTTGCCCTCCCCCGCCTCCAGAACGCCGCCACCCGGCAGGAGCCCATCCTCACCCGCTCCTTCGCCCTCGGGTTCGTGGCGTCGTTCGCCCTGCGCGCGAACCTCTTCGTGCTCTCGGTGGTCATGTGCGCCTACTGCATGGACCGGTACGGGGCCGACGTGGCGTCCGCCTCGGCCGCCTGCGGCATCTTCACCATCGGCTGCCTGGCCGCGCGGTTCCTCGGCGGCCCCGCCACCGACCGCCTGGGCCTTCGGGCGACGACCCTGGCGGGCCTGGGTCTCACCTGCGCCTCGAGCCTGCTCTACCTGGCCGCCGGCACCCTCGACGCGATCCTGGCGATCCGGCTGGTCCACGGCCTGTGCTACGGCGTGGCCTCCACCACGGTGACCTCCATCGCGTCGGCCGACCTGCCCGAGAGACGCCACGGGGAGGGCATGGGTTACTTCATGCTGTCGGTGACCCTGGCCTCGGCCGTGGGACCGCTCCTGGGCATGGTGCTCTCCGCCGGCCCCGCCAGCGACCTGCTGTTCATGGTGGCCGCGGGGCTGGCCGCCGTGGCCATGGCCGCCACGGCCCTGACAGGTCCCCTTCCCGCCGACGAGGCCCGGGAGGCCACCGCCCTGGAGGATGTGGACTCCCTCGAGCCGGGGGCCTCCTCCGTGGACTTCGACCCCGCAGGGGTCCGTCTCCTGGCCACGCCCCGGCCCCTGGCCCGGTTCCTGGAGTGCTCGGCCCTGCCCGTGGGCGCCGTGGCCTTTGTGGGCTACCTGATCTACGGGGCCGTCTCCACCTACCTCGACCCCTTTGCGAGCCAGGCCGGCCTCATGGGGGCAGCCAGCGTCTTCTTCGTGGTCTACGCCCTCACCATGCTTGCCACCAGGCCCATGACGGCCAAGCTCCTCGACACCCGCGGCCCGGCCCCGCTGCTCGTGCCCGGCTTCGTGGCCATGGGCGCCGGCATCGTCGTCATGGGCATGGCGGCCAACGGCGCGGCCCTGCTGGCGGCCGCGGCCCTCATCGGCTACGGCATGGGCGCCATCCAGCCCACAGGGCTCGCCATGGCCACCCGGCACCTGGACCGCAGCCGCTACACCGTGGCCAACGCCACCTTCTACATGATGGGCGACCTCGCCTGCGGCGTGGCGCCGGTCATCTTCGGCCTGATCGTGCCCATGGTGGGCTACCGCGGCCTGTTCTGCGGGCTGGTGCTCGTTGCGGCAGCGGGCGTGGCGCTCTTTGAAGGGCTGCACCGCAAGCGGCTGGTGTAGGCCCTAGCGATCCGCCGCCTCGCCCCGAGGCCCCGCGAGACGGTATGCCGTCCCGCGGTCGTCGCGGATCAGATAACCCCCGTCGACCAGCATGCGGCGAAGCCACACGTAGTCTTCCATCACAGGGGCGAGCACCTCGTTTACCTGGGATTCAGAATAAGGGCGGCCCGGCTCGAACCTCCTCGCCGCCCAAGCGACAAGGGCCTCCTTCATCGCCCGCTTTGCGGGAATGGACGTCACTCGTCCTTGAGAATCAAGATAGCGCCTAGCAAAGTCAGAGACCCTGTCCTCGCCCATGGGCACGCCTTCCTGCCGGGGGAACACCGTTTGTCTAGTAATAACATCCATTCGCTGAATTACCCCAGACATCAGGAAAGGAGGATAGCAATGGAGGACATGCAGACTACGATGAGTTCTCAAGACCGTGAGACCGAAAACTCGACTGCGAGCGACCTGTTCATTGAGGTCTTTGACCACGAGGACTATTTGGTCAAGTACTGCAACTAGCAACCCTTCGGGCCCACCCTTAAATGAGGGCGGGCCCACCCTCATCTCCTTGCATACAAAATGAAAGAAACCACCTCCTTATTTTTTCTTATCACAGCCCGCACACTTTCGTGTTTTGGTGTCTGGGCCGTGTCCACGGCTGCCCCGTCGACTGTTTTTAACGAAACGGGCAATTACGCCCTTATGGCCCTCCTGTTTGTTTTTCGCTCGGTCCCGGCCCTTCCAGCCAACGCGGCCCTCTTCGCTTTGGAGGCTCGTGGGCATACGGCTCTATCCATGCTGCCGCACATCGAGCTTCTTCGCTGTCTTCTCTATGTTCCCATTGTTTTCTTAAGAAGTGATTATATATTATTCTTTTTAACATTAGCATGGAGCTTCACCGAGGCCCTCGCGATGCCTTGCTATTTCTCCTTGGCACCCGCGCTCTCCTCAACAGCCGAAAACGGCAAGGCCATCAACCGCCTTCTCACCGCAACCAATGCCGCCATGTTGTTAAGTCCTGCAATAACCGGCCTTCTCGCCACGCGGTTCTCTTTCGAAGCCCTCTCCCTGGGAGCCGCCGTACTTTTCGCCGGATCAGCTGCACTTCTTCGTTTTCTTGCCGTCAATGCAAAGCCTTTGATTTCAACCGGCCATGATGAATGCGAAATTGTCGAAGTGGGCAGTGGCGGCCATTGGCATCTGACTGGTGTAGTTAAATCTATTCCATTATTTGTAAGCATTTTTCTCTTAGTTGACTTTACATCCGGTCTGGCCTTCGGAACCCTTAATTCGCTCATGCCCATCGCTGCCACCGAGACCTCAAGCAACTCCGTCGCCCTGTACGGCGGCTTCCTCTCCCTGCTCATGGCCGGCCAGCTTTGCGGCAATGTTGTCTACGAGTTTCTCGGAAAGCGGCAGTTCGCCCCGAATCGCCTCTGCTTTTTAGCCACCGGCTTCTCCCTTTTTGCCTATCTTTGCTTTGGCTGGGTGTCCTGGTGGCCGCTGCGCTGCGCCATGCTTTTTCTCACTGGCCTTGGAAACTCGGTGCAAGACGTATGCCTCCTGACCTCCCTCCAGACACCAAGCTGTCCCTCTGGCAGCACCCGCACGATTGCCCTGCGCGAGTCCCTAGGATCAATCGCCGTGCTCCTCTCTTCTGCCGCGGTGGCAGCAATGATCAAGTTAATTTCTATACCCCTTATCGTCACCCTTTCCTTTGCCGTGGCAACGCTTGCGTCGGTGGCAGCCTGGTCCCGTCTCAATGGGCCGCGATCCTGAGCGGCCCTCGCGCAAGACCCAAGGAAGGAGGGCCTGGAGCGGGGACGGGCCGTCGGCCCAGGGTCGCGGGGGAAGGCCGCCGGTCAGGCCCATTCAGGCCCATTGCCGTCCCGTCCGGGCCGCTTGGAGAAATGCCCACAGAAGCTTTTGCGGGTGCCGAGAGGCGCCGAAAGTACCCACAGAAGGTTTTACGGGTGCCGAGGGGCGCCGGGACCACCCGCAGAAGCTTCTACGGGTGGAAAAGTACCCGCAGAACGTTTCACGGGTGACGAGAGGCGCCGGGACCGCCCGCGGAAGCTTCCACGGGTACCGGTACGCGCCGGGACCGCCCGCCCGCCGGCCGGCCCCGCCTACCGCCGCGTGAACACCAGCCTCGTGCCGTCGTCTGCGCTCCGCTCGGCGTCCAGCGCGTACCCGCCACGGTCGAAGGCCGCAAGGCCCTCCTCCGACCCCACGCCCTGCTCGGCGCACCACCGCACAAAGGTACCCCGGGCCTCCTTGGCGGCCGTGGCCCGCTGCACCCACCGGCCGTCGTCGGCCACGGTGCCAAAGAGGCAGGTCACACAACGCACGCCTGCCACCAGCCACGGCAGCACGGCCCGGGCGTACTCCTTGGAGGCCACGTTCACGAGCAGCCCCTCCCCCTCCGGAAAGAGGGACCGGGCCAGCCACGGGCCCCAGAAGCCGTAGAGGTCCCGGCAGCCGCAACCGCCCCAGCCGGCACCTGCGGCTAGGCGCGCCCCCATCTCCAGCCGATAGGGCGCCACGGCGTCGAAGGGGCGCAGCACCCCGTATAGGCCGGAGAGTATGCGCAGGTGCCCTTGGAGGTATGCGAGCTCCCCCTCGGTCATGACCGAGGGGGCCATGCGCGTGTACTGGATACCGCGGTAGGCCAGGACCGCCGGGGCGCGACCGTCCGGCCCCCACGCGTCGAGGGCGTCCAGGGCCTTCCCGGTGAGGGCGTCCGAGGTCTTCCAGAGCCGTTGGAGCTCCCTGCGGCCCATGGCCCGCAGGTCCTCCGTGAGCCGCTCGGCCTCGGGCAGGAACGCCGGCTCTGCCAAGGGCAGCGGTCCCTCGCACGCGGCCATCCCCTTGGCCGGTGAGACGATCAGCCGCAGCACGGCGCCCCCTAGTAGAGCGGCAGGTCGCCGGTGATGGGGTCCACCTGCTCGGGGAAGAGCGGCTCAAAGGCGAGGCAGGTGTAGGTGGGCTCGCCGTGGAACTCGGTGATGCCGGCGTCCCTCACGAGGGAGACGACGAAGCCCTCATCCATGCCCTGCTCGGCCACGTCGAGCAGGGCCTCCTCGCCGTCCACGTAGACGCACACCTTGGCCACGCCGGCCGAGAACCACGCCGCCAGGGCGGAGTCGTCGCCGGCGGCGAAGACCGGCTCGCCGTCCTCGCCCAGCGTGGTTCCACGTGCCGCCAGCGCCTTGAGCACGGCGTCCACACAGGCATGGCCCGCCTGGGCGGCGATCTTACCCTTGCGCATCTTGAGGTCGCGGCGCATCACGATCATCTGCTTGGCCTTGTAGGCGGCCATGGCACCTCCCGGGACGAAACGGTCACTCCGCGTAGTCTACGTCCACATGGACCGTGAAGGTGTAGTCGGGGTGGCGCTTCTCCAGGTCATCGACGATGCGCCCCTTGAACGCCTCCACGTCGGTGACCGAGAAGTCGCGCACCACGTCGAAGACCACGCGGTTGTGGTCGTGGTCCACATAGAGCCCGTGCATGGACAGCACCCCCTCGTGGGCCATGACCTCGGCGCGGATGGAGTCGTTGAACTTCTTCCACTCCGGGTCCTCGGGGTCGGCGCCGTAGACGCCGCAGGTGAGGATGATGTTGTGCTCGCGGTACACGCGGTCCGAGATCTTGCGCGAGAGCGTGTCGATCTCCATGGCCGTCATGTTGGCCGGCACCTCCAGGTGCACGGAACCGATCATCTCGTTGGGGCCGAAGGAGTCTAGGAACAGGTCGTGGGCGCCGATGACCGGCGGGAACGACGCTATCTCTGCGCGCAGGCCACGGGCAAGCTTGGGGTCGATGCGCTCGCCGAGAATCTCGCTTACGATGCTGCGCAGCATGTCCCAGCCGCTCTTGGCCACCACGAGGGAGATGAGCGCGGAGACCCAGCCGTCGATGGTGACGTGCCAGAGCATGGTCACGGCGATGCCGACAAGGGTGGCCCCGGTGACGAGGGCGTCGAACAGGGCGTCCACGCCCGAGGCGTCCAGGGCGTCGGAGCGGGTCTCGCGGGCCTTGCCGCGGGTGTAGAGCCCCAGCCACACCTTGACGGCGATGGACAGGACGATGACCACGACGGCCACCCAGTCGTAGGTGGACAGGGTGGGGTGCAGGATCTTGAGGACGGAGTCGCGCAGGGTGATGACGCCCGTGGCGAACA
Organism: Granulimonas faecalis; assembly: GCF_022834715.1. NCBI lineage: Bacteria > Bacillati > Actinomycetota > Coriobacteriia > Coriobacteriales > Kribbibacteriaceae > Granulimonas > Granulimonas faecalis. The sequence goes on from NZ_BQKC01000001.1 coordinate 1,865,146, forward strand.
CGGCCGCCGCCACGAGGAGCGCCGAGAGGTACTCCACGCGGCCGTAGCCCATGGGGTGTTCCCTGTCGGCCGGGCGGGCGGCGAGCTTCACGCCGACGATGGTGACCACCGAGGAGACGGCGTCGGTGAGGCTGTTCACGGCGTCGAGCACGATGGCGAGGGAGTTGGACGCAAAGCCGATGGCCGCCTTGGCCACGGCGAGCGCCACGTTGGCCACGATGCCCACGGCGCCGCAGCGCACGACGACGGCGTTGCGGTCGCGCTCGTCGGCGGGCGCGTAGGGAATACTCTCGCCGGAGAGGCCCCGAGAGGCGCCGGACGCCGGGGCGCGGCCGGTCTTGCCTGCGGTTTTCTCGGCAGTGGGCTTCTCGTCGGTGCGGGTGCTTGCCATGGGGTGCGGTCGCCTTCGTTCGTTCGCGTTCTCACAGGACATCAGGTTCCTACCCGCCCACCCCCGGACCCTACACCCGGGGCCCAAGACCGTGGGTGTCCCGTGGCGGGCCGCGACGCCGATTCAAGGGACCGGTCCCTCGGGGAACAGGGTCTTTTGCAAAGCAAGGGAAGCCCCGCGGGGGCGCCGGAGAAAGGGGACGCGATGTCCGAGCACATGAACGCCGAGAAGGCCGAGAAGACCCTGGTGGACGACGTCATCCGCGAGGGGGCCCTGGAGAACGAGACCCACTCCATGGAGGCCTCCATCAAGCCCAACTACGACGTCGAGGGCAGCTACGGCGACCCCGCGGTGGCCGAGGCCGTCGACGGCGCCGAGGGCCGCGTCGTCGAGGAGAACCTCACCGTGGGCACCGACGAGAACGGCAACCGCTACGCCGAGGTCTCCGAGAGCGTGACCGGCGAGGAGTAGGCCGGCCGCCGGGCCCGGGCCACGCCGGTCCGCCCCCCCTGACAAGACTCCGCCCGAGGGCGCCGCTGGCCGATCCGTTCGGTCACCGGCGCCCTTTTCGTCACGGAGACACCCGGTACCGCCCCTGGAGGTCCCGAGACAAGAAGGGCGCCCCCGGCCGGCACGGGGTCCGACCGGGGGCGCCCACCGCAGCCGCTGCCTAGGGGCGGCGGCGCCGGACGAGGACGAGGAGCGCGGATGCCGCGGATGCCGCCAGGGCCACAGCACCTGCCACCGACGACCCGTCGCCGGTCACGGGCAGGAGGCCGAGGGGATGGCGGGAGACGATGGTCCGTCGGCCGTCGGATCCGGTGGAGGGCAGCTCGCGGTCGGCCGGAAGGACACCGCCGTCGGGGCCCGCCCCCGCGGGCCAGACGGTGTCACTGCCATAGCGCGGGTGGGTGCGCTCGTAGAGGCCCCACCCGCCCGCAGGCGAGAACGGCTCGCCCCGGCCGGGGCCCGACAGGGGCAGCGACACCTGGGAGGGCATCTCCCCGAAGGCGATGGCGACGTTGCCGATGTCGCGGCCGACGGCGTCGGGGGTCACCAGGGCGTCGAAGACGAGGGTCGCGGTCTGGGGGCCGCAGACGGTGCCCACCGAGACCGCCAGGGTCCGGCTCCACGGGTCGTAGCACCCGTCGTCCACGGCGATGTCGGCACCATCGGGGCCCAGGAGGCGGATCGAGCCCGAGACCGGCTCGAGGCCCCGGGGGACGTCGTCGCGCAGCACCGCGCCCATGAGGGCCGACCCCTCCTGACGGAGGGAGAGCGAGAGCCGGTAGCGGACGGTATCGCCCACCCGGGTGGTGCCGTCGGAGCGGTCGAGGTTCTCGACCTCCTTGGTCACCACCACGTCCTCGGGGGCCGGGTCGGACCCCAGGATCTGCGACGGGGTGGCCGGCGGGGTGGCGACCTCCACGACACCGGGGTCGTCAGGGTCGCCGGGCGCGTCGGGGTCGAGGGACGGGAGGTCGTCGGGGTCCACGGCCGTGCCCGGGGCGGGGGCGTCGGGGTCGCCGGGGGCCTGGGGCACGGAGGCGCCCACGTAGGCCACGTTGGCGCCGTCGGAACCCAGGGCGGAGGCTCCCACCACGGCCTCGAAGGTCACGATGAGCGACTCGCCGCCCCAGAGCTCCCCGCAGTGCAGGGCGAGGACGCGGGTCTGGGCGTCGTAGCACCCATCTGCCACCGTCAGCTCGCGGCCATCGGGGGTGGTGAGGCGCACGGTGCCCGGCACCGGCTCGATGCCCGCGGGGAGCGGGTCGGCCACCCGTACGTCGTCCACCCGGGTGGCCGGGGAGCCGCCGAGGGACACCTCCACCGTGTAGCGCAGGCGGTCGCCCACCAGGGTGCGCCCCGCCTGGGCGGGACGGCTCAGGTTCTCGACGGTCTTCCGGGAGGCGAGGGCACCGTCGGCTGGCTCGCCCGGGGCCACCTCCGAGCCACCGGGGGGCGTCACCGCCGGGGCGTCGTCCGGCTCCACGGGCCCCACCGTGGGGGGAGCCCCCTCGTCCTGGTCGGGGTTGGGCCGGGTGCCCGTGGCCGAGGCGCTGTTGGAGAGGTCCGCAGCGTCGCCGTCGCGGCCGACGGCGTCGTCGGCCACAACGCACTCGAAGGTCACCGTGGCCGACGACCCGCCGTACACCGTCCCGCAGGCGACCTCGAGCACCGCCCTGCCGTCGGCGCCGGGGGCCGAGAGGCGCCACTGGCCCGGAACGAGGGGGCCATCGCCCTCGGCGGGCCGCCCGTCCACGTCCAGGAGGTCGGCGCCGTTGGTCAGATGGACCGAGCCGCCGTCGAGCTTGAGGCAGGAGGGCAGGGCGTCGGTGACCACGACGTCGGTCCAGGCCGAGCCCGCGGCCCCGTTGGAGGCCGTGACTGTGTAGCGGAGCCGGTCGCCGGGGCGGGTGGGGCCGTCGGGGTGGGTGAGGTTGACCACGGCCTTGGCCACGGCGGGGGCCGGCTCCACCGACGCGTCGGGCAGCACCGTCACCTCGAAGGAGAAGGTGGTGCCCACATAGGCGCCGTTGGGCTCCTGCACGATGGTGAGGTTGCCCTTGCCCACCGCCTCGGGGTCGAGGGTCACGGTGATGCGGCCGGCCTCGTCGCGCACCGGCACGCCGTCCTCGTCGCACACGATCTGGGCCGTGAAGACCGACCCGTCCGAGGCAGTGACCCTCACCGGCGCGGAGCTGGCGGTGGAGAGCTTGAGCTCCACGCGGCCGGGATGGGGGTCGTCGTCGGTGGGGGCCCGGAAGACCGTGGTCACGGTCCCCTTCACCAACCGGCTTCCGTCGTCGCCCTCCTCGGGCTCGCCCTGCTCCACCACCAGGTGGTTGGCCGGGTCGTCGGGGTCGCCGGGGTCGCCGGGGCCCGGCTCCACCTCTGCCCCGGGGTCCACGGGGTCGATGCGCACCGTGGCCGAGGGGACGTCGTCGTCCTCGGTGGGGTTGGCGCTGGCAAGGTAGTTCTTCGAGGGCAGGTAGCGCACGGTGACCTCGTGCTCGCGGTCATCGGTGGCCGTGGGCACGAGGATGTCCCGGTCGGCGGGCACGAAGGTGTACTCGAAGCGGGTGGTGCTGCCCCCGGCGCCGTTGTCCACGCGCCAGGCGTTCTGGGGCAGCGTCACGGAACGGGCGCCGTCCAGCACCTTGGGCTCAAAGAGAAGCTCGACGGGCTCGCCCACGGCCTCGCCGTCCACATAGAGCTGGACCTTGCCCTCCGGGGCCTTGCAGGTCGCGGCCACGGGGCAGTCGGGGTCGTCGTCGAAAAAGCCACCGGAGATGTTTGCCGCCACCTTGATGGCCTGGCGGGCGTCGTGGCCGTCCGAGCCGGGCGCGCCGTCGGCCACCCACTGCGCCTCCACGAGGGCGACCCGGGAGGGCACCGGGGTGATCTCGCACCAGCCCACGGCCCTGTGGCCCCAGTAGTTCTCCTTGAAGTCGGCGTAGATGGGGTCGGGGTTGTCGGAGAACTGGGTGGAGGTCATGGTGAGGCGCATGACCCCCTCGTCGGAGGGCAGGCCGCCGTCCTCCGAAACCTCCGGGCCCACAGGCTCGCCGTCGCGCCCGGTGTAGACCTGGTACTTGTAGGTGACCTTGTCGGGATCCGAGAGGGTCTTGGGCAGGGCCTCGTCGGTGGTGATGGAGTTCCCGGCCCCGCCGATGTCGTAGGGTTCGAAGGGCAGGCCGTCGTAGGGTTTCACGAGCTTGTCGGCGTAGGAGGCCGGCAGCTCGAAGTCGACGTAGCGCTTGAGGGTGTCCTCCTGGCCGGGGTTCCTGAAGAGCGGGTTGACCTTCTGCACGGCGCCGTTCTCGTCGACGTAGGAGAGGTTGACCGTGACCTGCTCGGAGGTGGCCTGCTTGGGCAGCCACAGGTAGAGCTTCCCGTCGTAGAAGCGGTGGGGCGCACCGTAGTCGTAGCGCTGGCCGGCCACCAGGAGCTCCCAGTCATGGATGAGGTTGTCGCCGCCCACCACGGTGCCGTCCTCGTTCACGCGCTTGATCTCGGCCGACAGGTCGATGGTGACCATGAAGACCTTGTTGGGGTCGTTGGGGTCGCCGGTGTTGTAGCCCGGGGCCATACCGGCGTCGTTGCTCCAGGCGGTGTCGCCGATGCCCAGGAAGTAGCGGACGGGGTCGGTGCAGAACACCGAGCCGCCGGAGATCACGACGAAGCCGCCGGACCCGCCGATGTCGGGGAAGACGTTGTAGCGGCCGCCGTCGGAGTGGGCCCCGCCGCCACCGGTGCCGTGATGGGGAATGAGGGTGCCGCCGGTGACGGTGACGGTGTGGCCGGCGTTGGTGGACCAGCACGCGCTGCCGAAGGCACCGCCGTGCCACCCGCCGAACGACTCGATGAAGCCGCCGTTGATGTTGATGTCGCCGGCGTAGGTCACGCCGCGGCCCAGGCGGGGCGTGGGGATGGCGTCGGGGAGCATGGCCCCGTAGCCGGAGCAGTCGCTGTGGCCGGCGCCGATGCCGGCCCCGTGGAGGCCGCCGTGGGTCTCGATGGTGCCCCCGTTGAAGGTCATGGCCGTGGCGGTGCCGTTGGCCTCGCCGCCGGCACCGATGCCGGCCGAGTAGCTCGTGCCGCCCTCGCCGGAGAAGTTCCAGCCGTAGACGTCCACCTTGAGGCGCCCGCCGTTGAAGGTGAGGGTGCCGCCGTCCTCGTAGGAGGAGCCGCCGATGCCCGAGCCCTGGCCCCCGCCGTGAACCTCGAGGTAGCCGGGGTCGTCGCTGTCGAGGGCCGAGGCGTGGGACCCGGCCTCCACCACGGTGCCGTCGGACAGGACGATGTCGGCCGCCACCTTGTCGCCCTCCACCCGGGCCATGGCGCCCGACGCGTCGCGGTTGTCGCGCCCGTCGTCGACCACGAGCGAGGAGCCCTCGCCGCAGCGGATGCCGGCGTATATGGAGCCGCCGGCGGTCACCGTGAGGCTGTTCTCGGTGCCGTCGGCGACCTTGAGGTAGAGGGAGGTGGGGGCCACGATCTGGGACCCGCGGGCGGCCCGGCTGCCGTCGGCCGTGCCATAGAGGTTGGTGGCCACGTCGATGGGGCAGACCGTGGCCGACGCGATATGGACACCGGCCAGGGTGAGGTCGGCCGCCACGCCGGGGTCCACGCGCACCGTGGTGGCGGAGGTGGCCACACCGTCGGCGTTGGCCAGGGTCAGCGGCGCAGGGCCCGTCACGTGGAGCACCGTGCCGTCGAGGCGCCAGTCGACGCCCTCGACACCTCCCGCCACCTTGAGGTCACCCGCCGCGGACCAGGCGCGGCCGTCCTGGGCCGCCTGGGCCGACAGGCCGTCGACCCCCTCGGCAAAAGCCCGCGCCACCGGGGCCGGGACGGCTACCGACAGGGCGAGCAGGGCGGCGAGCGCCAACCTGCGTCCACGCCGGCCAAACGACGACTTTCCCATGGCAGACTCCTCCTCAAAGGGCAGGGGCCGCCCCCAGACGGTCCGCGGCCCATATTCAGGTCAATCTTGAATTGACCTGAATATACTCTTCAATTCCCTTGAAAAGAAGCGCCCTTTGTCGCGGCCTACCGGGCCCGATGCAGCCCGTCCCCCGCCGGCACCTCGGTGCCGTCCACCGTCAGGAGGGGCCCGTCCACCCCCGAGAGCGCCACGTCGCCGCAATCAAGGGGCCGCACCCCCGAGACCACGAGGCTTCCCCGGCAGAAGGCGCCCACGCCACCCGCCATGGCCGGCGCCCCCTCGTCGGGGCCGTCGTCGAAGGCCACCTCCACCCGGCGGAACACGAGGCGGTCCACGGGGTCCTCCGGAAGGCCCGCCACCCAGGCGGCGCACCACTTGGCGCCGCGCACGACGATGTCCTCGAAGGTGAAGGAGCCCAGGCGGGGCGTCGTGGCGTCCACCGGGCGGCACGAACGGTCCTGGACCCAGGCCTCCATGCCGTCGGGGTCGCAGTTGTAGAGGGCGTTCACCACGAACGGCACCCCCACCCCCTCCATGGCGATGCGCCGGAAGACGACGGAGGTCACCAGCGAGTCCCGGCCGCGGCCCCGCCTCGTCTTCACCCGCAGGCCCCGGTCGGTCCGGCTGAAGACGCAGTCCTCCACCACCACGACGGAGACGTCCCCGGCCGTCTCGCTGCCGATGGCCACGGCCCCGTGGCCGTCGTGCATGGAGCAGTGGGTCACGCGTACGGCCGTGCAGGGAGGGCGCACCGGGCGCTCCATGGAGAGCTTGCCGCTCTTGATGGCCACGCAGTCGTCGCCCACGGAGAACTCGCACCCCGAGACCAGCACGCCGGTGCAGCTCTCGGGGTTGACCCCGTCGGTGTTGGGGGGGAGTCGGCCGGACTCTTCAGGGCGAGGCAGAGGAACCTCGCATCGCGGCAGAGCACCGGGTGCACGTTCCAACTTGGGCTGTCCCTGAGGGTGCCGACCAGGGCCACCCTCTCGCACCCCTCGAGAAAGACGAGGCGGGGCCGGGCGGCCGCCCGGATGCGCTTGGGGTCGTGCCACCAGGTGTCGGCGGTGGCCTGGCCGTCCACCGTGCCGGGGCCGTAGACGCAGGCGTCACGGACCCCCACGGCGTTCACGACGGCGGCGGACATGGCACAGGACTCCCCCTCCCAGGTGCCCCCTCCCAGGTGCCGAGCGGGTACGGGGCGCCGCCGTCGGTGCGGGCCTGGCTGGGAGGGAGGAGCGCCCTCCCCTCCCGGTCGTAGACGGCCAGCAGCTCGGCCCCCTGGGCCAGATGGAGGGAGACGCCGTCCTTGAGCCACAGGCTCGACACCCGGTAGCGCCCCGCCGGCACCTCCACGGTGCCGCCCTCGGCGCAGCGGGCCACGGCCGCCTGGATGGACCCGGTGTCGTCGCGACGGCCGTCTCCCGCGGCCCCGAAGTCGCGGATGTCGAGCCGCACGGACTCCGGCGGCGTCTCCACCACGGCGGCGCGGGCGCAGGCCCAGGAGACAACAGCTTTCCGGGGCATCCAGACGACATCGGCGGTTTCCATGGGCCGGCTTCCTCTCGGCTCGATGGGACAGAAGTGCCCGACCATTGGGACAAAAGTGTCCGGGCACTTTTGTCCCAACCTTGCCCGCCGTCGAGCCGCCGTCACGTTGGTCGGGCTCGCATGGCGTCGCCACGCCCCCTCCCCACCTGAACTCGGTTGGGGGCGGATTCCGGACCCCTGAAAACAGCTGAGGGCGACTTCCGGCGCAAAAGCGCGTCGGGAGTCGCCCTCAATCGCGTTCAGATGGGAGGGAGGAGGGCGGGAGGCGCACCGGCCGCGACCCCTGTCCCCCGTCAGACGGCGCGGACCGTCGCGACGTCGGCCCAGTCGGGCGGCACCTCGTCCGTGAGGACCGTCACCGCCTCCAGCGGGTCGAACACCACGGGCCCCACGCGACCGAGCTTCGTGTGGTCGGCCAACAGGAAAGGCCGCCCTGTCCGCGCGATCGAGAGCCTCTTCACCTGTGCCTCCAGCCGCTCGGCCGTGGTGAGCCCATACTCGCGGCTCACGCCGTTGGCGCCCCAGAACCCCAGGGTGAACCGGTAGCGCGACAGCGTCTCCACGGCCTCGGGGCCCACGAGTGCCGCCGTGGCGGGTTTGACCTCGCCGCCGAGCACCACCACCGAGAGCCCGCGGACCGCGAGGGCCGCCGCGCTGTCCAGCGAGTTGGTGACGTAGGAGGCACGGGTCTCCCCGATGTGGTCCACGAGCGCGCGGCACGTGGTACCGGCGTCTATGTAGACGAGGTCGTCGGGGCCGATGAGCGACGCCGCGTACCGGGAGATTCGCGCCTTCTCGGCCGTGCGGAGGTCCGCCCGCTCGCCGATGGTGAGCTCGCGGCGCACGTGCTCGTCCTCCAGGCACACGGCGCCGCCGTGGACCTTCACCAAGCGTCCGGCGGAGTCGAGCTTGTCGAGGTCGCGCCGGATGGTCGACTCGCTGATGCCGAACGACTCAGCCAGCTCGGGGACGGTGGCCGCCCCGTTGCGGCTCACCGTCTCCACGATCCGGTCCAGGCGCTGCCGCGCGATCACGCCTGCCGCTCCTCGGGGTACACGACGCCCCAGGCGGCACGGAGGGACGTCATGAGGTCCATGACGTCAGCCGCGTGGCCGATGAGGGCGCGGGCATCCTCGTCGCCGGCCACGGCGCGCTCGAGGTCGGCCATCTCGTAGCAGAGGGCGTAGGCCTCCTCACCGGCCGCGACCTCCTCCACCGAGCCGTCCTCGGTCCACACGATCCTGGCACTGTCTGCGCGGGGGTACTCGTCCACCTGGATATAGCAGCGGTCGAAGGAGAGCACGCCGCGCTTGGGCTGCTTGGAGTGGAGCGAGAGGCTGACGACGGCAAGTTGCTGCTCGGCGTTGCGGGCGACGATGCCGCCCTTCTCGTCCACGCCGGTGGACGCGAGGTTGCCGAGGGAGACGAGCTCGTCGGGCTGGCTCCCCATGAAGAGGCGGGCGAAGGTGAGGGCGTAGACGCCGATGTCGAGCATGGCGCCGCCGGCCAGGTCGGAGTTGTAGAAGCGGTTGGTGAGGTCGCCGTACTCCTTGTAGCTCCCAAAGCTCGCCTGCACGAGGTTGAGCGGGCCGAACTCGCCGGCATCCGCGCGGCGGCGGAGCTCCCGGTAGAGGGGCATGTGGAGGATGGTGGTTGCGTCCATCAGCTGGACGCCGTTCTCGGCGGCGAGGGCACGGGCCTCCTCGAGCTCGGCGGAGTTGAGGGTGATGGCCTTCTCGCAGAGCACGTGCTTGCCGGCGGCGAGGGCGTCGCGCAGGTAGGCGATGTGGGTGTTGTGCGGCGTGGTGATGTAGACGGCGTCGATGGCAGGGTCGGCGTAGAGCTCCTCGACGGTCTCGTAGACGCGGGGCACACCGTGGCGCTCGGCGAAGGCGTGGGCCTTGGAGGCCGTGCGGTTGGCCACGCCGGCGAGGCGGCGGCCGGCGAGGGCGAGGGACTCGGCCATCTGGTTGGCGATGACGCCGCAGCCGATGACGGCCCAGTTGAGCTGGGGCGCAGTGAAGATGTCGTCGGGGAACGGCTGGGACTGGGCGCGGGCGAAGGCGGCCTCCGCGGCCGCGGCGGCGTCGAGCGGGGCATGCTCCGACATGGGACCTCCCGGTGGTAGATGCGGCTGTGCGCCGGTTCTTGCGTGACTGTGGACAGTATTGCGCATTTTTGCTCGTTCTGCGCGAGAATGCACAGAAAATGGAGGGGCTGCTGCCCCCCCCCCGTCCCAACCGTCCCAACACCCGGACACTTTTGTCCCAGCCGGGATCGCCGCCCCGTCCACCGCCCAGCCTCATCCGCCGCCCTGCCCGCCCCCCAACGGGGCGGCCCTCAGCCGTCGAGGTTCTCGATGGCCAGCTCGCGGCAGACGATGTCGGCCACCTTCCAGGCACAGAGGCCCGTGAGGACGATGCACTGCCCCCTGTGCTCGCCGGCCGCCATGTCCATGCCCCGGGTGAGCACCCGGCAGCAGACGGCGTTCTTGCCGTTGTTGGCCCGAAACCAGTCGTGGAGCTCGTTGGAGAGGGCCATGGCGCGACGCACCTTTGGGTCCGCGGGGCCGTCGGGGGTCGTGCGCCCAAAGAACATGCCCAGGGCCATGACCCCGCCGTTGAGCGCCCCGCACACGCAGCCCGAGCGCCCCATGCCCACGGCCATGGCCGAGCTCATGGCCACCACGTCGTCGGCCACGTCGAGGTCGAAGATGTCGCAGACCGCCCCCATGAGGGCCTCGCAGCAAAAGAAGCCGCCGCGGTAGTTCTCCTCGGCGTCTCGGACCACCTTGTTGGGGCTCACGGCCACGGCACCTATGTTCATGGTTTCTCCTTGTCGCATTTTTATATATCAATGCAACAATACCATGGTTTTACCAAGACAGGAGCCGGGCCCGCGTCGCGGCCATCGGCGACACGGGCCCAGCGGGGCGGACGGCTGCGGCAGAGGGAGGGACCCTAGTCGCGGGTGAGCTTGCGGTGGATGCGGTGCGGGCGGCTGGCCTCGGGGCCCAGGCGCCTCTCGCGGTCCTTCTGGTAGCTCTCGAAGTTGCCCTCGAACCAGTGCCAGTGGCCGGGCTCCTCGTCCGTGCCCTCCCAGGCCAGGATGTGGGTGGCGATGCGGTCCAGGAACATGCGGTCGTGGCTGATCACCACGGAGCAGCCGGGGAAGTCGAGGAGCGCTGCCTCGAGGCTGGAAAGGGTCTCGACGTCGAGGTCGTTGGTGGGCTCGTCGAGGAGCAGCAGGTTGCCGCCCTGCTTGAGGGTGAGGGCCAGGTTCAGGCGGTTGCGCTCGCCGCCGGAGAGCACGCCGGCCTTCTTCTGCTGGTCGGCGCCCTTGAAGCCGAACGCGGCCACGTAGGCGCGGCTCGGCACCTCGGTCTCGCCCACCATCATGAAGTCGTTGCCGTCGGAGACGACCTCCCACACGGTCTTGTCGGGGTCGATGCCGGCGCGGTTCTGGTCCACGTAGGACAGCTTCACGCTCTCGCCCAGCTCCACGGTGCCGGCGTCGGGCTCCTCGAGGCCCACGATGGTCTTGAACAGCGTCGTCTTGCCCACGCCGTTGGGGCCGATGACGCCCACGATGCCGTTGCGCGGCAGCGTGAACGAGAGGTCGTCGATGAGGACGCGGCGCTCGCCGGACGGGTCGTCGAAGCCCTTCTCCAGGTGCTCCACCTCGAGGACCTTGGCGCCCAGGCGCGGGCCCACGGGGATCTGGATCTCGGCGAAGTCCAGCTTCTTGGCGCTGCGGGCCTCGGCCTCCATCTGCTCGTAGCGCTCGAGTCGGGCCTTGTTCTTGGTGAGGCGGGCGCTCGGGCTGGAGCGCACCCACTCAAGCTCGGCCTTCATGCGCTTGGCCAGGCGCGCCTGCTGGGTCCCCTGGGCGGCGATGCGGGCGGCCTTGGTGTCGAGGTAGGTGGAGTAGTTGCCCTTGTAGGGGAAGAGCTGGCCGCGGTCCACCTCGCATATCCACTCGGCCACGTGGTCGAGGAAGTAGCGGTCGTGGGTGACGGCGAGCACGGCGCCCTCGTAGTTCTGGAGGAAGTGCTCGAGCCAGAGGACGCTCTCGGCGTCGAGGTGGTTGGTGGGCTCGTCGAGGAGGAGCAGGTCGGGGGCCTCCAGCAGCAGGCGGCAGAGGGCCACGCGGCGGCGCTCGCCACCGGAGAGCACGGAGACCGGCGTGTCGGGGTCGGGGCACTGCAGGGCGTCCATGGCCTGGGAGAGCTGGGAGTCGAGGTCCCAGCCGTTGGCGGCGTCGATCTGGTCCTGCAGGGTGCCCATCTCGGCCATGAGGGCGTCGAAGTCGGCGTCGGGCTCGGCCATCTCGTTGCCGATCTCGTTGAAGCGGTCGATCTTGGCCAGCAGGTCGCCGAAGGCCTGGCGGATGTTCTCGATGACGGTGGCGTCCTCGTCGAGCTTGGGCTCCTGCTCGAGGATGCCCACGGTGTAGCCGGGGGTGAGGCGGGCCTCGCCGTTGGAGACGTCCTCGATGCCGGCCATGACCTTGAGGAGCGTGGACTTGCCCATGCCGTTGGGGCCCACGACGCCGATCTTGGCCCCGGGGAAGAACGAGAGCGACACGTCGTCGAGGATGACCTTGTCGCCGGCGGTCTTGCGGGCCTCGTACATCTGGTAGACGAACTCTGCCATAAAAAGCTCCCTGTGCTGCACTTGTGGCTGGACGGACCTTTCATCTTGCCACAGCCGGCCGCTTCACTCCCTCACATAGAGCTTGTTGGAGCGCGGAAACTCCCGACGACAGGCCTCGCGGAGGGCCCGCCTGGCCTCGGAGCCGGCCGGGACCTCCACCACCTGCGACGAGAAGCCCTGCTCGGCCACCCTCACCATGCCGTCGACCGCACTCACCGTGACTGAGCGATCCTTCTTGAACGTGAGAAGCCTCACCGTGCCCGAGGCCCCACGCCCACACAGGCCCTGGGCCCGCCCCAGGGCCTGCTTCATGGCCACAAGCTTCATGGGCGCGCCTCCCCTAAGAAACGGTCGAGCTCGCGGAGGAAGTCGCGGCGCACAAGGGTCTGCGTGATGTAGACCACCGTGGCGCGGCCGCCCTCCACCGAGAATGCGATACGCACGCTGCCGGCGTCGCGCGAGTTCACGCGGCACTCCTTGAGGGCGCACCCCCGCCAGCGGCCGGCTCCTTTGCAATGGAAGAACCCGGCCTGCGCCTGGGTCTCCACAGCGGCGGCCACCCGGACGCGGAGGTCGGGCCACCGGCGCAGGGCCTTGTCGCAGCCGCGCTTGTCAAAGGAGACATCTGCGGCATTGAGGACCCCTCCGCCCTCGTCGCACGTGCCGGCGGCTGCGGCCGATCCGGGACAGAGCGGCACTTTTGCTCCAAGACCCTTCTTCATGGACGCCTTTCTCGCCTTGGGTTTTCTGCCGGCGCCGAAGTGCCAGCGGCCTGTGTGGTTTTCTATGCCCCCAAAGGGTCCCCAACAATATGGGGGGCGGCCGAGGTGACCGGCTGAGATGAGGCGCTCCAACTTGCAAGTTGGAGCGGATTTGGAGGGAGAAGGAGCCGTTAATCCACACCAAGTAGCAAGTTGGAGCGTTTTTCGGGCCAAAGCGGGCTGCCGGGCGCCGCCAGCACGCTCCAACTTGCAAGTTGGAGCGTTTCTCCGAATCGGTCCAGGCCGCCGGCCGAGACGACCCACCGGCTCGACCCCGGCCCAGCAGGCCTATGCTGAACAAACCGCCCCGCCCCTCCCGAAAGGCAGCCATGGCCCACACCCCCACCCTCGTGACCCACACCATCGAGCCGCTCTTTGACAGCCGCAGCCGCGTGCTGATGCTCGGCACCATGCCGAGCCCCAAGTCGCGGGAGTACGGCTTTTACTACGGGCATCCGCGCAACCGCTTTTGGCCCGTGATGGCCCGCCTCTGGGACGAGCCGCCGGCGACCACCATTGCCGAGAAGAAGGCCCTCATGCTGCGCCACCGCCTCGCCGTGTGGGACGTGCTGGCGGGCTGCGAGATCGTGGGCGCGTCGGACGCCTCCATCAAGCGGCCGCGCCCCAACGACCTGGCGCGCATCATTGACGCCGCGCCCATTGAGGCCGTGGTGACCTGCGGCTCTGCAGCGACGCGCCACTACGAGCGCTTCGACGCGCCGCGGTGGCCCGAGCTGCCCCACCTGGCGCTGCCGTCCACGAGCCCGGCCAACGCGCGCATGTCGCTAGACGCGCTCGTTAAGGCCTACGCGCCCGTGAGGGACCTGGCCGAGGGCGGCGAGGCGGCGGCAAGGGTGCTGGCGGCGCTGGCTCCGACAGCCGCGGCGGTCTCGGACCCGGAGGACTCGGCTCCGGGGGTCTCGGCCCCGGGGGATGCGCGATGATCCTGATGCTGGGCAACAGCCTGACCACGCGGAACGGGATGCCCGACCGGCTGGCGGCACTCCTCGGCCGCGAGGTGGCCGTGCACGCCCGCGGCGGCGCGCGGCTGGCGGAGCAGGCCAACCCGGCCACGCGGCTGGGCGCGGCCACGGCGGCGGCGCTGGCCGCAGGCGGCGTGGATGCGCTCGTGCTGCAGGAGATGGGCCACGGCCCGGTCACGGCGACCGGGCGGTTCCTGGAGAGCGTGGCTCGGCTGGCGGCCATGGCCCGGGAGGCGGGCGCGGTGCCGGTGGTGTACGGCACGTGGGCCTTCGGCGCCGGGAGCGCGGCCCTGGGGAGGCTGGACCTCTCCCCTGCGGAGATGCACGGCGCCATGCAGGCGGCGCTGGGATGTGTGGAGCGGGAGTGCGGCGTGGCCGTGGCCAACGTGGGCGCGGCGTTCTGGGAGGTCGGCGACGGGGGCGCCGTGGGCGCCGGTCTCCTCGCCGCCGACGGCGTGCACCCGAGCGGGGCCGGCAGCGAGCTGGCAGCCAACGTGCTGGCGGGGACGCTTGGAGCCTGACGGCCTGCTCGCGCCTTCGGTGCACAGGCCCATGCCCTCGGTGCACGCTTTTCCACTCACCGAAGGCCCGAGGCCCCGCACCGCCACCCACCGAAGGCCCGACCCCGTGCACCGAGGCCTTGAACCCGCATGGTGCCCTTGTCGTCCATCCGGGACCGTTAACTCAACCGCGGGCCTGCCGTCCAGCCAAGCCTATCAGCCCAGTCGCACCTCCCTATCGGCCCGCTCCCCGAGGAGCACCGCGCCTGCACAACACACCTGAATCGCGATCAACACTGCGACGGCGGGCACGAGCTCGCCGCGGGGGACAGCGTCGGTCCACGCAATGAAGTCCCAAGGATCCAACAGGGCGATCCCGTGCCCCAAAGTACCGGCAGCGCACCCGGCCGCAACGCTGCCCACAAGCACCGCAACGGGCACACAACGCCGTTGTGCCCGACGCACGATCCAGACGGCGGCGACCGCGACCTGGAGCCACATGAGAAGGTACGAGACGCGTAAGACGCTGGCAGAGGGCTCATACCAAGGCCTCACATGGCAATATGAGGCACCGACGACCAGATAGGCCGCCACCTGCATTCCGATGATGGCCGCCAGCACGGCCGCTAGAACCTGTCCGGGCCCAAGAGGGTGCGCCACCGAACGCCGACCTCTCGCCATGAGGAAAACGGCCACCGGCACGCAGAGGGCCATCAGGCAGAACAGCCCTTGCGCGACCGGATGCCATTCGGCGACAAGGAGGACGAGGGGCCGCACCTCCCCGAGCGCGAGCGCCGTGCTGTTGCCGAGAGGCACAAGCAGGCTCGCCTCGCACAGTGCCACCACCGCCTCTGCGATCGCCCACGAACAAGAACGCCGCCGAACAAGTCGCACGCAGAGGATCACGGCTATGAGCAGGGACGCCCCCACTACCCAAGCAGCAGGGGCATCCGAGTACAATTTAACTAATGACACAAACTCTCCTAGCGGCGAATGCGATAATACCTTCCTGAATTGTTATAATTCGGCCAGCCTCGATTCCAATCTAGATAGCCAGAAGAATGCTGAGCAATCCGAAGGCGCGTTCCATCCGTGGTATACACGAAGCCACAATGATCGACCACGCCGTCTGCACCGCAATCGAGTCCGATAATGTCCCCTGACCGGACATTACTCACGAACGATGACCAAGTCCGCGTGGTATAACCGCTTCCAATATAATTCTTGAACGTATTGGCATTTACCCAAGAATTAGACTTGTTCGTTTTCCCAAGCCACCACCACCCGCTCGCAGTCGAATTCTTGCAATCCATTGAGACGCCGGCGTGATGGAGGATTTGTGAAACAAAGTTCGTACAATCTGCCCCACCGATATACCCATAGTTTGCATTGTAAGTAGTTGCGAACTGGGCTGCATACGATCGAGCAAGCTCAAGATTAATTCCCGAGTTGAACGGCTGAATGGCGCTCTCCGAAAGACAGGGGTCTGGGCTGGGCAGCAAGAACGAAACAGCATCTTCCGCTTCATCAGAAGCCATATCTCCCACAGATTGCGCTATCTCAATGCACTGAAGTCCCTGCTTAATCGCTTCATTTTCAATTGGGTTTTCTAGGATATCCAGAAATGAGAGCACCTCGCTCTCTTCTTGATAGGAAAGATTTAAATCGCCCACTCGCTCTATATAAACACCTGCCGTTTCTGCACTAAGGGAGGGAAGACCGAGATCATTGCACTTCTGCAGAAAAGCAGCATGATCGGATGCAAAGCGGTCCACAGCGACATCAGTGTCTTTAAATACATCAAGGAGTTCCTATTCTTTTCCAGACACAGCAGCAAAGGAGGGAATCCGCGTATAAGGATCCTCCAGATAGCCGTCCTCAGTGGCGTAGGCCCGG
Source organism: Granulimonas faecalis (assembly GCF_022834715.1). Classification (NCBI taxonomy): domain Bacteria; kingdom Bacillati; phylum Actinomycetota; class Coriobacteriia; order Coriobacteriales; family Kribbibacteriaceae; genus Granulimonas; species Granulimonas faecalis. The sequence continues at coordinate 1,881,332 of NZ_BQKC01000001.1, forward strand.
CCGGCGCAGACGAACACAACCCCAAACAAGACCGCAAGCAGGGTAACGACAGCTTTCTTCATCTCAAGTATCCTTTCTCTTATCTTTCAACCTCCCTTCCAGTAAAGCGAGAATTAAGATACACAACCCATCGGAATTGTATAGAAAACCTGAACGGTATAATTCGAATGGCGAATGGTTTTGATAGCTATTTTCTAAGTTATTGCTTTATTGTTCTATCTGCCATTATTAATTCATATTCGTATATTATTATTGTTTGCATTCATTTCGTTGAGTATTTATTAAGCGTCTCGTAACAGGCATTATGCCGACAACGAAGTACGCCAATTGACACATGTCACCGCTCCCTTTGCCATGAAGCCCCGAACCCGCATGGGGCCCTGCCGTCCATCCGGTATGGTGGGGCCGTCGAGAGGAGGGGCCATGCACCTGCACCACCCGCGCCCGCGCCGCGCCACCGTTGCCGCAGGCGCATGCCTCGCCATGGCGGCCGCGGCCCTCGCCGGCTCGTCCTGGCTTGCCGCGCACCCCTCCGACGCCTGGGCCTGCGGCCCCTACGTGGCCCTCTCCGACGCCGTGGGGTTTCTGCCCGGGCTCGTGCCCTTCTCCGTGGCGGAGTGGGTCCTCGTCCTCGCCGCTACGGCCGCCGTCGTCTACTTCGCACGCTCCGTCGCGGCCGTCGTCCGTGCCAGCCGCGGCCGCCGCCTCGCCGCCGCCGGGCGCCGCGCGGTGCCGGCCGTCGCCGTGGTCGCGGCAGCCTGGGCGCTCTTCATGGCGCTCCAGGGCCTCAACTACAGCCGGCCCACCTTCGCCGAGCTCGCCGGCTACGGGCCGGTCCTGCAGGAGGCGCGTGCCCTCCCGGCCGAGGAGCGCGCCCGCCGGCTGACGGCCCTCTGCGAGGAGCTCGGGCGCCGCGTGGACGAGAGCCGCGTCGCGCTGGGACCCGTCTCGGATGGTTGGCTCCGCAACCGGCCGTCCGCCACGGGCGGAGCCGCCGGCGACTTCCCCGCCATGGCACGGGCCGCGACGTCCCAAGTACGGGCGCTGAACGACCGCTACCCGGGCCTCTTTGCCGTGGACTTCTCGGACCCCAAGCCGGTGCTGGCGTCGCGCGCCATGTCGCTCGTGGGCATCACCGGCGTCTACTTCCCCTACACGGCCGAGGCCAACGTCAGCTGCGACTGGCCGCGCCTCTCCATCCCGGCCACCATGGGCCACGAGCTGGCCCACCGCGCCGGGTTCATGCGCGAGGACGAGGCCAACTACATCGGCTACCTGGCCTGCGCGGCATCGGACGACCCCCTCGCCCGCTACAGCGGCCTCACCATGGCCTACGACGAGGCCATGGCCGCGCTCCACCGGGCCGACCCCGAGGCCTGGGCCCGCATCCACGGCGAGAGGGACCTGGCAGTGGCAGGTGACCGCGCCGCCCGGGCCGACATGGCGGCGGCCTACCGCGGCCCCCTCCAGGACCTCGGCGACGCCGTGAACGACGGCTACCTCAAGGCCAACGGCCAGGAGGCGGGCACGGCCAGCTACGGCCTCATGGTCGACCTCCTGCTGGCGGACCCCGCCCTCCAGAGCGCCTGAGACCGCCGCGCTCCTCCTCCGCACCTGAATGCGGTTGAGGGCGACATCGGGCGGCGTCGAGTCGGAGAATCCGCCCCTAGGCGCGTTCAGGGAGGGGAAATCCGCCCTCAAACGCGTTCAGGTGCGGAAGGGGTCGCCCTCAGACGCGTTCAGGTGCCGAGAGGGGTGCCGAGAGAGGGGGCAGCAAGGAGGACGGCGGCAAGGGATGCCGAGAGGGGTGCCGAGAGGGACAGCCTCAGACGGCCCTACTCTGCCCCCGCCCGCCCGCGCTCCGGGCCCCGCTCCCCCGCGTACTCGGCGAAGATCCGGTCGAACAGGTACGCCACGCCGTAGGTGGCGAAGACCCGGTGCAGCGGCTCGCCCTCGGCCATGGCGTGGCCGATGAGCAGGGCGTCGTCGAAGGGGGTCTGCACAAGCTCGTCGTCGCAGGCCGAGACGAGCACCTTCCAGGCCTCGCAGCCCTCCAGGAGGTCGAGGCAGCGCTTCACGGAGCCGCCCGAGGTGGACACGGCCACGAGCAGGTCGGCGGGGCCAAGCGACGCCAGCAGGGCCTCCTTGGGATCGCTCTCGCTCACCAAGCGCACGAGGCGCCCCTCCATGACCATGGCCCGCTGGAACTCGCCCAGGGCGGCCGCCGAGGAGTCGGCGGTGAGCACCGTCACGGAGCGCGCGCCGTGGAGCGAGGAGACCAGCGAGGCCGCCATGGGCGTGTCCATGGCGGCGTCCACGGAGTCGTAGAGGCGGTCGATCTCGGAGCGCAGCCGGCCCGCGTCGCCCCCGGAGGCCATGTAGGCCAGGAAGTAGTCGCGGAAGAGCGGCCACTCGCCGCCGCAGCGAGCGACGTCGGCGAAGTCAGCGAGACCGAGGGCCGTCACGGCGCTGCGGAGCTCGGGGCGGGTGACGTCGGCCGCGGCCATGACGTCGCGGCTGGATATCTGGGAGAGGGAGCCGAAGTGCTCGAGGAGGTAGGCCGCCACCCGGCCCGTCGGGGAGCCGGGGTCGGCGTTGTAGGCGGCGAGCAGGGACGTGAGGAGGTTGCGGCGGGAACGGTCCACGGAGGGTCTCCTTGTCGTCCGAACGACGGTCGGGACCACCATACCTCACGGCGCGGTCGTCACCGCCGTCGCCCCCCACCGACCCCTCAAGAGACAGAAATCCGAGGGTGCCACCCTTACGAAACCGTCACCGCGATGTCACCCCCTTCGATGGCCCGTCACCGGGCCCCTTGGGACCATGGGTCCACCGGGTGCCGGACGGCCGGCGCCCCAGACAGGTGGGAGGTCCCGTGGCAAGGAAGATCGTCATCGGCCTGGTGGCCGTGGCAGGGGTGTGCGCGGTGGCGGCGGCGCTCCTCGTCCTCAAGTTCGGCGAGCCGGCCCGGGTCTACGTGCAGACCGACGACAACCTCGTGCAGCCCATCGAGCCCCACGGCGGCATGACCTACTCCTACCACCTCGACGGGGCAACGCCCGACGGCAAGCCGGCCCCCGTGACCCTCGACACCGAGCGGATCCTGCGCGACAAGGCCTACCTGTTGCTCGAGACGCGCCCCCTCGTGGGCGTGATCTCGTGGGAGGAGGTCTCCTGGGACCAGGTGCCCGAGGCGGCCCAGGCGCTCCTCACTCCCCCGGAGGGGTGACGCGCCGGCCCCGGCGGCGGCAGGCCGACCCGGTACCCTGTCGCCGCCGGTTGCCCTAAAGTGGGTCCTGCACGTTTCGACACGCGAGGAGGGCCCATGGCACCACAGGAGAGCTGGAACGCGACGGTGCTGGTAGGGCAGTCGGGAGGGCCCACGGCGGCCATCAACGCCACGCTCGCCGGCGTCTTCGAGTGCGCCCACCAGCTGGGGGCCCGGGTGCTGGGCATGCGCAACGGCATCGAGGGCGTGCTGGCCGGCCGGGTGGTGGACCTCGACGGCCTGCTCTCGGACCCGCTCCAGCTCGACCTCCTCCGCCGCACGCCGGCGAGCCTGCTCGGCAGCTGCCGCTACAAGCTCCCCGACCCCGACGGCGACACCGCGCCGTTCGAGCGGCTCTTCTCCCGCTTCGAGACCCTCGGGGTGGACGCCGTCCTCTACATCGGCGGCAACGACTCCATGGACACCATCGAGAAGCTCGCCCGGTACGGCGAACGCGCGGGCAGCCCCATCCGCTTCATGGGCGTGCCCAAGACCATCGACAACGACATGGTGGGCACCGACCACACCCCCGGCTACGGCAGCGCGGCCAAGTTCGTGGCCTGCGCCGTGAAGGAGGTGGCCCGCGACTCCGCCGCTTATTTCCTCAAGAGCGTCACCGTGGTGGAGATCATGGGTCGCGATGCCGGCTGGCTCACGGCGGCCTCCACCCTGGCCGGGCGCCCCGGCGCGGGCGGCCCCGACATCATCCTGCTGCCGGAGGCCCCGCTCGACGTCGACGCCTTCGTGGCCGCCGTGGAGGGGCTCCTGGAGGAGCGCGACACCGTGGTGGTCGCCGCCAGCGAGGGCGTGGTGCGCGCCGACGGCGAGCCACTGTTCCGCGACGAGTCCGTGGGCATCGACGCCTTCGGCCACGTGGCCACCCAGAGCGGCGTGGGCCGCTACCTGGCCGCCCTGGTCAAGGGGCGCCTGGGCGTGAAGACGCGCGCCGTGGAGTTCTCCACGCTCCAGCGCTGCGCCTCGCACCTGGCGAGCGCCACGGACCTCGAGGAGGCCTCCACCCTGGGAGGCGTGGCCGTGCAGGCGGCCAAGGACGGCTGCACGGGCATGGTCCCGGTGATGCGCCGCGAGCACAACCGCCCCTACTCGGTGTCCTATGGGCTGTCGGCCATATCGGCCGTGGCCAACCGCGTGCGCCCGGTGCCCGCGGAGTGGATCCGTCCGGACGGCATGGGCGTGACCGACGAGATGCGGGAGTACGTGCGCCCGCTCATCCAGGGCGAGGCCGCGCCCACCTTCGTGGAGGGCCTGCCCTGGCACCTGTGGCTTCCCGAGGAGGACGCGTGAGGGGCCCGTTGAGGGTCGCGGCCGCCGTGGCCGTGGGCGCCGGGGCCGCCGTGGCGGCTGCTGCCGCCACGACCGTGCTGGGGCGCAGGGACGACCGCCTCTTTCCCACGATGTTCGGCCGGGCCCACGTCTTCACCACCACGAGCCCCGACGGCCGCGCCATACGGGTGCTGTCCCTCGGCGGCGGCTGGCAGACGGTCATGTACCTGGACGACCCCGACGAGCCCGCGGCCGCCTATGCCCGGGGCTTCGACCTGGTGCTGCGCGACGGGGCCGCCAGGGCGGAGGACGCGGGAGGGCGGGCCGCCGTCGAGGGGGCCGACGCCCGGTCGGTCCTCGTCATCGGCGGCGCAGGCTGCGCATGGCCGCGGCATGCCGTGGCCGTGGACGACGCCGTGCAGGTGACCGTGGTGGAGGTGGACCCGGCCGTGGTGGCCATCGCACGCCGGGAGTTCCACTTGGACGACGCCGTGGCCAGGGCCGGATCAACCCCCTCCGGCGAGCCCCGCCTGCGGGTGGTGACCGACGACGGCCTGCGGTTCCTCGCGCGGCGGGCCATGAAAGGCGGCAGGCCTTTCGACGCGGTGATCAACGACGCCTATGCCGGCACCGACGCCCCCGAGGCGTTCCTCTCGCCCGTGGGCCTCTCGCTGGCCAAGGGCGCCATGGCCCCCGGAGGCCTCTACGTGGCGAACGTGGTCTGCTCCCCCACCGACCCGTCGCCGGTGCTCGCAGCGCGGGACGCCCTGCTCGGCACCTTCTCCCACGTGTGGGACGTGCCGTGTCCCGACCCCCTGGCCGAGGAGGAGAACCACCTGCTGGTGGCGAGCGACGCTGACCGGGAGGTGCCGGGCGCCTACCCCCTGTGAGGGGCCGTGTCCCACCAGTCGGACACTTTTGTCCCATCACCCGGGCACTTTTGTCCCAACGGGTGGGCGTCTCGGCCGTCACGCGGACGCCGGCACCCGCGGAACGTTCTGCGGATGCCTTTTCACCCGTAATAGCTTCCGCGGGCGCCCCCCCATGCGTCCAAATGGGACAAAAGTGCCCGACCATTGGGACAAAAGTGTCCGGGTGATGGGCCAGTGGGGCAGGGGCGGGTCAGTCGAAGACCGCCACGTAGCGGGCGTCCTCCTCCCCCACCTTGACGGTCATGACCCGGTCGCGGCTCACGAGGCGCCCCGGCGTCCCGTCGCCGGCGTCCTCGTGCCAGCCGCGGAACCGGTGGCCGGCCACCTCGTAGGCGCGGAGCAGGGCGTGGTCGCCGGCCATGAGGCCGCGGTCTCCCACGGCGTCGCCGCCGTCGGGGCGGGGCGGGTACGGCACGGCGTCCACGGCGAGCGTCGGCGGGAAGTCGCCCCTCTCGGCGAAGCTGGCCCAGGCCTCCTCCACGCGCCCCTGGGGCAGGCGCCCCACGAGGTCGGCCCCGTCGAGGACCAGGGAGTGGCCGGCAGCCAGAGACCCGGCCGAGAAGACCTCCTGGGCGAGCACCGCCCCCTCGGGGTGGCAGACGGCGCAGGTGGCGTCGATGGCGGCGTTGTCCTCTCGGGCGGTGAGGCGCACGAGGTAGCGGCCGTCCACGGGCAGCCACAGGCAGAGGCGGTCGGCGCGGTGGTCGGCATAGACCGCCACGGAGTCGGGGGTGTCGAGGAGGTCGGGGTCCACCTTGTCGCCCACGATCCGGCTCACCACACGGCCGCCCTCGGCCCGGGGCTGCAGGGCCGCCCCCTCAAGGCTCACGGCGCCGTCGTTGAAGGTGTCGGTGGGGTGCGGGTCGTCGAGGCAGACGACGTCCACGTCCAGGGTGCCGTAGAAGGTGATGCGCCGGGTGTCGGCGCGCCAGCCGTCCAGGACGTCCTCGCCGAGGGCGTCGACGGCCTCCAGGCGCGCCAGGTAGTGCTGCTCGTTGTGGGTGATGGGGCTCAGGGGCTTGAGGAACTGGTCCTCCACGAAGTAGCTCAAGGCGTGCCAGTAGGCCCCGGCGGCCAGCCGGGCCAGGGAGGCCGCGGCCTTCACCCGCTCGAGGCCGGCCGTTCCGGCCACCCGGCAAAACGCCTGGAAAAAGTCGCTGAACGGGTGCCAGTGGCACCCGGCGGCATGGGGCAGCGCGTACATCTCGGCCACCGTGGCGGCGCAGCACACCGCCTCGTGCACGAAGGAGTCGGGGCCGGCGATGCCGTGGACGGTGTAGGCCCTGGCGCCGCCGAGGGCGAGGAAGCGCCTGTCGGCGTCGGCCTTGGTGCGCTGGAAGGCCCGGTAGGACGTGGCGATGGAGGGTAGGAAGACGTCGGTGCCGTAGCGTCGGAACCCCCAGTGGGCGGCTGGGATGCGGCCGATGAAGTCCTCCGGGTGGTTGATGTTCCAGATGTTGCCGTAGCGCGGGCCGTGGGCGTCCTCGTCGAAGGTGGTAAGGCTGCAGGCCAAGGTGTAGGTGTAGACGTGGTCGGGCGTCACGGAGAATCCGCGGTCGCCCCAGGTGTCCAGGTCCATGCCCAAGATGTTGGAGATGGGGCCGCCGCGGCTGTGGCCGCAGTTCCAGATGCGGGTGGTCGCGGTGTCCAGGCCGTGGTCGCGCAGGTAGCGCTCGAGGTTGCCCAGGCACTCCAGCTCGCTGGCGCGGAAGCCCTCGTGCCAGCGGAGCGAGGCGTAGTCGCCGCCTTCCACGGAGTCCGCGACGTCGGCGTTCGAGAGCCACTCGAGGGTGGGAGATGTCCCGCGCACCACACAGGCCACGAGCTCGAACCCCTCGCCGTCGGGACCGGCGAGCGCCTGGTGGCCGAAGGCGTAGGCCACGAGGTTGACGTCATGGTCGATGTCGGCGTGGTCGTCCCTGTTGCGATGCAGGTAGGAGCTGATGTCGACGTCCTTGAAGCCGTAGGCGGCCATGGTGTCGAGGATATAGGAGAAGCCGTTGGCCTGGCGGTTGCCGTAGGTGGCCGAGGCGAGCCCCATGGACGACGTGGCCAGCAGCGGGTTGTAGCGGTCCGCTGGGAGCGAGAACCACGCCGGGTCGAAGGGCGCCGTGCAGGAGGCGGGGATGTAGCCCTCCTTGGTCTCGTGCTCGATCTTGGGGTCGTCGGTGCCGTAGGAAACCTCGACGCGCCGCAGGGTGGGGCTGGCGAGGAGCTGGTCGTAGGGTATAGCGGGCTGCATGGGGCCTCCCGAGGGATCGGCGGGCGCGGGTCTGTCGGGGTGGTCTCTACCCCGCGGCGCACGCATCCCGGCGCCCCGCCCCATCACCCGGACACTTTTGTCCCAATGGTCGGACACTTTTGTCCCACATCGCCGGCGGAGCGGGGGCGCCCCGGTCCGAGGCCGCGGCGGAGCCGCCCTACAGGGGTCGCATGCAGCGGGGCCACCCTGTAGGGGCGCCCTGCAACGGGGCGTTGCGACAGGGACCCGCTGCGGGGCGGCGGATCGCGCATCGGGGCGCCTTCGCGTGCCGAAACCCACCCTCCAAGACCCCCTTGCGGCAGGAATGCGCTGGAGGGCGCACGGCAACGCGGGCCCGCGCCAGAGGGGCGTTGCAGGGCGGCCCTGCAGGGCGCCGTTGCGGAGAGACCCCACCACGGCCCACGGGCCCCGCTGCGGACGTGCCCCCCGCTGGGACGCCCCGGCGACACGGTCGCCGCCGGGGGAATCATCAATACCGCAATAAGAGGAGTGACAGATGGGCCAGGCGCCTCTGTCACGCGGCGCACACGAGAGGAGCCGCGCCCCCTCTGCCACATCCGGTAGCATGGGGCGCGGCACGGCGGCGACGGCGAGGAGGGCCCATGACACAGGAGCGACGCTACCCCACCTTCGGAGAGGTGCGCTTCTCCGTGCTGCGGCACTTCGAGGCCCGGCGGTTCGCATACGCCGCCGCGCTGCTCCGCGACGCCGAGCCGCCGGAGCCGTTTGACCTCGACCTCGGCGCCCCCTCCCAGCAGGAGCTGAACACCGGCCCGCAGCCCTGGCTCGAGGCCGCCGACGAGCTCGACCGCGCCATCGCCGAGGCGCGGCTCCCCCACACCGCCGTGCCCCGCACCGACCCCGCCACCGGCGCCCCCATGGAGCTGCCGGCGGCCCTGGTCGGCCTCACCCCCGAGGACGTCTCACGCCTCTCGGGGCCCTTCTCGGCCACGATGTCGCGGCTCAACGCCCATGCCCGCGCGTTCCGCCCCTACGGTCCCTTTTCGGCCGGGGAGGCCGAGGAGCTCCTCTGCCTGTCTGAGTGCTGGGACCGCGAGGGGATCAAGCTCCTGCTGGAGGTGGCCGACTGGTTCCTGACCCACGACCCCACCGGCCTCACCGCGCGGCAGCTGCCCGTCGACGGCCTGGGAAGCAAGTGGCTGGACGACCGGGACCGCCGGCGCTGCGTGCTGCTGCTCACCCATCGGCGCGGCCTCGGCCTCTCGGAGCGGGAGCGCGTGTGGCAGTGGCGGCTGCTGGACCCCGCATGGGCGTCGGACCCGGGGCACCCCCGGTTCGCGTTCGCGCTGTCGGGCGACGCGCCCTGGGAGCCGCCGTACGAGCCGAGGACCGTCGTGGTGAGCGAGAACCGCGACTCCATGGAGGCGTTCCCGCTGTCGGTCCCCGGGGCCGTGTGCCTGTGGGGGCAGGGCGCCACCGCTCCGCGGGCCCTCGACGACCTTCCGTGGCTGGCGGCGGCCGAGCACGTCTACTACTGGGGCGACATCGACGCCGCGGGCCTGGAGATCGCCGACCGCTTCGTGGCCGCCTGCGAGGCACGGGGCGTGGCCGCGCGGACCCTCGCCATGGACGGCGGCACCTACCGGCGGTTCTCACGCTTTGGCGTGGATGTGGACGAGGGCGCGCGGCGCGCGGCGCGGCTGGACCACCTGAACGGTGCCGACAGGATCCTCTACAAGCGGCTCTGCTCCAAGGACTGCCCGGGCCCGCGCCGCGTGGAGCAGGAGAAGGTCCCCTACGAGTGGGTGCTGTCCCAGATGGCCGAGACGGGCGGCCCCGCCGTGCGGCAAGCCGCGGGCGGCGGGACGGCGGGCTCCGGCGAGCCGGACCGACGCGGGGCGACCGGGACCACCGTGACGGTGCACCTCTCCCCCGAGCAGATGGAGCTGGTGTCCGACGCGGCCCGGGCGGCGTCCATGGGCGTGGCGGCCTACGTGCGCGCGATGGCCCTGGAGGCCGCCGACGGGTGGGAGTAGGGCGCCCGGGCAAGCCGTCCCGTCACCCCGTCACCCGTGGATCCTCATCGTGCCAATCGTGTGGATGAAGGCGGGGTCCCCGTGGTCCACGATCTCGCTCGCGCCGCGGTCCAGGGAGGCGACCTCGCCCATCTCGGCCTCGGAGAGCTCGAAGTCGAAGATGTCGATGTTCTCCTCGATGCGCTCGCGGTGCACCGACTTGGGGATGGACACCACGCCGCTGCTCACCTTCTACACCGAGAAGGCCGGGGGGCGGCCGGAGGGCCGCTCGCTCGTGCCCATTGGAGACGCGGGCGCGACGCAGACCCTCTACCTGCTCTGGAGGCATGGCGACCGGTGGGCGCCGATGGCGGAGCGGGGGGCCGCGGCCCACGGCAGGTAGCGGGGCGGCCGCGGCGAGTGGCGGCGCAGACCGGCCGCCTGTCCCTTTGGTCGGACACTTTTGTCCCACTTCGGGAGGGCCGGCCCTTCGCCACTTTGACCGGGCACCCGCAGAAGCCTCCACGGGCGCCTTTCCGCCTGCAGAAGCTTCCACGGGCGGGCCGTCCGGCGATTGGGACAAAAGTGCCCGACCATTGGGACAAAAGTGTCCGGGTGGTGGGACAGGGGCGCGGGGCGAGGGGCCCCTAGTTGAAGCTCTTTGCCCAGTTGACCAGGGAGTCGTGGTAGGTGTTCTCGGCCACGTCGCGGCGCATCTGCTCGGTGACGGGGCCACGCATGGCCATCTGGGCCAGGACCGAGAGCTGCAGCTCCTGCACGGTCATGTCCTCGAAGGGCCTCTCGCGCCCGAGGAGGAAATCCATGGACAGCTCGGGCGTCTCCCGGCCCTCCCCCTCGTCGGCTTCGCGGGCCACAACGGCCTCGCGGGCGCGGTCGAGGAGCTCCTGCTCGGCGGCACGGGCCTCCGCGGCGCGAGCCTCCTCCTCGGCACGGCGCCGCTCGGCCTCCTCCCGCATGCGGCGCTGGGCCTCGCGGGCGGCCTCCGCGGCAGCAGCGGCACCGCCGTCGGCGGTGCCCTCCCCGTCTGATCCGTCCGCGGGGCGCCACACCTCACCCGAGCACGCTTCCATGGGCAGGTCCACCACACCGTCGTGGGCCCTCGCCGTGCGCCCGGCGAGCGCACCCGTGTAGGCCGGGCGGCCCAGGGCGTCCACGGTCACCGTGGCGGGGTTGTCGTCGTTGTTCACCGAGACGATGGCGCTGTCGCCGCCCTCCAGTGTGCGGGCAAAGGCGTACTGCCGGTTGGTGAGGGCCAGCTCGCGGTACTCGCCATAGGACAGGGCGGGCGTCTCGCGGCGGATGGCGCCCAGGGCGGTGATGAGGGCGGCCGACGGCGAGTCCCGAAAGTCCGCGAGGTCCAGGGCCGGGCGCAGCATGTCGTCGGCGTAGGGGGTCCGCTTGCCCTCGATGGCGAACTCGCTTCCGTAGTAGACGGACGGCGTGCCGGGCAGCGTGTACATGAGCACGTGGACCGGCTCGAAGTGGCGCTTGTCGTCCAGCTTGGTCCAGATGCGGTCCACGTCGTGGTTGTCCACGAAGTTATAGAGGCGCAGGCCGTCCACGCGGTCGCCGCCCATGTCGTAGTTGCGCTTGACGGTGTGGGCGATCTCGAAGTAGTTGTGGTCGTTGTGGCCGCTGTAGAGGGCCTTGTGGAGGCTGTAGTTGGTCACGGCGTGGAGCGTGTCGCCGTTGACCCAGCGGCTGTACTCGCCGTGGATGACCTCGCCCATGAGCCAGAAGTCAGGCTTCACGGCGTTGGCCACCGCGCGCAGGGCGTGCATGAAGTCGAAGTCCAGCACGTCGGCGGCGTCCAGGCGGATGCCGTCGATGTCGAACTCCGCCACCCACATGCGCACAGCGTCCAGCAGGTAGTCGCGCACGGCGGGGTTTCTCTGGTTGAGCTTGACGAGCAGGTCGTAGCCGCCCCAGGTGCCGTAGGAGAGGCCGTCGCCGTAGGAGTTGTCCCCGCCGAAGTCCACGTTGCAGAACCAGTCGCGGTAGGGGCTGGCCTCGCGGTGCTCGAGCAGGTCGCAGAAGGCGAAGAAGTCGCGGCCCACGTGGTTGAACACGCCGTCGAGCACCACGCGGATGCCGCGGTCGTGGGCGGCGGCCACGAGGTCGCGGAGGTCGTCGTTGGTGCCCAGGCGCGTGTCCACGAGGCGGTAGTCGCAGGTCTCGTAGCCGTGGCCCACGCTCTGGAACAGCGGGCCGATGTAGAGCGCCGTGACGCCGAGGCCGCGCAGGTGGTCGAGCCAGGGGACGAGCCCCGGCAGGCGGTGCTGCGGCTCGCCGTAGGGGTTCTGGCGCGGCGCGCCCAGGAGACCCAGCGGGTAGATGTGGTAGAACACGGCCTCGTCGTACCAGGGCATGGGCGATCCTCTCCACACGGGTGCTCGTTCCAGAGGCCCGAGTCTAGCCAACGGCGGCAGAATGTTCAACTTTGTTTCAGTCTGTGAACCGTTTGCCGGGCCCGCGGGGTGCGTACCCGTTCCGGGGGCGGAGGGCGGCGGCGCCCGCCGTGGCGGACGTCAGACCTCGCGGCGCGCTGCCCGGCCGGCGAAGAGGATTCGCCGGCACTCGGCGTAGGTCACGGCGTAGTAGAGGGCCATGAACACCACGACGCCGGCCACGGTGGCCCCCGCCATGGCGCCGAACCCGCCGGCGCCCACGCCCATGGCCAGCAGCGCGATGAGGGTGAGGCCCACGGCGTCGTGGAGCAGCGCGCCCGCGAGCGGCACCCCGAAGTACACGGCCAGCTGAGAGCGGAGCGAGCGGCCCATCATGGCGTCGTCGGCGCCGAGGTCCGCCAGCACCCGGTAGCGGATGGCGCTGTCGGCAGCCTCGGAGAGCTGCTGCAGCGCCAGGACCGCCATGGCCGACAGCAGGAAGGCGATGCCATAGAACAGTCCGATGAAGCCGATGGGCGCCCATGTGAACGGGTCGGATATGCCGGCTCCTGGCGCCACGCCGTCCCTGATGCCCACCGAGAAGGCCAGGCCCGCGACCACCATGCACACGCCGCAGGCCAGCAGCACGCACACCATGGCCATGGCCATGGCCGAGCTGGACGCCTTGGCCTCCACCTGGCGCACCGTGAAGCACGTGAGGCCGGAGAGGTAGCGGCGGGGGTGCCTCCGCAGCCACGCGGGGACGCAGTGGGCCAGCGAGCGGAACAGCAGGTACGTGCCCGCAAGGGCAACGAGGCCGAAGGGGAGCAGCATCGCGAGGAACATGCCGGGCTGGAGCAGGACCGTCGCCCACACCGCCGCCACGAGCACGGCGCCGCCGACCAGCTGGAGCCGCTGGGCCCACGGGCGCCCCTCGCCCAGGAGCCGCTCCGGACGCCTGTCGGCCGAGAACAGGGCGGCGGGGGTGCTCCTCGACACCACCCGTCCCGACGAGACGCAGGCCACGGCCACGAGCGCCGCGAAGCAGCCCAGGGTCCAGAGGAACGAGCCCGTGGAGAACACGAGGGCCGGCGCCCAGGCCACGCCGAAGACGTAGGCCTCGAGCAGCATGAAGTAGGGCGAGAACACCACGCCCGCGGCGACGCCCGCGGCAAAGGAGGCCGCGCCCACGAGGAACCCCTCGTAGCGCAGGATCCTCGACACATGGGGGCCGTCCATGCCCAGGATGGCGTAGAGGGCGAACTCCCGCTTGCGGCGCCTGAGGATGAATCGGAACCCGTAGCTCACCAGGAAGGCGAAGACGATGACGACGAACACCGAGAACGCGCTCATCACCGTGTTGAGCTGCTGGGATCCCAGGGTGGCGCGCTGGCGCTCGGTGAGGGCCATGGCGGCGAGGTAGTCGCCGGATGCGGAGAACGAGTAGAGCAGGCAGGCCGCGAAGGCGAGGGTGGCGAAGAACACCGAGTAGTCCTTGAGGCTGCGGCGCACGTTGCCGAGGGCCAGCTTGAGGTACATGGCGGGGCCTTTCGGGAGGGGGCGGGTCGTCGGGCGCGGGACCTGCGCCCGACGCCCGACCGGCTGGCAAGGGGACAGCCGGCGACTCCCATGGTGCGCCGCCCGGGACGCCGCTGCCATCGCCCGGGCTTACATCGCGGTGACGGAGGTGTAAGGGTGGGGCCCGCAACGCCGCGGCGGTGCGGGCCCCACGGGTGATCCCTCCCGGCGGGGCGGCCCCTATGCCTTGGCGCGGGCCACCCTGAGGGTGACCCACGTGGCCACCGTGCCCACGATGAAGAGGTTGGGGCAGAAAGCGAAGGCCCAGATGGCGGGCAGCGTGGGGACCCAAGCGCCGAGGACGTCGTCGGCGCCGCCCACGACCACGCCGTACAGGCTCATGACCGTGGCCGTCACCAGGATGTTCGTGAGGGCCATGGCCGCGGAGCGGGAGCGGTCGCCGGAGAGGCGGCTCACGAGTTTAGAGGCCACGAGCGCCACGATGGGGTCGCCCACGACCAGGCACACCGCCATGGCGGCGACCCAGCCGACGCCGTAGGCGGGCGCCGCCCGGGCAAAGGCGTCGGCGGGGAGCGCGCCGTGGACCACGTGGCCTCAGGGGGCCATGAGCAGGAGCATGCCCGTGAGCATGCAGGTCTTGAAGACCCAGGTCTCGTAACGGCCCTCGGCGCGACCCACGCGCTTGATCACGCAGTCGCCGTAGATCGCCCTGACGACGGGAGCGGTGTTGCCCATATGGAGTTGTCCTTCTGGTGAGAGGCGGAGGTGCCCGAGTGCCCGAGCGCCCGAGACGCCCCGCGGGCCCGCCGCAAAGGTGGCGGATGGCCTGACGGCGGCCGCGCAACCAGCCTAGTGCAAAGCGGGGGTGTCGCGTAAGCGCCGGCGTCGACCGGAGGGCGCCACGGCCGGAGGGTGGCCATGCTCAACGGCAGAACGACGACCCTGGCCTAACCCAGCCTCTCCACCTTGACGCCGTTGCGACCCACCTCGATGTCCAGGGCCGCCAGGACGTCCAGGGCCTTCTCGGCATCCTGCCGCGCGTGGGTCACGCGCTCCTTCTTGAGGCCGCGCCCCGCCTCCACCGCCGCCACAGCCGCCGCGTGGTCGCCCTTGTGGGCGGCGTTGACGGCATGCCAGTCCACGCCGGCGAACCAGCCGGCAACGGTGAGGTCCAGCGGCACCCTGCCCTCCAGCATGAGCATGGCGATCACCGGGTAGCCAGCGTAGCCCTGCCAGTACGTGGCGTTGTCGTTGCTGCGGTAGACCTCGCGGCCGTCGGCGCCCGTCTCGCGGCGCACCGTGTAGCGCCTGGCGCCGTCGCTCGACACCACGGTGCAGGTGGCGCCGTCGTCGCCCAGGCGCGCATGGCCGTCCTCGACGGCCGTCCAGGCCTCGTAGACCTTCTCTGCGGGAGGCAGCTTCTCCACAGGGACCATCCCTTCCATCTGTCAGAAGTTGGAACCGTTCCAGCCGAAGTCGGGAGTGGAGCCGTACCGCACGTAGACGCGCGCCGGGTCGATGCCCAGGACGTCGCGGAGCTCGTCGCAGATGGGCCCGGTCATGGACCCCCAGACCGCCGGGTCCACGGCGGCGCGGGAAAAGACGTCCACGGTCACGTAGGCAGCGGGCTCGTCGGCGGAACCGCCCATGTAGATGGGCAGGTCGTCGTCGAAGACGCACATGAGCCAGGACTCGCTCTTGCCCGGGACCTTGGCGATGAGGGCGCCGTAGAACGACTTCAGGGTGTCGCGCTGGCTCTCGGAGACGGGCTCGGAGGTGTAGGTGCGGATGACGGGCATGGCCTCTCCTCTCACTGGCTGACGAGGGGGTTGTACCCGCCGACGGACCCTGCCGGCGCGCCCATGGCCACGAGGGCCGCCGCCACCACCTGACCGTCACGGCACACGAGCACGGAGGACGAGGACGGCGGCTCCGGCCGGGGCGCGGGGCCAACGGAGGGCGGGAGCCCGGCGTCGGCCAGCGCAGGCAGGCGGGAGGCGTCCACGCCGTCGGCGCGCAGGACGTCCAGGCGATCGCCCTCGAAGCACTGGCGCAGGAAGTGGACCTCCATGTCGCGGACCTCGAGACGGTCGTAGACGGCCGACGGGAACGCGTCCACCACGAGGCCCGGGTAGCGCAGGTTGGTCATGTGCCGGAACGAGTCGAGGTCGGTGAAGCCCACGGTGTGGGTGCGCACGCGATCGAGGGGTGCGGGGTCGGCCGGGAGGTCGCGCCACGGCCCCACCGGCGCCGTGCCGAGGTCGCGCTCCAGGGCCGACGGCGCAAGGCCCACGGCCTCCGGCGTGGCCACCGCGCGGGCGCGCACGTCGTAGAAGCAACTCTCCACGCGGCCCGCCGCCACGAGGGCGCCGTCCTGCTCGACGAGGACCTCGTTGTTGAGGAAGCGCGCACCCGGCGCCGCGTAGATCCAGGTGGTGAGGGTGACCGGCACGCGCACGGCGGCCTTGCGGGCCACGGCCAGCCGGTAGCGGGCGAACATCCAGCCGATGCCGCGGGTGCGCACGAGGTCGTCGTGGTCGAGGCCCAAGGCGGCGGCGTGGCCGAGCACCGACTCCTGGAGCATGGCGAGGAGCCCGAGCGTGCCGACCCGACCGCTCTCGTCGGCGTCGCGGTACAGGGGCGTGTAGGCGGTCCGGAAGGCCACGGGTCTCTCCTTGGGGCGGGGCGGGCGCGGGCGCGACACCCGGTCACGGGGCTGGTGCATGGGGTTTATTCCCCGACGCCACCCGGGCACTTCTGTCCCAATGGTCGGGCACTTTTGTCCCAACACCCGGGCACTTCTGTCCCAGCCTCACGCGGTTTCATGCACGGCCGCCCACATCGACGGCCCCATGGACGCAAAAGGCAGTTCGCCAAGGCCCCCTTGGACCGAGGGGCCTTGGCGAACACGGGCAACCCATGCAGGGCGCCCATTGCAATCAAGAAAGAAACATACGAAGTGACAGATGGGCCAGGCACCTCTGTCACGTCCTGCCTAGCGCGGGGACCTGCCGCTCTCCTCCGTCAACAGCCGCAGCAGCGGCTCGGCCGATGCCAGGCCCTCGGCGTCGGCCTGCCACCGCCAGTTGCCCTCGGCCTGGCCCGGAACGTTCATGCGGGCCTCGGTGCCCAGGCCCATGACGTCCTGCAGCGGCATCATGACCACGCGCGTGTCGCTCCGGAGCGCATCGGCCATGATCCTCTCGGCGACGGTGAGCGCCTCGTTGTCGTCGGCGATCCCGTAGGCGGAGCGCACGAAGCCCAGCAGGGTGTCGGTGTCGTGGGTGCTCGTGTAGGCCACCTTGCCCGGGGTCGGGGCGTAGCCGCCCCTGAGGTCGGCATCGGCGAACTCCAGCACGTCCATGCCGGGGAAGCCGCATTGGGCCACGAGGCCGCGGATGGCCGGCGTGATGGTGCCCAGGTCCTCGGCGATCACGGGCAGCGGGCCAAAGACCTCGGCCGCCCGCTCGAAGAGCGCCTTGCCCGGGCCCGGCAGCCAGCGGCCCTCGGTGGCCTTCTTGCCGGCGGGCACCGAGTAGTAGTTCTCAAAGCCCACGAAGTGGTCCAGGCGCACGTAGTCGTAGAGCCCGAAGGCCCTGCGCAGGCGCTCGACCCACCAGCCGTAACCGTCGTCGGCCAGGCGGCCCCAGTCGTAGGTGGGGTTGCCCCACAGCTGCCCCTCCGGCGCGAAGGCGTCGGGCGGCACGCCGGCCGACTCGTCCTTGCGGCCGTCCTCGCCCAGGTTGAAGACCTCGCGGTTGGCCCAGGTGTCGGCGGAGTCCTCGCTCACGTACATGGGCATGTCGCCGATGAGCGACACGCCGCGGTCGTTGGCGTAGGCCTTGAGGCCGTCCCACTGCTCCTGGAACACCCACTGGCAGAACCGGTGGAAGCCCACGCGCCCCGCCAGTACCGGGTCGTCGAGGAGCGCCGGCGAGTACTCGCGGTAGCGGGCCGGCCAGTCCTGCCAGGCCACGGACTCAAGCGGTACGCCGTCGTCCGCATCCACGGCCACCTCGCCGGCGGCCACGGCGTCGCGCACGGCCATGAAGGCGCAGTAGGGGTCGAGCCAGTCGGCGTTGGCCTCCGAGAAGGCCGAGAGGCGCGCCTCTGTGAACACGCGCTCGTCCACGCGGCCGCGCCCGGCGAGGCCCGCCGGCAGCCCGGCCACGCCCTTGGCCTCCCAGGCCTCCCAGAGCCCCTCGAGTGTCCTGCCGCACCCGTCCACCAGCGCCGTGTTGCCCGCGAAGGCGGAGAGCCCCGCGTAGGGGCTGCCGAAGGAGTCGGTGGGGTTCACCGGCAGCACCTGCCAGTAGCCCTGGTGGCAGCGCTCGAGCCAGTCCACGAAGTCGTAGGCCTCGGGGCCCAGGGTGCCCGGCCCCTCCTCGCGGGGCAGGGAGGTGATGTGGCACATGACGCCCAGGCCCCGCTCGAAGGGCTTGGCCAGGGGGCTCGGCCCGTGGAAGTAGAGCAGGGCGCTCCCCAGCTGGCCCAGGGTCACCACGACCTCGTCGCCGTCGCGCTCGGGCACGCGCCCGCTCACCAGGTCGTCGCAGAGCTCGGCCACCATGGGCAGCCGCACCTCGTGGACGTCGGAGAGCGAGCGGTTCACGAGCACGCAGATGCGCTCCCCGGCCTCGTCGTCGCCGGCCGCCGGCGTGCGCCAGAAGCCGTAGACGTCGGAACCCACGGAGAACGGCTCGAACCCGCCGTTCACCAGCATGGGGAACTGCCGGCGCAGGTCCATCGCGTTCTTGTAGATGGCGCCGCAGTCGGCGTCCTCGTGGCCCCAGGGATAGGTGCCACGGTTGTACGGGTCGGTGTAGCCCTCGAGGCCGGCCTCGTCGCCGTAGTACACGCAGGGCACGCCCGGCGAGCACATCTGCACGAGGGTGGCCAGCCACAGGCGCCCCTTGGCGAGTCCGCGCTGCCCCTCGGAGAGGCGGTACCCGCGGCGCTGGTCGTCGCTGAGGGAGTCCTTGTCGGGCGCGCCGCCAAGGATGGTGAGCAGGCGCGTGCGGTCGTGGCTGCCCAGCAGGTTGAGGGTGGCGTAGAAGGCGTCGGGCGGGTAGTTCTCCTTGAGCGACGCCATGCGCTCCGCCATCTCCTCCGCGGGCCAGGTGCCGCAGACGTAGTGGAGCAGGGCCTCCCTGAACGGGTAGTTCATGGCGCTGTCGAGCTCGGTGCCGCAGAGGTACTTGCGCACCTCGCCGTAGGCCAGCTTGTTGGAGGCGTCCTCCCACACCTCGCCCAGGAGCAGGGCGTCGGGCAGCACGCGGTCCTCGGCGGCCTTGATGCCGGCGATGAAGGCGTCGTTGAGCTCGTCGGCCACGTCCAGGCGCCAGCCGCGGGCGCCGGCGCGCAGCCAGTGGGCCACCACGCCGTCGGGGCCGTAGACGAAGTCCTGCCACTCGGGGTTGGCCTTGTCGGTGTCGGGCA
This sequence comes from Granulimonas faecalis, assembly GCF_022834715.1. NCBI lineage: Bacteria > Bacillati > Actinomycetota > Coriobacteriia > Coriobacteriales > Kribbibacteriaceae > Granulimonas > Granulimonas faecalis. The sequence goes on from NZ_BQKC01000001.1 coordinate 1,900,441, forward strand.
GGTCGTCCACGCCCCACCAGCAGGTGTAGGTGCCGTCCTCCTGCATGAGGTACCAGGGTCGATAGGGCGAGTCGGGCGACTGCCAGGCCCCCACGGAGTCGTAGTTGCCGAACTTGTTGAAGTAGCGGGAGTCCACGCCCGTGTGGTTGAACACGCCGTCGAGGATCACCGAGACGCCCATCTCGGCGGCCTCGGCGCACAGGCGGCGGAACCCGGCCTCGTCGCCCAGCATGGGGTCCACGGCCAGGTAGTCGCCCGTGTCGTAGCGGTGGTTGGACTGCGCCTCGAAGATGGGGTTCAGGTAGATGGCCGTGAAGCCCATGTCGCGGATGCGGCCCAGCTCCTCGCGGATGCCCTCGAGCGTGCCGCCGTAGAACTCCCACTCGGCCACGCGGCCCGAGTCGTCGCGCTTGTACGCGGGCGGCTCGTCCCAGTCCTCCACCAGGGAGCGGGGCACGCCGCCCACGCGCTCCTGGGAGAGGGCCGCCTCCGTGCGCTCGCGCCAGTCGGCCCCGCGCTTGTAGCGGTCGGGGAAGATCTGGTAGACCATGCCGCCCTTGTACCAGTCGGGCGTCACCTCGCGGGGCCTGTACACGGTGATCTGGAACGACGGGGGCATGTGATCGTACATCTGCCCCACACCGCCGGTGCGGCCCTCGCGGGCGCCGTAGTAGCGCACGGTGCCGTCGGAGCCCTCGAGGAGGAAGGCGTACCAGACGATGCCGAGCTCCTCGCACGGGACCTCGCCGGTGAAGGTGAGGCGGCCGTCGTCGGCGGTGTCGACGAGCTCCATGGGCAGGAAGGTCTCGCCGACGCCGTCGACCCACGTGCGGATGGATGCCTGGGTTCCCGGGTCGTCCCACACGTCCACGGTCAACGTGACGGCGCCGCCCTGGGGGGCGGCGCCGTATGGGTCTCTGTACCGGGAGCCCCTGCTGTTGTGAAGGGCTCTCATGGTTTTCCTCTCGTTCTCGGGGTGCCGCCCGCCTAGCCGCGGTCGGGCGAGATCACCTCGGGGTGGAGCGTCGAGTACAGGTCGATGTAGCGGTTGGCCGCGACGGTCCAGGAGAAGTCCTGGCCCATGGCCTGCCGCTGGAGCGAGGACCAGGCCTGCTTGTCGGTCCAGAATACCTCGCAGGCGTTGAGCACGCAGTCGCACATCTCCTCGCCGTTGAAGTTGGCGAACGAGAAGCCCGTACCCTCGCCGGTGTAACGGTTGTACGGGGTGACGGTGTCCTTGAGGCCGCCGGTCTCGCGGACGATGGGCAAGGTTCCGTAGCGCATGGAGATGAGCTGCGACAGGCCGCAGGGCTCGAACAGCGACGGCATGAGGAACATGTCGGCGCCGGCGTACATGCGCTGGGACAGGCCCAGGTCGAAGTCGATGACGGCTCTCATGGACCCCCTGTACTTCCAGTCGAAGTAGCGCAGGGAGTCCTCGTAGGCACGGTCCCCCGTGCCCAGCACGGCCACCTGCACCGAGCGGCCCAGCAGGCGCTCGAGGCCGTACTGCACGAGGTCGAGGCCCTTCTGCTTGGTGAGGCGGGTCACCATGGCCACGAGCGGGCGCTCGGCGTTGACCTCCAGCCCGAGCTCGCGCTGGAGGGCCTCCTTGCAGGCGGCCTTGCCCGACATATCGTCGATCGAGTAGTTGAACGGCACGGCCGGGTCGGTAGCCGGGTTCAGGGAGTCCACGTCGATGCCGTTGACGATGCCGTGGAGCGCGCCCTCGCGCTGGCGGAAGATGCCGTCGAGACCCTCGCCGAAGAACGGGGTCTTGAGCTCCTGGGCGTAGGTGGGGCTCACGGTGGACAGCAGGTCGGAGTAGATGAGCGCGCCCTGCATGTAGTTCACCGTCTTGGGGCCGCAGTACATCTGACCGACGGCCTTGGGAGCCGAGAGCAGGCCGGCGGTGTCGAGCACGGAGTCGCCGTACTGACCCTGGAACTTGGCGTTGTGCACGGAGAACACGGTGCGCACGTTGTCGTAGAGCGGCAGTCCCTGGTAGTACTCGCGCAGGAAGACCGGTGCGAGGGCGGTCTGCCAGTCGTTGCAGTGCAGGACGTCGGCCCGGAAGTCGGGCAGGTACTGCAGGCTCTCCGTGATGGCCTTGGAGAAGAACGCGAAGCGCTCGCCGTCGTCGAAATAGCCGTAGAGGCCGCCGTCGCGCTTGAAGAAGTGCTCGTTGTCAATGAAGTAGAACTCCACGCCGTCGGACACGATGCGCTCGAGGCCGCAGTACTCGCTGCGCCACCCCATGTTGAGGTAGAAGTCGCAGACGTGCTCCATCCGGTCGACGTACTCCTGCTTGATAGAGCCGTACTTGGGCGTCATGACCGCGACGCGGCAGCCCGCGGCCGCGAGGGCCTTGGGCAGCGAGCCGGCCACGTCGCCCAGGCCGCCCGTCTTGGTGAACGGGGCGACCTCGGCCGAGGCGAAGACGATGCGGAGCTTCCTGCGGACCTTGGCGGACACTAGAGGGTTCCCTTCCCCTTGATGAGGACGTCGTCGGTGGTGCCGCGGAGCTCGGTGCGGGCGGGCACCACGTTGTCACGGTCGATGATGGCGTTCTCCACGCGGGCGCCGCTCTCGACGGTGCAGGACTGCATGATGATGGAGTTGCGGACGGTCGCGCCGGCCTCGACGATGACGCTGCGGCCGAGGATGGAGTTCTCCACGCAGCCGGCGATGCGGGAGCCGCCGGCCACCAAGGCGTTGGACACCTTGGAGCCCGGCTCGTACTTCGCGGGCGGGTTGTCGTGGGCCTTGGTGTAGATGGGGCGCTCGTCGCCGAAGATCTCGTCGTCGATCTCGGGGTCGAGGAGCTTCATCGAGTTCTTGTAGAAGCACTTGGCCGAGAAGACCGCCATGGCCGGGCCATCGAAGGTGAAGGTCCGGACGTTGACGCGGTCGAGGTCGCCGATGAGGGCCTCGAAGAGGTCGAGGTAGTCCACGGCTTCGTACCAGCCGAGAAGCTGCTTGAGGATGTCGATGGAGACGATGAAGGTGTCCATGAAGGCGGTGTCGCCGAACTGGACGCCCTGATGTACGCCGGTCACGCGGCCGTTCTCGGTGTGGAAGCCGGTGAGGGAGACGTTCTCCTCGGAGGCGCGCTTGGTCACCACGGTGATGTCGGCGCCGGACTTCACGTGCTCGTCGATGAGCTCGGTGTAGTCCATGTTGAGGATGATGTTGGCGGCCGAGAGGACCACGTAGGGACGGGTCTCCTTCTCGAGGAACATGCGGTTGTCGATAAGGTCGCGGATGAGGAAGCGCGCGCCGGAGCGGGAACTGCCGAAGGCGGAGCCGGGCAGGTTGAACAGGCCGCCGTGCTTGCGGTCGAGGGACCAGTCCTTGCCGCTCTCGACGTGGTCCATGAGGGCGCGGTAGTTGTAGGGCAGGATGAGGCCCACGGTGCGCATGCCGGCATTCACCATGTTGGACAGGGCGAAGTCGACCATGCGGTAGCGGCCGGCCACCGGGAGCGCCGCAGGGGGGCGCGACTCGGTGAGGGCACTCGGGTTCTTGACGGAATAATTGGCGGTGATGAGTCCGATGCAGCGATCCACGGTTACTCCTCCCCCTTTCCAACGACGACGTTGTCACCGACGACGGCGGTGTCCTTGACCTTGTCGACACTGCCGAACTTGACGTTCTCCTCCACGACGGCGCCCTCGCCCAGGATGGCGTTCACCACGTAGGCGCCGGCCATGACCTTGGCGCCGGGCAGCAGGATGGAGTCGACCACATGGGCGCGCGGGCCCACGTAGGCGTCCGTGGACAGGATGGAATGCTTGACCTCGCCGAACACGCGACAGCCGTTGGCCACGAGGGAGTCGTCCACCGAGGCGGCGGTGCCGATGAGGTGGGGCGGGCGGGTGGGCGCGTTGCTCATCACCGGGAAGTCCTTGTTGTACAGGTTGAACTCCGGGTTGGCGCCCAACAGCTGCATGGCGGTGTCGTGGTAGGACGAGATGGTGCCGACGTCGCGCCAGAAGCCGTTGAACTCGTAGCAGAAGATGCGACGGCCCTCCTCGAGCATCTTCGGGATGATGTTGTTGCCGAAGTCGTGCTCGGAATCGGGATCGGCGGCGTCCTCCTTGAGGGCCTGCACCATGAGGTCGGTTGAGAAGATGTAGATGCCCATGGAGGCGAGGTTGGAGTCGGGCTGGGCCGGCTTCTCGGTGAACTTGATCACCGAGTCGTCCTCGTCCTTGGTGATGATGCCGAAGCGGCTGGCCTCGTCCCACGGCACCGGCATGACAGAGATGGTGAGGTCGGCGTTGTTCTTGATGTGGACGTCCAGCATCTTACGGTAGTCCATGGAGTACAGGTGGTCGCCCGAGAGGATGAGCACGTACTCGGGGTCGTTGCTCTCGATGTAGCCGAGGTTCTGGTAGATGGCGTCGGCCGTGCCGGCGTACCAGGAGCCGCCAGCCTCGGTGGCGAACGGCGGGAGCACGGAGACGCCCGCGCCGCGCTCGTCGAGGTTCCAGGCCGCGCCGGTCCCGATGTAGCTGTGGAGCAGGTAGGGCCTGTACTGCGTGAGGACACCGACGGTGTTGATGTCCGAGTTGGCGCAGTTGGAGAGCGCGAAGTCGATGATGCGGTACTTGCCGCCGAAGGACACGGCGGGCTTGGCGATGGACCGGGTCAAAGCCCCGAGACGGGAACCTTGGCCGCCGGCAAGAAGCATGGCGAGGCACTCCTTCTTGCTCATTTGATACCCCTTCCGATCTGTCAGGGGGCCGACGGCGCCGGCCACTCCCTCAATTTGAAAATACTCTAAACGTGCCAGATGTCTTCAGCGTACTCGCGGATGGTTCTGTCTGAGCTGAAGAAACCGGAGTTCGCAGTATTTGCAAGCGCCATCCGGTTCCAGCGGCGGCGGTCGCCGTAGACCTCGCCCAGGTGCTCCCACGCCGAGACGTAGGGGCGGAAGTCCTTGAGGACGAAGTCGGCGTCGTTCTGATGCATGAGGCCGTCGTGGATGAGGCTGAAGTCGCCGGACAGGCGGGCGAAGGTGCCGTCCACGAGCTCGTCGACCACGCGGCCGAGGCGGTCGCGGTCGCGGTTGTACTCGTCCCAGGCGAAGTAGTCGCCGCGGGACTTGTAGCCCTCGACGTCGGCCACCTCGAGGCCGAAGATCTCGATGTTCTCACGGCCGGCCAGCTGGGCGATCTCGACGTTGGCACCGTCGAGGGTGCCCAGGGTGATGGCGCCGTTGGCCATGAGCTTCATGTTGGACGTGCCGGAGGCCTCCATGCCGGCGGTGGAGATCTGCTCGGAGATCTCGGCGGCCGGGTAGATGAGCTCGGCGTTGCCCACGGAGAAGTTGGGGATGAAAGCTACTTTGATCATCTCGTTGGCACGGGGGTCGTTGTTGACCACGTCGGCCACAGAGTTGATGAGGCGGATGACCTCCTTGGCGTAGGTGTAGCTCTGGGCGGCCTTGCCCGAGAAGATGAAGGAGGTCGGGCGGGGGCGGTAGGAGGGGTCGGCGACGATGCGGTTGTAGACGTCCATCACCTTGAAGATGTTGAGCAGCTGGCGCTTGTAGGCGTGGAAGCGCTTCACCTGGACGTCGAAGACGCTGTCGCAGTCGAGCTCCACGCCGGTCTGCTCACGCACGTACCGGGCCAGGCGCTCCTTGTTGAGGCGCTTGGAGTCGGCCATGGCGTCGAGGAACACCGGGTCGGCTGAGAAGGCCTCGAGGCGCTTGAGCTCGCTGGCGTCATCGAGCCAGCCGTCGCCGATGGCGTCGGTGATGAGCCGCGAGTAGCTGGGATTGGCGTTGCCGAGGAAGCGGCGGAACGAGATGCCGTTGGTCTTGTTGTTGAACTTCTCGGGCGTGAGCTCGTAGAAGTCCTTGAGGACCTCGCGCTCCAGGATGTCGGTGTGGATCTTGGCCACGCCGTTCACGGAGTGGGAGCAGATGATGGACAGGTTGGCCATGCGGACCTGGCCGTCCCAGAGGATGGCGGTGTCGCGCAGCAGGTCCATGCGGTCGCCGTGCTCGACCATGAAGTCCTCGCGGTAGCGGCGGTCGATCTCCTCGATCCACATGTAGATGCGGGGCAGGAGGCGGCGGAAGACGTCGATGGGCCACTTCTCCAGGGCCTCGGGCAGCACCGTGTGGTTGGTGTAGCTGATGGAGCGGGTGACGATGCCCCACGCGGTGTCGTAGTCCAGGCCCTCCTCGTCCACGAGCACGCGGAGGAGCTCGGCTCCGCACATGGCCGGGTGGGTGTCGTTGGTGTGGATGGCGACGGCCTCGGGGAACGCGGCCCAGTCGACGGTGCCGTCGGCGCCGGTGTGCTCGCGCTTGAAGGTGCGCATGATGGAGCCGATACCCGCTGCCACGAACAGGTACTCCTGCTTGAGGCGCAGGATGCGGCCGTGCTCGCCGGCGTCGTTGGGGTAGAGGATCGTGGAGATGGCCTCGACGTCCGTGCGGAACTTGGAGGCGTCGGCGTAGGCGCCCTCGTTGAAGGCGTCGAGGTCGAAGCGCTCCTCCACGGGCTCGGCTGCCCACACACGCAGCTTGTTGACGGTGTTGCCGCCGTAACCCACCACGGGGATGTCGTAGGGCACGGCGTTGACGGTCTCGCCGCCCTCCAGGGTGAACCAGTAGCGACCGTCCTCCTCGTGGCGTACCACCTCACCGCCAAAGGTCACCGGCACGGCGGACTCGGGGCGACGCACCTCCCAGGGGTAGCCCTTGGCCAGCCAGTTGTCGGTCTCCTCCACCTGGCGGCCGTCCTTGATGACCTGGCGGAACAGGCCGTAGCGGTAACGCATGCCGTTGCCGTAGCCGGCGATGCCCTCGTGGGCCATGGAGTCGAGGAAGCACGCGGCCAGGCGGCCGAGGCCGCCGTTGCCGAGGCCGGGGTCGACCTCGCAGGAGGAGACGGCCTCGAGGCTCGTGCCCATCTCGGCGAGACCCTCGCTCACGGTGTCGAGGATGCCGAGGTTGAGCAGGTAGTTCTCGAGGAGGGGGCCGATGAGGAACTCGAGGGAGAAGTAGAAGACGCGCTTCTTGCGCTGAGCCTCGATGGCGTTGTCGTTGCGCACGTGGATGGCGCGGGCGCGGAAGGCGACGAGCTTGCAGAGGGCGGCGAAGCGCTCGTGGTCGTCGGCCTCGTCGAAGCCCTTGCCCACCTCGGACTCGACCATGCGGCGGTACTCGCGTTTGAACTGCTCGGTGTCCTTGAAGATCTCGTTTTTCATGTATGCGCTCTCTCTCGAAGTGGTGTGGGCTGTCCCCTAGCGCTTGGTGGAGCGCTTGGACGGCTTCTTGGCGGCCGTTTTCTTGACTGGAGCCTTCTTGGCGGCGGGGGCGGCCTTGGCGGCGGAGGCTGCGGCCTTCTTCACGCGGGCCTCGGCGACGGAGGCGACGGGCTCGGCCTTCTTGGCGGCCTCGGCCTTGGGCGCGGCGGCCTTGGGCGCGGGCTTGGGGGCCCCGTCCTTCTTCACGGCCGGCTTGGAGGCGGCGGGCTTCTCCGCCGCGGCCTTGGCGGGCGCCTTCTTGGCCGGAGCCTTCTTGGCGGGCGCGACCTTCTTGGGAGCGGCCTTCCTAGGCGCCGCCTTGGGCTTGGGGGCAACGTAGGACGACTTGCCGGTGCGCTTGAGCACCACGCCGGCCAGGGGCGGCACGCGCAGGACGATGGAGTCCTCGCAGCGGTCGGTGGCCGTGGGCGTGGAGACGAGGGTGCCCTCGTTGATCACGCCGGAGCCGCCGAACTCCACGGCGTCGGTGTTGAAGACCTCCACGTAGTTGCCCTCGCGCGGCACGCCGAGGCGGAACTCCTCGTGGGTGGCCGGGTCGAAGTTGATGACCACCACGCGGTCGTCCACGGGGCGGTCGCCGTGGCGCACGTAGGAGACGATGGACTGCTCGCTGTTGTCGGCGTCGATCCACTCGAAGCCGCCCTCGTCGTAGTTGTGCTGCCAGAGGCCCTTGTTGTCGCGGAAGAAGCGGTTGAGCTCGCGGACGAAGTGCTGGAACTTGCGGTGGGTGTCGTACTCGTCGGTGAGGAACCACTGGATGCCCTCGTAGTAGCGCCACTCGATGAACTGGGCGATCTCGTTGCCCATGAAGTTGAGCTTGGCGCCGGGGTGGGTCATCTGGTAGAAGGCGAGGTTGCGCAGGCCGGCGAACTGGCGCCACCAGTCACCGGGTTGGCGCTGGATGAGGGACGCCTTGCCGTGCACGACCTCGTCGTGTGACAGCGGCAGGACGTAGTTCTCGGAGTAGGCGTACATCATCGAGAACGTGAGCAGGTTGTGGTTGCCGGGGCGGTACGGGAAGTCGGTCTTGCAGTAGTTGAGGGTGTCGTTCATCCAGCCCATGTCCCACTTGTAGTGGAAGCCCAGGCCACCCACCTCGGCGGGACGGGTCACGAGGGGCCACGCGGTGGACTCCTCGGCCATCATCATGGCGTCGGGGTGGTACTTGCCCACGGTCTCGTTGACGTGGCGCACGAAGTCGATGGCGACGAGGTCCTCCTCGGTGCCCTTCTCGTTGAACTTCTTCTGGGAGGGGTCGTCGACGCCGAAGTTCAGGTACAGCATGGAGGTCACGCCGTCCATGCGGATGCCGTCGGCGTGGTAGGCCTCGAGCCAGAACAGGGCGTTGGAGGTCAGGAAGGTGCGCACCTCGCCGCGGGCGTAGTCGAACTTGTAGGTGCCCCAGTTGGGGTGCTCCTCCTTCTCGTAGAGCTTGTGGCCGTTGAAGTGCACGAGGCCCTGGATGTCGCGGCAGAAGCCGCCGGGCACCCAGTCGAGGATGACGCCGATGTTGGCCTGGTGGCACCTGTCCACGAAGTTCATGAAGGCGCAGGGGTCGCCGTAGCGGGCGGTGGGGGCGTAGTAGCCGGTGGTCTGGTAGCCCCAGGAGCCGTCGAAGGGGTGCTCCATGACGGGCATGAGCTCGATGTGGGTGTAGCCCATGTCGGCCACGTAGCTCACGAGCTCCTCGGAGAGCTCGTCGTAGGTGAGGTAGGAGCCGCCGCCCTCACCGGTGCCGAGGCCGTCGAGGCCGTCGTCGTGGCGCCTCCAGGAGCCCAGGTGCACCTCGTAGATGTTGAGGGGGCGCTTGAAGTGGTCCGTACGGCCGCGGCGGCCCATCCACAGGCCGTCCTTCCACACGTGGCCGGAGAGGTCGGCGAGGCGGGAGGCGGTTCCCGGGGGGCACTCGCTCCAGAAGGCGTAGGGGTCGGCCTTGTACTGCTCGGAGCCGTCGTCGCACAGGATGTAGAACTTGTACAGCTGGCCCTCGGCGGCGCCGGGGACGAAGCCCTGCCACACGCCGCCGTTAGGGGTCTCGGTCAGGGGGTCGGCCTCGATGTTCCACTCGTTGAACTCGCCGATGACGGTGACCTTGCGGACGCCGGGGGCCCACACGGCGAAGGTGTAGCCGTCCCGGCCGTCGACGGTGGCCCTGTGGGCACCCATCTTCTCCCAGCTGCGGTTCCAGTCGCCCTTGGCCAGCAGGTAAAGGTCGTCTTTGGTGATGGTGTGTTCGGTGGCGCCCATGAAGCGCCCTCCCTTCTCTGCGGCCGCGGCCCCACAGAACCCGGCCCTCCGTTCAGGCTGCTGCCCGACGCTCTTCAGGGTATTTTGCGATTACGTGAGCCTACGATACCCGGTGCATCCCACATATACAAGTAAAACAGCGCCGCCCACTGCGATTTTTGCCGAAATGCCCCCCAAAAACCGTTGTTTCCGCTGGTGCATCCCAGTATTACTTTTTCTTTGCAAATAGGGTCCATCGGGGCGAAACCGACGATAAACCGTTGGTGACCATCGGGGTTGACCATGGATGGGAGACATTTTTTCACACTATATCCCTTGCCTTTTCAAAGGGATTAGTTAGGTACCGAATAAAAAAGTGACCCGGGAAGGGCGTCGGCACCCCCCCCCGCCAAGGGCGATGGGGCGATGGGAAGGACCGGGCCGGGGTCGGGGCGAGCCGGAAGACGAGAAAAGCCCGGCCCCTCCGAGGAGGGACCGGGCTCGAATCCAGGGAGCGGCCTTGGGCCGGGCGCCTTAGTAGTTGACGGCGCGCTGCTGGAAGTAGGACTGCGGGTGGCCGCAGACGGGGCAGACCTCGGGGGCGGTGGGGCCCACGTGCAGGTAACCGCACTTGAGGCACTGCCACACGGTGGTGTCGCCGCGGGAGAAGACCTCGCCGTTCTCGATGCGGTCGACGAGCTTGTTGTAGCGCTCCTCGTGGGTCTTCTCGATGTCGCCGACGAGCTTGAACTTGGCGGCGATCTCGGAGAAGCCCTCCTCCTTGGCGACCTTGGCGAACTCGGCGTACATCTCGGTCCACTCGTAGTTCTCGCCGGAGGCGGCGTCCTTGAGGTTGGTCATGGTGTCGGGCACGTGACCGCCGTGAAGGTACTTGAACCAGAGCTTGGCGTGGATGGACTCGTTGCCGGAGGTCTCGGAGAAGATGTCGCCGATCTGGACGTACCCGTCCTTGGCGGCCTGCTTGGCGTAGTAGCTGTACTTCATCGCGGCCTGGGACTCGCCGGCGAAGGCGATCTCCAGGTTCTTCTTGGTCTGGGACTCATTGAAGTCGATGGTAGGCATCCTGTCCTCCTTGGATGTGACGGCCTGTGATGCGGGCGTTTGCCCAACTTTCAGAGGCTAGGATACCCAACCGCGCCGACGGGGACGGCTCTATCGACAACTCCACATTCCGTCCCCACGGCGACAGAACCCCTCGGCCGCAAGCTCCTCCAGAAGCTCCTCCACCAACCCGGCGGCCGGCTCCGGGCGCCCCTTGGCCGCCTCCTGCTCCCCCAGGGAGGCCACGGCGTCTTCCAGGGCGAGGCCGCCGGCCCCTACCTCCCGCGCCTCCAGAAGCAGGCGCACCAGGGCGGCGCGCTTCTGCCGCCGGGAGCCTTCGAAGGCCGACTGGCGCCCATGGGCGGCCGACCGCCGGGAGGGGTTGGGCACGGTCCTCTTGAGATGGGCCCCGTAGTCGAGGAGGGCGTAGTACCAGCCGCGGGCCCCCACCTCCGGACAGGCCTCCTCCACCAGGGGGACGAGCACCCGGTCGGGGACCTTCTCGCCGTCGGGAAAGAACTCGTGGAGAAAGACCGCCCTTACGTTGGTCTCGAGGTAGACCCCGGGGAGGTCGAAGGCGAAGGCGCGGATCCCAGCCGCCGTGGCGGGACCGATGCCGGGCAGCGAGACGAGGTCGGCCGCGTCCCGGGGCACCCGGCCGCCCCAGCGCCCGCAGATCTCGGACGCCGCCCGCTGGAGGGCCAGGGCGCGGCGGTTGTAGCCCAGCCCCTGCCACTCGGAGAGGACGTCGGCCGTCTCGGCGGCGGCCAGGGACGCCGGGTCGGGAAAGCGCGCGAGCCAGCGCTGCCAGCGCCCGTCCACCCGCGACACCTGGGTCTGCTGGAGCATGACCTCGCTCACCCACACCCCGTAGGGGTCGCGGGTGCGACGCCAGGGCAGGTCGCGCCAGTGGAGGCGCCCCTCGGCGAGCACACGGCGGCGGAACGAGTCCATCGAGGGGGGCTGCCGGTCGTCGGCGCCGGTCACTCCCACAGTAGCACCGGCCATCCGCGGCGCTTGGCCACCGAGCGCAGGGAGCGGCCGGGGTCCACGGCGTAGGGGTGCCGGGCGAGGGAGAGCATCTCCTCGTCGGAATGGTGGTCGCCGAAGGCGTACTCCACCACCCAGTTGTCCGGGCCGAAGCGCCCGTCGGCCCAGCGGGTCACGGCGCGGCACTTGCCCGCACCCTCCACCACCTCGCCGTCCACGGCGCCGGTCATGTGGCCTTCCCCGTTCACGGCCATGCGGGTGGCGAGGAACGCGTCCATGCCGATATGGCGCGCGGCGGCCTGGGCGATGCCGTGGAAGGTGGCCGAGACCAGCACGCACACGCACCCGTCCTCTCGGCAGGCACGCACCTGCTCGAGGGCGGCGGGGCGGTAGAAACGCGTGAGGACGTCGTCGTGGAAGCGGCCCATGATCTCCAGGATCTGGGCCCTGGTGAGGCGGTCGAGGTCGTTCACCAGGTAGCCGCGCACGGCCGCCTGGTCGTGCGGGAGATGCAGGGTGTAGCGGGCGCCCCAGAGTATCACCTTGAGGGCCGAGAGCGGGCTGATGTAGCCGTTGAGCAGCAGGTACTTGGTGAACTGGGTGCCCGACTGGGCCGAGATGATGGTGCCGTCGTAGTCGAAGACGGCCAAGCGCGCCTTGGGCGCGACGGCCTCACCCCGTCGACTGGTGCCGCTGTCGTCAACACTGGCCACTGGCCGGACTCTCCTTGAAAACGTTCCCATTGCGGTGCAGATACCCCAACAGCATAGGGCCTATCAGGGGCAGGGGGAAGAAAAGCGCGAAAAGGCCGATGCGGCGGCGTTCGCAAGAAAAAGGACCGGAGGAAAACCTCCGGCCCTGCAGGTCCAACGTGGCGGGATGTAAGGGACTTGAACCCTCGACCTCCGACGTGACAGGCCGGCGCTCTAACCAGCTGAGCTAACACCCCGTGCGCCTTGGCGCGAGCGTTAGTATTGCACGACTGCTGCTGGCGATGCAAGCGTGAATCGGAACTTTTTTCCCGACGGCGGCATTTGGGACAGAAGTGCCCGACCATTGGGACAAAAGTGTCCGGGTGATGGGACAGGGGCGCCTACCCCAGCGACACGGTCTCGGTCACGTCGTTGTCGAAGGAGAGAACCAGGTTGGAGCCGTCCAGCTTGGCGGACGAGACGGTGCCACTCCCCTCCACCGGGGTGCCGTCGTCGTGGGCGAGCACCGACTCCACGGAGCCGTCGCCCATGACCCACGAGACCACGTTCCACGACCCGCCGAGGTTCTCGGGGATGAGAAAGCCGCCGTTGTAGAGCACCACGGTCACCGGCGTGCCCTGGAGCCGGAACAGCACCTGAGGGTCGCCGTCGGCGCCCTGGGTGCGCACGAAGGAGTAGCCCGCGCCGTCGTCGTCCTGGCGCACGCCGTAGGTGTAGCCGGCGTACTCGATGCCCTGGCCCTGGTCGTCCTGGGTCTGCTCCACGCGGGCGGGGGTCTGGCCCGCGTCGCCGTCGAGGGACGTGGGCACGGTGTGCAGCGCGCCGATGACCACCACGGCGAGCACGACCACCACGCAGGCTGCCGCCACGCCCAAGCCGATGGCCACCGGCCGGCTCACGTGGGCGCCGCCATGACGGGAGGCCACGTGGGGGCGCTTGCCCCGGTTCAGGCGCGCCGACCCGCCGCGACGGAAGTTCTCGCGGGCCGCCGAGGCGGCCTCGGAGGCCGAGCCACGGTCGTGGAGCACGGCGCCCTGGCCCGAGGCGAGGGTGGAGAAGGCCCCGGTCTCGGAGGGGTCCACGCCGATGGGGCGGGGGGCGCCGTCGGGCACGGTGACGACGTCCTCGGGGCCGGAGACGGGGGGCACGTCCACGGGACCGACCGCGGCGCGGGGTACGGGGGCCTCCTCCTGCTGCCTCCGGGCGCCGAAGCGACGCGGCTCCGACGACTTCCCGGGCCTTGCGGCGTGCTTGGCGTGTCTTGGCGTACGGGACGACCCGTCGCTGTAGGGGTTGTTCGCCATGGTCTCCTCGATGTGCGGGCCCGTGCCCGTGCCTCGGCAATGGTTACCCCAGCATCTTAGACGGTTTGGCAACCCCGGATACCCGCCCGTCACCGGTCTCGGCATCCACGAACATGAAAACGGGCCCCTCTCCGCAGCAACTCCACGGAGAGGGGCCCGTTCGGCCGAGGCGGCGACCACGAGGGCTAGCGGCGCGCCTCGCTCACGGTGCGGTGCACGGTACCGGCGGAAAGCGCCCAGCACACCGCCATGTAGCCGCCGTAGACCACCACGAACACCAGGGCGCCGGCCGCCGTGGCCCCCACGATGTCGAAGGGGGTGACCAAGGAGACGATCTCGCCCACCTTGGTGAGGGCCACCGCCGAGTGGGCCACGCCCACGGCCAGGGGCAGCAGGAAGTAGAAGAGCACCTGGCTGAGCAGGGAGCGGTTCTGGAGGCCCCGGGGGCACCCCAGCTCGTTGAGGAGACGGTAGCGCCCGGCCGAGTCGGCCACTCCGGAGAGCATCTGGATGGCGAGCACCGCGGCCACCGACATCACAAGCACGAAACCGATGTAGACCGCCATATAGCCCACGAGGCCCGTGAGGCTGCCCGAGCTCTCCCGCTGGTAGGCGAAGGTGCTGGAGTAGGTGAAGGTGCCCACAGCGCGGCCGTCGTCCATGAGCCAGTTGGCCCGCTCCACATCGGCGTCGGACTCGCCGCGGGCGAGCAGGGCCGAGGCGGGGAGGGAGTTCTCGTCGAAGTACTCGTCGAAGGCCCCCACCTGGTCGTCGGGGGCCATGAACTGCAGGAAGGACGTGGCAGGGGCCAGGCCGACCACCATGTCGTCGGGGACCACGAGGGTGCCGATGTTCTGGGAGACGCCGGAGTCGAACAGGGCGGCGCTCTCGTCGGTCACCACCTCCTGGACGGTGAGGTCGCGGCCGGCCACGGAGACGGGCAGGGCCGAGGCGGCCACCTGGTCCCAGAAGCGACCGAAGGTGGAGGGGCTGTCGGTGGTCACGATCATGGACCCCTCGTCGAGGGACACCGGCTCCATGCCCAGGAGCTGTCGGGAGGCGTTGTAGCTGGAAAGGGGCTCCAGGACAGGGTAGGTGTCGGCCGCGACGTCCGCGAGGTTGTACTCCTTCCAGAAGCCCATGGTGCCGGTGGCCTTGGCGACGTCGGCCAGGGACGTGCCACCCTCGGGCGCCCCGGGGACGTGCTGGTCGTAGGTGTTCACCTGGGCCGTGCGGACCCCGAACCGGTCGAAGTCGATGCCCAGGCGCCGGTAGTTCTCGGCCATGTCCACGGGGGCGGTGGCCTCGGCGAAGGCCTGGCCGTTGCCCTCGGAGGAGTACGCCTGGATGTTGCCGGAATCGAAGTAGAAGGCGTTCACCGACGCGGTGTAGGGGCTGCAGCGCAGGAGCGAGTCGTTGAGGGAGGTGGCCAGGGCCATACCCGTGGTCACCGAGGTGACGGCGAGGAAGAGCACCATGGCCGTGACCCCCATGGCGGCCGAGCTGGAGTTGATGCGGCTCGCCACCTGACGCACGGTGAACATGTGGAGGTCGCGCAGGTAGAAGTGCCTGAGGCTCTCGGCCCCCTTGACCAGCACCGTGGGCAGCGCCCAGAACAGCAGGAACGTGCCGGCCGTGACCATGGCCGTGGTGATGGCGAACTGCAGGTTGGCCTGGCCGTCCTCGCCCGTCGTGCTCCCCAGCATCACGGGGAAGCCCATGGTGAGCAGGCGCTGGTAGGCCCAGACGATGAGGGCCACGGACACCACCAGGGCCACGGCGGAAAGCACCGGGCGCCTGAGGCGCACCGACTCGTTGGCCCTGCCGCCCCGCACGAGCTCCACCAGGCGCAGGCGCGAGATGGTGCGCAGGTTGAACAGGAGCATGACCACGAAGGTGACGGCGAAGCAGGAGGCCACGGTGACGAGGGCGTCCCCGGAGACGATGAAGCGGAACTCCTTGACCGTCTCGTTGAACAAGGCCGCCGAGACGAAGACCAGGAGCTGCGAGGCGAAGAGCCCCAGCACGAGCCCCACCAGGAAGGCGGCCACGGAGGCCACCAGGGTCTCCACCGCCATGATGAGGCCCACCTGGCCGCGGGTCATGCCCAGGATCTGGTAGAGTCCGAACTCCTCCTTGCGGCGACGCACGAGGAAGTTGTTGGCGTAGACCATGAGGAACCCTAGGACCACCGCCAGGCCATAGGTGAGGCCGTGGAGCAGGTCGGCAATGAAGAGCAGGGTCTCGCTGGCCGACCCGGACAGGAACTCCCCCTGGACCCCGATGGTGTTGAAGGCGTAGAAGACCGCCACGCCCAGGGCGATGGTGACGAAGTAGACGGCATAGTCGCGCAGGGAACGGCGGACGTTGCCGAGGGCGATCTTAACGAGCATCGCCACCCCCCATCACCGAGATGACGCGGTTGACCTCGGCGAAGAACTCCTGGCGGTCGCGGTCTCCGCGGCGGACCTCGGTGAAGAGGCTGCCGTCGCGGATGAACAGCACGCGGTGGCAGTAGCTGGCGGCGTAGGCGTCGTGGGTGACCATGAGGATGGTGGTGTCGTAGTCGCGGTTGAGCCGCTCGAACGACTCGAGGAGCACCTTGGAGTTCTTGGAATCCAGGGCGCCCGTGGGCTCGTCGGCGAGCACGAGGGCCGGGTCGGCCACGATGGCGCGGCAGGCGGCGATGCGCTGGGCCTGGCCGCCGGACACCTGGTAGGGGTACTTGTCGAGCACCTCGGAGACGTTGAGGGAGGTGGCCACCTGCTCGGTGCGCTCGCGGATGAACGACGGCTTGCGGCGGGCGATGGTGAGCGGGAGCTCGATGTTCTCGCGGCAGGTGAGGGTGTCCAGGAGGTTGGAGTCCTGGAAGATGAAGCCCAGCTGGGTGCGGCGGAAGTCGGCCAGGGCGCGCTGGCGCATGTGGGCGACGTCGGTGCCGTCCACCACCACCTCGCCGGAGGTGGGCCGGTCGATGGTGGCGATGCAGTTGAGCAGGGTGGTCTTGCCGGAGCCGGACGGGCCCATGATGGCCACGGACTCGCCCTTGGCGACGGTGAGGCTCACCCCGTCGAGGGCCCGGGTGGCACTGGCGAGGCCTCCCCCGTACACCTTCACCAGGTCGCGGACCTCGAGGACGTTGGACATGGCGGTTCCTTTCTCCAGGGATCGTGCGGTGGGGAGGGTCAGCGGGAGAACACCCAGAGGGCGGCCATCATCACGGCGCCCACGACGGTCATGAGGGCCGTCCAGCACGCCAGCTCGACGGTTGACATGGAACCGTCCAGCACGGCCTGGTTGTTCTCGAAGTAGGTGTCGAGGGCCCGCTTCATCATGGTGCTCCTCCTCACGGGTCGGCGTTTCTGACGACTCCCATGGTGGAGGAGGGCCCCGGGGGCTGCCATCGATTGGGCTTACGGTGGGTGACAGTGCCGTAAGGGAGGGCCTGCCGGAGGCGCAGGGGGGCTGACGGCAGCCCCAGCGGCACCCGCCCCGGCACCTGAACACGGTTGAGGGCGGGTCCCTGCGCCGGTTTGCACGGGAACCCGCCCTCTAGGGCGCCCAAGGGTGCGAGATCCGCCCTCAGACGCGTTCAGGTGGGGAAAGGGTCGCCCTCAGACGCATTCAGGTGCCAAGAGGAGCAGCGGGCCGACGGGTGGGGGGGGTCAGGCCATGCGGCGGGCCTCGATGGCCCTGCCGAGGGTGACCTCGTCGGCATACTCCAGCTCGCCGCCCACGGGCAGGCCCGAGGCCAGGCGCGTCACCTTGACGCCCAGGGGGCGGATGGTGCGAGCCAGGTAGGTGGCGGTGGTCTCGCCCTCCACGTCGGGGTTGGTGGCGAGGATCACCTCGGCCACCTCGTCGGAGGAGAGCCGGGCCATGAGCTCGCGCACGTGGAGCTGCTCGGGACCCACCTTGTCCATGGGCGAGACGACACCGCCCAGCACGTGGTAGAGGCCGTGGTAGACGCCGGTGCGCTCGATGGCCGAGACATCGCGCGGCTCCGCCACCACACAGATGGAGGAGCGGTCGCGCGAGGGGTCGGCGCAGACGTCGCAGACGTCGCCCGTGGCGTACGAGAAGCACACGGGGCAGAAGTGCACGAGGCGTTTGACGTCGAGGACGGCCTGGGCGAGGCGCCGGGCCTCCTCGCCGTCCACCGACAGCAGGTGGTAGGCGATGCGCTGGGCCGACTTGGGGCCGATGCCGGGCAGGCGTCCGAGCTCGTCGAGGAGCCGCGTGAGCGCACGGCGGTCGCCGTCGGGTGATGGTGAGGGGGCGCCCAGGGGCGTCCCCGTGGGGTCGCTGCCGTACAAGGGGCTAGAACAGGCCGGGGATGCCCATGCCGCCCAGGTCCATGCCGCCAAGGCCGGTGGCGGAGGCCACCTCGCTGTTGGCCGCCTCGGAGGCGGAGTTGAGGGCGTCGTTGACGGCGGCCAGGATCATGTCCTGGAGCAGCTCGACGTCGTCGGGGTCGAGGGCCTCGGGGTCGATGGCGATGGACTTGAGCTGCATGTCGCCCGAGGCGACCACCTTGACCATGCCGCCGCCGGCGCTGGCGGAGACCTCGAGCTCCTTGGCCTTGTCCTGGGCCTGGGCGAGCTGCTCCTGCATCTTCTTGGCCTGCTGCATGAGCTGGTTCATGTTCACGCCGCCCATGTTGCCGCGGGGCATCCCGCCGCGGGACATGCGGTTCTTAGCCATGGGTTGACCTTTCTGTCGGGGGTGCGCCGGCGGAGGCCGGCGGTGCTGTCACAACTGTAGCGGTCGCGGCGCGTCATTTGTCTGGTCGTGTCCCAACGGTCGGACACTTTTGTCCCAGCAGTCGGACACTTTTGTCCCACGCGGGGGTGCGGGGCGGCCGGGGACGGCGGGGCCGATGCTCCGGGGTCCGGTCAGGCGCCGAAGGGGCCGTCGCCCTCAACCGGGAGCACCCGCACGCCCTCGCCGAAGACCGAGGAGGCCAGCTCGAACGCCGAGGCCTGGTCGGGCGGCAGCGTGGAGGGGTCCACGGCTTGGGGCCGGGCGGCGGCCCGCGAGGCGGCCTCGACGAAGGGGTCAGCGAGGCCCGGGGGCGTCGGCTGCGGGGAGGACGCGGGGGGCCTGGGGGCAGGGGCCGGCTGCTGGACGGCCGCGGCCGCCGCAGGCTTGGGCGCGGGCATGGGGGCCGACGCCGGGGCGGGTTGCCCGGCCGGTCCGGCGGGCTGCTCGGTGGCGCCGGCGGTCGGGGCCATGCCGTAGGCCTCGAGGGGGACCCGGTCGTCGTCGGACTCGGGGGGCGCCGGAGCGGTCGCCGTGGCCGCAGAGGCCTCCTCCCACGGTGGCACGGCCGCACCGGGGGCCGACGCCGAGGAGGGCGCCTGCGGTGCGGACTGGGGCGTGGCCGGGCGGGCGGGGGCCGACGCCTGGGGGGCCGGTGCGACCTGGGGGGACGTCGGGCGGGACGAGGGCTGTGGGGCGGGACGGGAGGCAGGGGCGGGAGCCGCCGTGGCGGGAGACCCCTGCGCCGGTCCGACGGGCGCACCGGCGGCACGGACCTCGACGGTGCGCTGGCCCATGGTCTGCGAGAGGGCCTGGGAGACGGCCTGCGAGACGTCGGGGCGGCCGAGGAGGCCCTGGACGAAGCCGGCCTGGGGCGACTCGATGACCAGCGTGTGGCCGTCGTCGCTCAGGGGGCGGGCGTTCATGAGGAGGGCGTGCGTGGGGGCGCTCGTCTGGCGGAGCAAGGAGAGTGCGGTGTCCCAGGCCGCGCCGAGGCGCGGGTCGCCGGGGGTCGGCGTCGCCGACGGCGCGGGGGCCGCCTGGGTCGCGGGCTTGGGCGCCGGCGCTGGCGTCGGCGCGGAAGCGGGTGGCGCCGGCGTCGGCTGCGGGGTGGGCTTGGGCGCCGGCGTTGGCGCGGAGGCCAATGCGGGCTTGGCCGCCGCCTGGGCCGCGGGCTGCGGGGCCTGGGCCTGCGGCTGCCGCGGCGGGACGGCGGCGGCAAGCCGGGCGGCAGCGGTGGCCGAGGCCGGCCGGGCCTCCCGCTCGGCGGCGGGCGCAATCTGGGGCGCGGCCGCCCGTTGCGGCGCCGCGTTCCTCTCGGCAGCCGCCGGCGCCTGGGACCGCCCATCCCCCGCCCTGAGGGCCGGCGCCGCACCGGCTCCGCCGGCCAGCGCGCGCTCGAGCACGGCCACGCGCTCGGCCAGGGCCTCCACCGTCATGTCGGTCTCCGGCCGCACGAGGCGCGAGACCGCCACCTCCAGGGTGAGGCGCGGGCTGCGGGCCGTGCGCATGGAGAGCGCCGTGGAGCCCAGGCAGTCCAGGCAGCGCGAGATCCTCTCGGCGGGCCCCAGGGTCCGCGCCTGGGCCACCAGGGCGGCACGCTCCCCCTCGGTGCCGCCCAGGAGCGACTCCACCGGACCGGCGACGGCGGCCACGTAGAGGTCGCGCAGGCGCCCCACGAGACCGTCGCAGAAGCGGAGGAGGTCGTTGCCTGCAGACGTCTGCTCGGCCACCAGGCCGAGCAGGGCCGCGGCGTCGCGGGAGGCCAGGGCCGCCACGGCGGCGTCGAGGGCGGCGAAGTCGGCCACGCCCAAGAGGTCGCGGGCGTCGGCCGCGGTGATCGACCCGTCGCCGAACACGGAGAGCTGCTCGAGCGTGGAGAGGGCGTCGCGCATGCCGCCGCGGGCGTGGCGCGCCACGATGTCGATGGCCTCCGGCTCGGCCGAGAAGCCCTCCTCGCGGCAGACGTACTCCAGGCGCTCGCGGATGTCGGCGTCGTCGATGGAGCGGAAGTCGAAGCGCTGCACGCGCGACAGGATGGTGGCCGGGATCTTCTGCGGGTCGGTGGTGCAGAGCACGAAGACCACGTGGGCCGGGGGCTCCTCGAGGGTCTTGAGCAGCGCGTTGAAGGCCGCCGTGGTGAGCATGTGGACCTCGTCCACGATATAGACCTTCTGACGCGCCACCGTGGGGGCAAAGTCCACGCGGTTGACGATCTCCTCGCGGATGGCGTCCACGCCCGTGCGGGAGGCGGCGTCGAGCTCGTGGACGTCGGGGTGGCGACCCTCGGCGATGGCCACGCACTGGTCGCACGTACCGTCGGGCAGGTGGCCAGCCCCCTGGTCGCAGGCCACAGCCTTGGCGAGGATGCGCGCCAGGGTGGTCTTGCCGGTGCCGCGGGGACCACAGAAGAGGTACGCGTGGCCGAGGCCGCCGCTCTGGACACCCCGCTCGAGGGTGGACACCACGGTCTTTTGACCCACGACGTCGTCGAAGGTCTGCGGGCGGTACTTGCGGTACAGAGACTCCATGGCTTTCCTCCCGTCCCGGCTCGGGTTGTCCATTGTACGCGACCGAGACGGCGGCAAGAGAAACGGCGCCCCGGGTTGGGGCGCCGTTCGGCGGTCGTCCGAGAGAGGGAGAGAGCACGACCGCGGGTGAGGACGATGGCGCGCCCGCCAAGAGGGATGCGTCTGGCAGGGGGCGGGGTGCCGGGCCCCACAGCCAAGTGGCCAAGGAGAAGAGGGGGCGAGGCGCGCCGTTGTCGTCCTTATACCGCGAGGGCGGGCCCTCATTCCCGGTCGCGGAAAAACGGGGGACCCTTCCGGCGAACGGTAGGTTTTGGCGGGCGGGCGACGGAGGGCGGGGGTGGGGGCGTTCGGTGAGCGGACAGGGACCCTTCGGTGAGTAGAAATCCGCTCACCGAAGGCCACCAAGCCGCTCACCGAGGCCGCGAGCTCGCCAAAAGTGGGACAAAAGTGTCCGGGTGGTGGGACACGGGACAGGGCCCCGGCCGCGCGGTGCGGTCGGGGCCCTGCGGGGCGGGGCGATGCCGGGTGGCGCCGGTGAGGGCTACAGGCCCTTCTCGATGGCGTCGGTGATGGCCTCCTCCACGGCCACGGCGCACGCGACGGTGGCACCGACCATGGGGTTGTTGCCCATGCCGATGAGCCCCATCATGTCCACGTGGGCCGGGACGGAGCTGGAGCCGGCGAACTGGGCGTCGGAGTGCATACGGCCCATGGTGTCGGTCATGCCGTAGGAGGCGGGGCCGGCGGCCATGTTGTCGGGGTGCAGCGTGCGGCCGGTGCCGCCGCCGGAGGCCACGGAGAAGTACTTCTTGCCGTTCTCCAGGCGCTCCTTCTTGTAGGTGCCGGCCACCGGGTGCTGGAAGCGCGTGGGGTTGGTGGAGTTGCCCGTGATGGAGATGTCCACGTTCTCGTTCCACATGATGGCCACGCCCTCGCGCACGTCGTCGGCGCCGTAGCAGTTCACCGCGGCACGGGGGCCGTCGGAGTAGGGAATCTTCTCCACGACGGTGAGCTCGCCGGTGTAGTAGTCGAACGACGTCTTGACGTAGGTGAAGCCGTTGATACGGGCGATGATCTGGGCGGCGTCCTTGCCAAGGCCGTTGAGGATCACGCGCAGCGGGGTCTTGCGGGCCTTGTTGGCGTTGTTGGCGATACCGATGGCGCCCTCGGCCGCGGCGAACGACTCGTGGCCGGCCACGAAGGCGAAGCACTCGGTGTCCTCGCCGAGGAGCATGGCGCCGAGGTTGCCGTGGCCCAGGCCCACCTTGCGGTCGTCGGCCACGGACCCGGGCACGCAGAAGGACTGCAGGCCCACGCCGATGGCGGCGGCGGCGTCAGAGGCGGTCTTGACCTCGCCCCTCTCGGCCTTCTTGAGGGCGATGGCGCAGCCTGCCGTGTAGGCCCAGACGGCGTTCTCGAACGCGATGGACTGGACGCCCAGGACGATGGCGCGCGGGTCGATGCCGTGGTCCTCGCAGATCTTCTGGGCCTCCTCCAGGGAGGAGATACCGTACTCGGCGAGGGTCTCGTTGATCTTGTCGATGCGGCGCTCGTAGCCTTCGAACGTAACTGCCATGGGTGACTTCAGCTCCTTTCCTACTCGTGACGGGGGTCGATGACCTTGGCGGGGTTGTCCCACTGGCCGTAGCGTCCGGTGGCCTTCTCGACGGCGGCCGCGGCGTCGAGGCCGTCCTTCAGGGCGTCGGCGAGCACGCCGAGGTTGATGAACTCGAAGCCGACGATCTCGTCCTTGTCGTTGAGCGCCTGCCTGGTGACGTAGCCCTGGGCGAGCTCGAGGTAGCGCGCGCCCTTGGCCTTGGTGCCGTACATGGTGCCCACCTGGGAGCGCAGGCCCTTGCCGAGGTCGTCCATGGCGGCGCCGATAGGCAGGCCGCCCTCGGAGAAGGCCGTCTGGGTGCGGCCGTAGACGATCTGCAGGAACAGCTCGCGCATGGAGGTGTTGATGGCGTCGCACACGAGGTCGGTGTTGAGGGCCTCGAGGATGGTCTTGCCGGGCAGGATCTCTGAGGCCATGGCGGCGCTATGGGTCATGCCCGAGCAGCCGATGGTCTCGACGAGGGCCTCCTCGATGATGCCGTCCTTGACGTTGAGCGTGAGCTTGCAGGCGCCCTGCTGCGGCGCGCACCAGCCCACACCGTGGGTGAGGCCGGAGATGTCGGAGATCTCCTTGGCCTGGACCCACTTGCCCTCCTCGGGGATGGGTGCCGGGCCGTGGTAGGCGCCCTTGGCCACAGGGCACATGGCCTCCACTTCTGTCGAGTAAATCATGCCGCTCCTCTCTCTTTCTCTCATTGGAACGGGTGACGCGGCGGGTCCCCCGCTCGACGACTCTCCCCATTTTAAACGCGAGGAGCGCCGGCGGGGGCCGCAAGGCCTCAGTCGCGCGGAACGCCACCGGAAAGCACACGGTCGGCGTCGGTGACGGCGCGGACCGGCCGGCACGGGTTGCCCGCGGCCACGACCCCGGGCGGCACGTCGCGGGTGACCACCGAGCCAGCGCCCACCACGGAGCCGGCGCCCACGGTCACGCCGGGCAGCAGGCACACCTTGGCGCCGATCCACACGTCGTCGCCCACCGTGATGGGAAGGGCCCGCTCCCAGCCCGCGTTGCGCTCCTCGGGCACCAGCGGGTGGCAGGCGGTGTAGAAGCCGCAGTCGGGGCCCACGAAGACGTGGCTCCCCAGCGTTACGGGCGCGCCGTCCATGAAGTAGGCGCCGTGATTGACGAAGCACCCGTCGCCGAGGGTCACATTGGACCCGTAGTCCACGGTGAGCGGGGCGAGCACCTCGACGGCCGCGCCCACCGAGCCGAGCACGGCGCGCATCAGCCGGTCGCACTCCTCGGCGTCCGCCGGGTCGCAGGCGTTGAAGGCGCGGCAGGCCGAGGCCGCCCGGCGACGGGCCTCGAGGAGCTCGGGGTCGAAGTTGGCGTCGTACCAGAGGCCGGCGGCCATGCGCTCGGCGTGGGTGGCGGGGGCGGCGTCCATGACGCTTCCTATCTGTAGAAACGGCGGTCGCGGCGGTCGGGGCCGGCACGGGCCCCGCACCGCTATACTATGGGCCATGCGTGTCCGGCAGGGGCGGGCGACACCATGTCCCGAACCTGGTCAGGACCGGGAGGTAGCAGCCATAAGGGGCCTCTGGTGGGCGCCCGTTCCCGCCTGGCACGCAGCGCGCCCCTCGAGCCGTGCGGCCCGAGGGGCGCTTCCGTACCGATTCACCCGAGGAGCGCCATGGACTTCATCGCATTCATCGCCGGCCTGCTGCAGGACCCCATGGCGGCCATCCAGGGCTGGATCGCCCAGGGTCCCATGGTGGCCGTGGGCTTCATCTTCCTGGTGGTGTTCATCGAGACCGGCGTGGTCTTCATGCCGTTCCTGCCCGGCGACTCCCTGCTGTTTGCCGCCGGCGTGCTCTGTCACGGCGAGGCCGGCCAGGTGCTGCCCATCTGGGAGCTGCTCCTGTTCGTGTGGGCCGCCGCCATCCTCGGCGACCAGTGCAACTTCTTCATCGGCCACTTCCTGGGCCGGCGCATCATCGACAGCGGTCGCATCAAGGCCCTCACGCCCGAGCGCGTGGCGCAGTCCGAGGCCTTCATGGACAAGTGGGGCGGCGTCTCCATCTTCCTGGGGCGCTTCTTCCCCTTCATCCGCACGTTCGTGCCGTTCCTGGCTGGCGTGGGTGGCATGAAGTGGCACCACTTCTTTGGCTTCAACGTGCTCGGCGGCATCGTGTGGTCGTCGCTCTTCACCCTGCTGGGCTACTTCTTCGGGCAGATTCCCGCGGTGCAGGAGCACTTCGAGCTTGTGGTGGTGGGCATCGTGCTCATCTCGGCCATCCCCGCCGTGGCCGGCCTGGTGAAGGCGCGGCTCGCCCACCGCGAGGAGCGGCGGCTGGCCGAGGAGGACCGGGACGGCGAGTAGGCGGGCCACGGACGGGTGGCCCTCCGCGGACGGACGGGACCCAACCCCGGGACGGGCGGCCCCCCCCCCCCCCCCCCCCCTCCACCGCACCTTTCTCCGCACCTGAACGCGGTTGGGGGCGGCCCTCCTGGCACCTGAACACACCTGGGGGCGGATTTCGCGCACCTGAATACGATTGAGGGCGGGCCCGGCGCCGATACGGCAGCCGAACCCGCCCTCAATCGCGTTCAGGTGGGAAGTCCCCCCTACCCCCGCCAGCGACGCACGAGGGAGAGGGCCGTCCCCGCGACGAGCACCGCGGCCGCGGTGAGCGCGGGCAACGGGGTCGCCGCATCGCCCGTGGCGGGCAGCACCGAGACCGGGCGCACGTCGCCGGAGGCGGCGGGCTCGGAGGAGCCGCCGGTGTCGGGCAGCGGCGCGGCAGGGGCGTCCGGGGCGCCGGGCGTCGAGGTGCCGCCGTTCTCGTCACGGGGCGGGTCTACGGGGTCGGGCACCTTCTCGAGGAACACCTCGACGGAGTGGTGCTCGCCCACGTCCTCGAAGGTCCACCTGCCGGCCTCCAGGAGGTCGGGGCGCTCCACACCGTCGATGACCACCTTGGCCACGC
Source organism: Granulimonas faecalis (assembly GCF_022834715.1). Lineage (NCBI taxonomy): Bacteria > Bacillati > Actinomycetota > Coriobacteriia > Coriobacteriales > Kribbibacteriaceae > Granulimonas > Granulimonas faecalis. The sequence goes on from NZ_BQKC01000001.1 coordinate 1,925,869, forward strand.
GGTAGCCCGCGGCAGCGCTCCACTCCACGGTGTAAGAGCCGTGGCGGTCCACCAGCGCGCCCGCCGTGATGGAGCCTATGCCGCCGGAGAGCGACGTCTCCACGCGCAGCTGCTCGGGCGCCTCCCCGGGAGCCGTGCGGGACGGCACCTCGTCGTCGCCGGGGGCGCGCCTCTCCACCACCAACGTGACCCTGTCGCCGTCCCGGAGCGTGCCGGCCGGGATGATCGCAGACCCCGTCTCGGGGTCCACGGGGAACTCGCGGTCGCCCACCACGACCTTGACGGGCACGTAGCCATCGGGGACGTCCCAGGTCACGGCCACGTCCCTCGTGGGGTCGACGATGCCGTTGCCGGGGGTCGACGGGTCCTCGGGGTCGCCTACCACTACGGTGCCGGGACCGCCCTCCACGCCGGGGACCACCTGGACGAGGCCGTCGGCGGCGAGGGAGTCGGGGTTCACGGGGTCCTCGCCCTCCTTGGCGAAGTAGACCTTCACCACGTGGTCCTCGGCGATGCCCGAGAAGTCGAGGGCCATCCCGGCGGCGCCGGCCTCACGGGGGTCCAGGGAGGGGTCGGGGAAGACCGGCGTCATGGCACGCACCTGCCGGAACACGCCGGCGCCCTCGAAACGCGAGGCCTGCACGAGCGACCCTGCGGCGGCGTCGCGCTCGTCGTAGTACACCGTGCCGTCCACCTCGATGTAGGTGATGCGGGAGCCGGCGTCCGGCGTGCCGAAGACGTCGCGGTAGCCCTGTCCCTTGAACACGGTGCGCGAAGGCGCGGCCGTGCCCGGGCCGAAGGACTGCACGGACACCCGGTAGACCACCGGCGACAGGGAGACCACGACCTCCTTGTCCTCGCGGATGTTGTCCAGGCCGATCTCGCGGTCGGAGGGGCCGGCGGCGGGGAGGCCGTTGACCGCGACGCCCGAGACCTCGTAGACGGCGTAGTCGGCGGCGTCCACGTCGGGCGTCGTCTGGACCACCGGCTCCCAGGCCACATGGTAGGAGCCGCCGACACCCACCGTGGCGCCCCCGGTGATGCTGCCGGGGCCGCCCTCGATCCGGGTGGTCACACGCAGGTCATCCGCCCGGAGCGACGGGGCTCCGTCGGCGCGCTCGGTGTAGACGTCCACCACATGGTTGCCCGAGATGGACGCGAAGGCCATGGAGCCCCTCGCGACGGCCGCCTCGTCCAGCGGGACGCCGTCCACCCAGACGGCGGAGACGCGGTAGCCCTCGGCCGCGGCCCAAAAGACCAGGCCGTCCCCGCCGGGCTCGAGCACCTGGGAGGGGCTCGTCTCGGCACCCGCCCCGTAGGTGTTGACGGTCACAGTGTAGAAGCCCGAGGAGGACGAGCCCGCGATGACGGGGTTCCTGGCCAGGGTGACCACCACCGTGTGGTCGGCCGAGAGGGACGCGAGGTCCAGGGAGGTCGACGCCGGGTCGACGGCCCGGCCGTCCAGCTCCACGGAGGCGACGTAGCAGTCGGGGCCCGGCGCCCAGGTCACCCGGCCGTCGGCGCCGGGGGCGTAGGCGGTCGTGGGCGTGACGGTGGCGCCCTGGGTGGCACCCTCGAGGCGCGTGGTCACGGTGAAGGCCCCGGGGTCGCCGGACGGCTCGGGGTCGGGCGTCACGACGTAGGTGACCTCGACGACGTAGTCGGTGCCGTCGGGGTTGGGGTAGGTGACCTCGACGGTGTACTCGCCGGGCTTGGTGGGGTCGATCTCCTCGACGGGCACGCCGCCCTTCTTGATGACCGTCACGGGCTCGACGCCGTCGGGCAGCGGCGGCACCATGCCACCGGTGGGTGCCGGGCCGTCGGGGCCGAAGGTCTCCCACACGAGGCGCTCGACATCCTCGGGCGTCACAGGGTCAGGGGACGGGTCGGCCGGCTTCACGGGTTCGGTGACGGAGACGGGGTGGCCGTCGGTGACCACCACGGTGCGACGGTCGGTCACCCGCAGAGGCGCGGGCACGAGGGTCACGGAGTAGTTGCCGCTCGGGGTCACGAGCGTGCCGCCATCGCCGCGCCGGAGCCTGTCGAAGGAGAACGCGAGCTCATAGGTGCCAATCTGCGGGCGGGCGTGGCTGAGGGCCAGGCCGCCGGACGTGCGGGGGCTGAAGGAGACGCCGCCGAGCTCGTCTTCCAGGGTGTCGCCCGGTGCGAGCATGTTGGCGGGCCACGCCACGGGCCAGGTGTGCCCGGCGCCGTCGGCGGCGGTCCCGGTGACGGAGGCGGCGTCGAAGGCGGCAGCGTCGGTGTGGGCAGGCTCGGTATCGGGGGCGTCGGGGTCGACGAGCGCCACGTCGCGCACCCAGGTCGCAGGGCTCGCGGCGGGGTCGGAGAACCAGCGGCTGGACACGGTGAGCGGGCGCGGCGTCACGGTGCCCCTCACCGTGAGGTCGCCGGCGTCGCTCAGGCCGGGCAGGCGGTAGTCGGCGGCGTCGGCGCCCGCCAGGCGCGCCCCGTGGAGGACGAGGTCGCGGGAGCCGGCGTCGGCCGAGGAGAGCTCGGCCGCGTCGAACTCGAGCCAGACGGAGGCGCCGGGGACCGTGCCGTCCGCAACGGAGACGCGGCCGCCCTCGAGGTAGGGCGAGCCGTCATAGACCTTGGTCCAGCGGCGGGCGGACACCTCGACTGTCTCGCCCGTCTCCGGGTCCTGGGCCTCGAAGCCGCCGGGGCCGTCCGGGTCGACCGGGGCCGTGGCGTCGACGGCCTTGGGCCGGATGGTGAAGGTGGCCGTGCCGGGGACGTAGTCCTGGATGGTGGCCCCGGAGGCGTCCACGCTGTAGACACCCGAGGAGGTCACGCGGTAGGTGCCGGCATGGAAGGGCTCACCCTCGGCGTTGGCCTCGTCGGGACGCAGGTCGCGCCAGCCGCCGGGTGCGGAGGCGTCGCGCACCTGGTAGACGCGGGTGACGGCGGCGGGTGTGACGCCGGCCTCCTGGTTGTTCGCATCCATGTGGTGCGTCTTGACGTCGGTGTCGCCATTGACGTTCTCCTGGACCCTGAGGGGGTCGCCCACGGTCACGTCGTCGGCCTCGGTGGTGATGGTGCGGCCCGTGGGGTCGACCACGATGTCGACCTTCACGTAGACGTCCACGGTGGCGTCGGCACCACCCTCGCCGTCGCCCGCCTCCTTGTCGCCCGGCATGTCGCCGTACTCGATGATGTAGGGCAGCGGGTAGGTGCTGTCGGGCAGGTCGTTCCAGCGGCCGTCGCGCGCGGAGTTGCCGAAGTCGACCGCCAGCTGCATGTACTTCTCGTTGCCGGCGGACTGGTCGGGCTGGCTGGAGGCCCAGAGCATGAACATCTGCTCACCGGTCTCGGGGTTGGTGGCCGGGTACCAGCGCTGCCCCGTGGAGGCGTCGCCCATCTTGAGGCCGGCCTCGGGTCCCGAGACCCAGTAGTAGGCGCTCACCACGCCGGCGCCGTTGAACGTCCGGCTGTCGGCCCATCGGGTGGGGACGCCGGCGTTGCCCGTGCGGTAGTTCTGCGCCCAGTCGCCCGTACGCCGCGTGTAGGCGTCGTCGGTGGTGCCGCCGATCCAGGTGTCGGTGTGCACCAGCGAGAAGACGAAGTCCTGCTCGGCCTGGCTCGTGACCGTCACCAGGTAGCCCTGCATGCCCATATAGGTGTGCTCCTCGGCACGGCGGAGGGCGGTGGACCAGCCGGTGCTGTCGCGACCCACCTCGTAGTAGTGGCCGTTGAGCGAGTTGTAGTCGCGGGTTGTGCTCACCGGCGCCAGGCTGGCCACGATGCGGAGGCCCTTGGTGTTGGTGTTGTCCGCCAGCTGGACGGTGAGGTAGCGGGAGAGGAACTCCTGCCACTGCTCGGCGGTGGCGCCGCCGGCCTGCGTGTAGTTGATGGAGCGGTTGCCGTGCTTGTTGCCGTTATAGCGGACGAAGCCCGCAGGCAGCGCCTCGTTGTTGTTCTGCTGGTGGGCCGAGTTGAAGTAGATCTCGTCGGCGGCGGTGATGCCCGTGGTGAACTGCACCGTGATGCTCTGGAACTTGGCGTCGGCGGGCTCGGTGGTGACCTTGAGGTCGGGGAAGCTGTAGGTGTTGGCCAACCCGTCGACGGGCGTGGCGGCGCCGGCCTTGATGAAGAGCTGGACGTCTTCCTGGTTGGCGCGGGTGGCCGTCACGGGCACGACGTCGGCGAGTCCGGCGGCGCGGGCCGCGACGGTGGCGACCGGCGACACGGCGACGAGGACCGCCAGGGCCGCCGTCGCGATCAGGCGGAGCGGCCGTGCGGGCAGGGCGGTGCCGGAGGGAGGGTCGGTGCGTTTGAAGGTGCGTCTCATGGTGTGCCTCTTCCCGAGAACCTTGGCTTGCGGCCACCGGTACGGGGAGTCCGGTGGGCATTATCCAAATTCATCTGAAATAGTATAGCGCAGAGTCCCCATTTTTATTCCGTGCTGGGAGCCCGGCACCTGAACGCGGCTGAGGGCGGGTCCGGTTGCCGTATCGGCGCCGAATCCGCCCTCAGATGCGTTCAGGCGTGCGAAATCCGCCCCCAGAGGCGTTCAGGTACCGAGAGGGCCGCCCTCGGACGCGTTCAGGTGCGGAGAAGGGCGACGGGTGCGGGAGGGGTGCAGGGGCGTGTCAGGCCTTGAGCAGCACCTTGTCGTCGGCGAGGTCCGTGCCGGCCGTGGAGCGGAAGAGCTCGAGGAGGTCGGCCACATCCATGGAGGCGCGCTCCTCCCCCGAGACGTCGGCGACGATGCGGCCGTCGTGCATCACGAGGGTGCGGGTGCCGTGGGCCAGGGCGTCGCCGAGGTCGTGGGTGACCATGAGGGTGGCCACCTTCTGATCGGCCACGATGCGGTCGGTGAGCTCGAGCACGCGCTCGGTGGCCGCCGGGTCGAGGGCGGCGGTATGCTCGTCGAGCAGCAGCAGGCACGGGTTGCCGATGGTGGCCATGAGCAGCGTCACGGCCTGGCGCTGGCCGCCGGAGAGCGAGCCCACGGGCACGTCCATGCGGTCCTCCAGGCCAAAGCCCAGGTCGCGCAGGCGCTCGGCGATGAGCTCGCGCTTCTCGCGGCGCATGGCCGGCCTGAGGGCGCCCCCGCGCTCGGAGCGGCCCAGGGCCAGCGCCACGTTCTCGGCCACGGTGAGGCTGGGGGCGGTGCCCATGAGCGGGTCCTGGAACACGCGGGACAGCACGCGGGCGCGGCGGTAGTCGGGGTCGAACGTCACGTTCCTGCCGTCGATGGACACGAGCCCGGCGTCCGGGGTCACCGAGCCGGCGATGACGTTGAACAGCGTGGACTTGCCGGCGCCGTTGGACCCCACCACGCAGGCGAACTCGCCGGCCCCCATGGACAGGTCCACCCCGTCCAGTGCCCGATGGGCGACGTTGATGCCGGGGCTGAAGGTCTTCTCGACGCCACGGACCTCGAGCATGGCCATGTCACTCGCCTCCCTTGAGGGCCTGGGCGTCCTCGGCGAGCAGCCGCTCCATGGCGCCCTTGGCCTTGATGCGTACGGAGCGCTCGCCCAGGGCGGCCCTCACCGAGGGGACGGCCATGAAGGCGCCCACGATGACAGCCGAGACGAGCTTGAGCGCGTTGGCGTCGATGAGGTTCACCGACAGCGCGAGCTGGATGATGAGGCGGTAGGCCACCGACCCCGCCACGGCGCACATGAGGCCGCGGGTGACCGACCGGCGGCCGCCGAAGACCTCGCCGATGATGACGGAGGCGAGGCCCACCATGACCATGCCGGTGCCGCTGGAGAGGTCGGCGAAGCCCTGGTACTGGGCCAGCAGCGCGCCGGTGAGGCCCACCATGGCGTTGCCGAGGGCCAGGCCGCCCACCTTGAACGCGCTGGTGTTGATGGAGCTCGCGCGGCTCATGGCCTCGTTGTCGCCCACGGCCCGCATGGCGAGGCCGGCCTCGGTGCGGAAGAACCCGGCGAGGGCCGCCACGGCCACGGCCACCACGAGCACCACGAAGCCCATCTTCACGACGTCCACGGTGGCGGCGCCGCCGAGGGCGGAGACGACGGGGTCGAAGCACCGCACGGTGGACAGCAGGCTCACGTTGGGCGCGCCGAGCACGTAGATGTTCACGGAGTAGAGACCCGTCATGGTGATGATGCCGGCGAGCAGCGGGTTGATCCGCGCCTTGGTGACGAGGAGGCCGGTCACGCAGCCGGCCAGGGCGCCGGCCGCGCAGCCCACGGCGAGGCCCAGGTAGGGGTGCCCGGCCACGGTGAGCACGGCCGAGCAGGCCATGCCGAGGCCGAAGGAGCCGTCGACCGTGAGGTCGGCCATGTCGAGGACGCGGAAGGTCACGTAGACGCCCACGGCGAGCAACGAGTACTCGAAGCCGAGCATGAGGGCGTCGAAGAGAACCTGCAGGGTCATGGGGAGATCCTCCTGGGGAGACGCGGGCGCCCCGCCGGAGGGACGGGGCGCCGGGGGTGCGGGGCGCAGCTAGTCGATGACGCGGTAGTCGCCGGAGTCGGATACCGCCACGCCGAGCGCCTTGGCGGTGGTGCCGTTGACGGCGTAGTCGTCGGAGGCGAGCACCTCCACGGGCATGTCGGCGACGGGGGTGCCGGTGAGGGCCTTGATGGCCATGTCGGCGGACTTGGCGCCGAGGGTGGTGTTGGAGCAGGAGACCGACTCGAGGGCGCCGGACTGGACCATGACGGGGTCGGTGCCGAGGACGGGCACGCCGGCCTTGGTGGCGGCCTCGGTGAGGGCGGTCATGGAGCTCTGGACCACGGAGTCCACGGGCACGTAGATGGCCGTCACGTCGGAGGCGAGGGCGGCGCCGGTCTGCTGGACCTCGGAGCTGTTGGTGACGGTGCGGACCTCGACCTCGATGCCGCGGCCCTTGAGGTACTCCTCGGCGGCCTTGGCCGTGACCTCGGCGTTCTTCTCGCCGGAGCAGTAGAGGATGCCCACCTTGCCGGAGAGGGCCGCAGGGTCGAGCTTGCCGGCGAACTCGAAGATGGCCTTGACGTCGGAGGTGTTGGAGGTGCCGGTGATGCCCTTGTCGGGCTTGTCGAGGTCGGCCATGAGGCCGGCGGCCACCGGGTCGGTGACGCTCATGAAGACCATGGGCGTGGCGATGCCCGCGTTGGCGCAGGCCTGGGCGGCCGGCGTGGCGATGGGCACGATGACGTCGTAGTCGGAGGACTTGAGCTGGGCGGCGATCTGGTTGAGGGTGGAGGTGTCTCCCTGGGCGTTCTGGACGTCGTAGGTGACGTTGTCGTAGCCCTGGGCCGCCATCTCGTCCTTGAAGCCGTTCATCATGGTGACGAAAGCGTCGTTCTCCACGACCTCGACGAAACAGACCTTGACGGGGTCGCTCTTGTCGCCGGTGGAGCCGGCCTCGTCCTGGGCCGAGGTGGCCGGGCCACAGCCGGAGAGCGCCATGCCCAGCGCGAGGCAGAGCACGAGCGCGCAGATCAGGCCGCCGCGGAGGCCGTTCTTGGGGAAGCCGTTCCTGGGGAGGCGCTTGGGGTCGGGGGTCGTCGGGTTCATCGCTCGCTCCTTTCTGGGCCCGGTGGCGCCGGACCCGTGGGGCGGCCATGAAAAAGCGCTCGCCCCCGGTCTTGGTCTGACTCAAGGACAAGCGTCTCGACGTCGAAACACCTGCGGTGCCACCTTGATTGACGGAGGAGGTCTCCGTCCTCTTTGCGGGCGCGTCCACGCCCTGCTCTGTAACGGGAGCTCCCGTCGCGGCTTCCACGCTGCTGCGCTTCTCCGCGCCCTCGGCGGGTCCATTGTGCCGTCCTGCCACCACCCGCATCTCAGCTGCACGGGCTCTCTGTAGGCGCTTGGGGCGGTTTTACTTCCGCTTCGTCGGTTTGGGGTACCGGTATTCGGTTGAGAAGGACTCTAGACCCGGCCTGGCGCGCCTGTCAACGGGCGCGGTCCCGCTTTACCGAGTTGAAACCCGGCTGGGTCCCCGGGTCGCAGTTGGCTAGAATCTTGTCGTCACACGCACCCGACCACCCCCCGAAACGGACCCACCCATGCCCCACTCCAAGCCCAAACGCCCCGAGGCACCCGCCGAGAAGCCCGCGTTCCACGCGAGCTACGAGCTCACCAGCCTCATGACCCAGGAGGCCACGAGCCTCCTCGTGCCCGGCGGCGCCACCAACCCCGCCTACATCGCCTGCGCCGTGTGCCTCGTGGCACTCGTGGCGTTCTGCCTCCTCGTGCCCGACGCCAACCCGGCCGTCGCCGTGGCCGGCGCCGTCGCGTGCGCCGTGCTCCTCGTGGTGGCGGGCCGCTGGGGCGACGCCGTAGCTCGCCGCGTGGCGGCCCAGGGCTGGAACGCCGTGGCGCTGCCCGAGGACGCCCGCCGCGTCACCGTGGACGTCTGGCCCGACCGCATCGAGGTGGCCCGCGCCGACCGCGACGCCGAGGTGATGCCGCTGGCCGAGGTCAAGGACGTCAAGCACTCCGACTCCATGATCGTGGTGCGCTTCCGCGACGGCTCCCTGGCCCTCGTCCCGCGCCGCGCCCTGTCGCTCCAGCGCTTCCACGCCTGCCTGGCCCTCGTCGAGTCCCGCGGCGCCTCCGAGGGGCGCTGACGGCCGGGGCGTCCCTCCAAACCGCACGAGAAAGGGGGCCCATGGCCCGCTCAAAACAGTCGAGGCACAGGAAGGCGGCGCCCCTCCCCAAGGGCGTGCCCACCGACGCGCCCCTCGTCAACGAGACGCACCTCACCAACGACATGGTCAAGGAGGGCTGCCGGCTCACCACCTCGGCGGCGCTCCGGCTCGTCTACTTCGCCTTCGGCATCGCACTCGGTGTGTTCGCCCTGGTGTGGCGGCTTGCCTTCGGCGCCGACACCCTCGCGTTCGTGCTCGTGCTCCTCGTGGGCCTCATGACCGTGTGGCAGGGCTCGCGCCTGCCCATGGAGAGCGCCCGCCGCATGATCTCGCAGCTCGACAAGGCCGGCGAGGCCTCCCGCGACCGCGTGTTCTATGCCACCGAGGAGGGCCTGGGCGTCAAGGTGGGAGACGGCCCCTTCAAGGTGTTCCCGTGGCGCGCCTTCAACCGAGCCGTGGCCACGCCCACCGTGTGCTGCCTCACCATGGCCGGGCAGTCGGCCCTGGTCATCGTGGCCATGGACGGCTTCGTGCGCGGCGGCAACGCCGAGTTCGTGCACTTCGTGGGGTCCCATGTGGTGGAGCCGGACCGCGGCGCCCTCGTGCGCTGGTGCGAGAAGGTGTGCCGCACGCTGGACGGCTGGGGCAGCGTGCAGGCGGCCCAGCGCGAGCGGGACGCCGCCAAGAAGGAGGCGCGTCGGCAGAGGAAGCAGGCGCGCCGCGGCCGGCGCCGCTAGGAGGAACCCATGGCAACACCTGAGAGCACGCCGGCGATGAGCGCCGGCGACGTGGTCTACGAGTCGACCATCGTCATGGACGAGCCCCTGCTAAGGGAGCTCGTCTCGGCCAAGGACCGGTCGATGAACAAGCGCGACGGCCTGGTCATGGCGGTGGTCTGGGCCGTGGTCCTGGCCGCCTACGTCTGGGGCACCGTCGCTGCGGGCGTCATGACGGCGTGGGGCGTCGTGGCCGGCGTGGTCATCCTGGCCCTGCTCGGCTGGTCGGTGGCCCTGGCTGTCACGGGCTTCACGCTGTTCTGGCCCAAGCGCTCGTGGCGCAAGACGGCCGACCACTGGTTCGCCCGCCACGGCGCGGGCACGGGCGACGACCAGCGCTGCGAGCTGCGGTCGAGCGCCTGCCTGTCCGAGGCCCGCTGCTGCGTGCTGCAAGACGGCCGCCCTGCGGGCTCCGTGGCCAAGCCCTACAAGGCCTTCTCCCACATTGAGGAGACCGAGCACCTGCTGGTGCTGGTTGCCGGCGACGGCGAGGTGGGCAGCGTGCTGCACAACATGTTCTCACCGTCCTACGCCGACAGGCTCGCCGAGCGGGCCGACCTGGAGGACGTCTGCTGGGACAAGCGCACCCTGCGGGGCGGCACCCCCGAGCAGCTGAGGGAGTACCTGGAGCGCAAGGTGGGCGCCCGGGCCTAGGGCCCGTCCCACCACCCGGACACTCCTGTCCCAATGGTCGGACACTTTTGTCCCACGCCACGGTGGCGCGCTTTTCCACCGGTCCGTCGGGTTCGCCGCACCACCGTGGTGCGGTCTCCGCCTGCCGCTTCTCCCGCCCTTCGGTTTGTGAGGCCCGACCATGCCAACGGGGCCTCCGGTATGGTCGCCCCCCACGGCGGCCCCACGCCACCCCCTCTCCCGCCGCCCCCACCGCCCAGAGCGCCCTGCGCGGCCGGCGACCCTCCGCGGGCCCCCGATGCCCGGCGCGCCCCATCGGCTAGAATTGTGGAGTTTGCATAACACGGCAGCACCCAGGGAGAGGACAGCCTGTGAGCGACAACGAGAGAACCGACCCCGTCTATGTGACCACCGGCATCGCACTCACGCCGCGCATCCTGGCAGGCATGCTCACCGGCGGCAAGTCCATGGGCGTCAACTGGGCGGCCAAGTTCGCCGAGATCGGCGACGCCGACGTCTTCGAGAACGCCTCCAAGCCCACCATCGTGGAGCCCCTCGGCACCGATGGCGACGACATCCTCGCCGCCCTCCTGCCGCCCCAGATCCTCGTCGAGATCACCGCCGACGAGGCCGCCATCGACCACGTGCGCGACGGCGAGTGGCCCGAGGCCCTCCTCGACGAGGTGACCACCCAGTTCTGCGAGAACGAGGAGCTGGCCGAACAGGTCTACGAGCGCTGCACCCGCCTCATGGCCGGCGCCGACGTCGTGGCCTTCCACTGGAACGCCAACTACGTCATCCACATGCTGTCGGTGGAGAACCTCGACAACGCCTACGTGCGCAAGGTCGCCCAGTTCTACCAGCGCTTCTCCGACTCCGACCCCGTGGGCGGCCTCTTCGCCCTGTTCATGCTGGCCCTTCTGGGGCCCGCGCGCTTCGACCGCGTGGTGGGCGCCTTGGGCGGCTCCTTCGGCATCTAGGGGACAAGGCCAAGAACGGCCGAGAAAAACGCCGGTAAACCGGCCCCGCGCAAGCAAAGGGCGCCTGTCCGCGAGAACCCCTCGCAGGCAGGCGCCCTTGTCCATGCCGCCCCGTCACCGGCCGGCCGCGTCGTCACTCCTCAATAGCCCACTCCCGGCCGGTCTTGGCCCAAGCGTTCCAGTCCTGAACGTCGCCCGTGATGGCCCACTCCTTGATGGCCGTGTACACATGGGCGTCGCCCACCACGGAGGTGGCGTCGTAGAGGCGCGTGCGCTGCTCGTCCTCGCCGATCTCGTCCACGGCGCGGCCCCAGTCGCTGTAGTTGGGGTCGCCCATGGCCTTGAGCAGCGTGGCCGGCAGGTCGCGCTGGCTCACGGGAGCATGGCTCACCTTGAGGGGCTGGGCGGCCTGCTCGGCCGTCTCGGCGGGCTTCACCAAAAGGAAGGGGCTGGAAGGCTCGCTGATCTCATCGGCCAGGTACCACTCGCCGTGGTCGGCGGTGACGATCACGGTGGTCTGGTCGTAGATGCCCAAGCGCCTGAGCTCGTCGAGGTAAGCCTCCACGCCGAGAAGGGCGCCGCGGGTCTGGTCCACGTAGTCGGTCTGGCCCTCCTCCACGCGCTTGCCGTCGGCCGTGAGCGTGATCGGGTAGTGGGAGCCCATCATGTGGATGAGGCGACAGGTGCCCGTCTCGCCCTCCACGTCGTCGCCAAAGGAAAGGCCCTCGGAGCGAACCGCATCGATATAGGCCTCGTCATCGAGCTTGAACGGCGTGTTGGAGCCGTTGCCCGAGCTGTCGCCCATCAGGGTGCCCACAACGTCACCGCTGTAGAACCAGAACGGCGGCTTGGCTGCCCAGGGGCTCTCGCGGTAGAGCGAGCACTTCCACAGCTCGGTTACCGTGGGCCAGAACGGGGCAGAAAAGTCGATGCGATGGATGTTGCCCACGCGCCCCTGCAGGGGACCCACGCCCTGGGGCAGGTCGGTGGCGTAGACGTTCACGCCAAAGCCCAGGCTGCCCATGGCGTCCACGAGGTTGTTGTCGCCGGAGTACCACTCGGTGATCTTGGCGTTGCCATAGGCGGCGTCACTCTCATCGAGGTGCTGGCCCGTGATAAGGGAGCTCATGGCAAAGCGAGTGGGGATCATGACGCCGGAGGAGTTGGCGTAGCGGGTGAAGCCCGTGAACCCGTCAAGCGCATCGGGATAGCGCTCCAGCACCTGGTCGAGGTACTTGTTGTCAAGCGTGTCGAGGACGAACATCACCACGTTGTCCTTGTCGGAGAGCTCGCTTATGCCCTCCGTGGTCACGAGGGGCTTGCCGTCCCAGACCGTGCTGCCGGAGCCCAGCTCGTCGAGGGCGCGCTGCTGGTCGCTCCAGGTGGAGGCGAGGCCCACCGACTGGACGAGCACGAGCACCACCGAGAGCACACAGGCCATCGTCTTGGCCGAGCGGCCCTTGGCCAGTGCGAACGGGACCGCGCCGGCCACAAGAGCGATCCACACCAGAGACGAGACCACGGTGATCTTGGTGTAGTCGTCCCAAGGCACCGGCTTGCCGTCGGCCACGGGCAGGCCCGTGTTGAGGAAGGTCGACTGCACGAAGCAAGCCACGGCAAGGGCCGCCACCACCGAGACGGTCACCGTGAAGGCGCGGCCCCGCACCAGGGACAGGAGCAGCGCGCCTACGACGATGAGCACGAGGGCAAAGACGACCAGCGGGCCCGCCACCGGGCCTGCACCAAAGACGAAGCTGTCGAGGCTCGTGGCCACGATCTCCAAGGGCGTCACGACGCCCAGGGTGTAGACGAGGCAGCCCCAGGCGAGCAGGGCCAGCAAAAAGCGGGGCAGCCATCGCACGTTCTGGGGGCGGCGAGGGCCCACCAAGGCATCGTCGGCCGTGGCGGCGGCATCGGCGGCGGCGAGGAGCTCAGACGCGCCAGGCGCGAACGGGTCGATCTCGTGCACCTCGGGGTCGCGTACCTTGTCGCGGTTCTCATCGATCTTGAGCAGGGCGAACACCCGGCGGCGCACGCGGCGCCACACGACGCCGACCACGGCCGAGAGGGCCACGGCCACGCCGGCCAGGGCCTGGATGGTGTAGGTGACCACGGACGGGTCGACGTAGGCGAAAGCCGGCGTGGGGGCCAGGGCCAGGGTCACGCAGGCGAGGGCCCAGGCGCCGTCGAGGGCGAGGCGGGCCAGAGTGCGGCGGGTCTTAGGCCTCACGGCTTCCCTCCTTGGGGTCGGTGGCCGCAGGGGCGACGGCGGTGTCGCCCGCGGCAGGCTTGGCGCCAGCCGCGCCGGTGCGGCGGGCCTGGGCGGAGAGCACGGCGTCGAGCAGGTAGCGCCCGGCCACCTCGCCGCCGTGCCCGTGATTGAAGACGAAGCCGTCGTAGACGTCCTCGATGACGCGGCGCCAGTGCTCGGGCCGGGCCACCATGGAGCGGGCCACCTCCCCGAGGGAGCCGATCTGGTCCACGGCCACGCTGCGGCCGATCTGATTTCGCAAGGAGATGTCGGTGGGCTCGAGCCCGATGTCGCGCCAGTCGGGGTTGCCCACCTTCATCGGCGTGTCCACGAAGACCGTGGGACGCCCCGTGGTGAACGAGTACTCGCACGAGATGGACGACCAGTCGGTCACGAGCACGCTGGCGTCAAAGATGGACCCCTCGCCGGAGAAGTCCTCGAACGACACGGAGCCCGAGACGTCGGCGAGGCGCCCCTTGAGGGCCTCCCAGCGGGGCCCGTAGCGCTTGACGTACTCGGGGTGCGGGCGCACCACCACGGAGAAGCCCGCGCCCACGAGGGAGCGCACGGCCTCCTCGCCGCAGAGGTCGAGGAGGTTGTCGTCCTGCCACGAGGGGGCCACGAGGGCCATGGGGCGGTCGGCCGGGGCCGCCGCGACCGGGGCCTCCTTGAGGTGGCGGCCCCGCACGGGGGCCGGGCGGCGGGCGGCGAACTCGGCGCGCTCGCGGTCGAGCAGGTCGTAGCCCACCGGCACGAGGTTCTTGGCCGGCACGCCGCGCAGCCGCTCGGAGGCGCGGGTCTCGGCCACCTGGTGCGGGCCCACGCAGAAGATCGTGTCGTAGTGGTCGTGGCAGTTGGCCGCGCCCACGAGGTGCATCGAGGTCATGTGGTGCAGCATGTCCACGTACTCGATGTCCTGGCGCACATAGGAGCGCTTGAGGTAGTAGTTGTCGAGGTCGGCCAAGGAGGCCACGAAGACGTCGCAGTCCATCTTCATCATGAGGGTGATGAGGCGCTTCTCGCCCACGTAGTAGGGAATGAGGCGCGGCTGGGTCTCGTGGATCTTGAAGACCTGGTCGTCGGGGTCGTTGGTGATGTAATGGATGCGCACGTCGGAGTGGGCCAGAAGCCACTCGATGGCGCCGCGGAAGTACTTGTAGAAACCGCTGCCCTCGGAGTAGAAGACGAGCGACTTGTCGATGACGTCGTTGAAGCGGGCGATGTCGGCGCGCTCGCGGCGGGCCAGGGGGTCGGGCTTGAAGCGCGAGCCGGCGCGGCGGTTGAGGTTCTCGAGGGCCGCCAGCTCCTCCTGGGAGGCGCGGAGGGCCGGGTAGTCCACGTGCTTTCTGGGGTCCATGATCGCGTTGCAGGCCAGCTGCACACCGATGGCCATGAGGTTGGAGCAGATCCAGTAGAACACCATGCCGCTCGCCACCGACACGCCCAGGATGGCCGACAGCGCGATGGACAGGCCGTTGGTGGAAGCCTTCTCGGCGGCGGACTGCTCGCGCTGAAGCGGGTTGATGTGGTTCTGCGCCAGGCCGAGGGCGGCCGAGGAGAGCGCGGCCAGCACCGGCATGGCCCACGACCAGCCGCCGTCGACAAGGGGCACGAGGCCGAGGAGCTCGGTACCGGGGGCACCCGAGGCCGTGATGGAGCGAATGACGTCCACGAGGCCGAAGAGAATGAGAACCTGGATGGCCAGGGGCAGCATGGAGAGCAGCGGGTGGTAGCCCTTCTCCTTGTAGAGGGCGTTCTGGGCCTCCCCGATGGCCTCGCGGTCGCCGAAGTACTTGACCTTGAGGGCGTTCACCTGGGGCAAAAGGCTCACCACGAGCAGCGAGTTCTTCTGGCACCACAGCGAGATGGGCATGAGGATGACCTTGGTCACCACGGTGAACAGGGCGATGGACACCCACCAGTTGCCGGTGAGCGCGTAGATGGGGTCGAGGACGGCCCCAAAGATGTCGGCGAGAATCTGCAGCACTGCGGTCCTTGTCTTTGCAGGGTGATCGAACCCCAAAGGGGCCTTGGAAATGATACGTCCCCGCTTGTAACTCGACAAAAAACCGACAGGGTGCCTGAGGAGCCGGGCTTAGGAGGACGCGCGCCTGCCCGGGACGAGCTGGCTCCAGTCGTCGGCCGAGGCGAGCACCGTGCCGCAGAGAATGGCTATGCAGCACAGCACCTCGACGGGGCTGGGGACGTGGCCGAGAAGCACCATGCCCAGCACCACGGCCCAGGCGGAGTAGGAGATGTTGGCGGCCATGGCCTTGGCGGCGCCGATTTTGTCGATGCCCTTGTAGTAGAAGAGGTACGACACGGTGCCCGCCAGCGCCGCTCCCGCCACCACGGCCGTGGCCGGCGTGGCAAAGACCTGGGCGGCAAAGGGCCACGCCGCGAAGAGCGGCAGGATGACCACGAGGTACACGAGGCCCGAGGTGGTCTCGCGGATCTGCAGCGCCGTCTCGTTGTCCACGGAGTCGTCGCGCATGCCCCACGCCAGCAGCACGGCCTCGCTTCCCCAGCCCACCACGCAGGCGAGGGCGGCCGCGATGCCCACCATGGCGTTGCCGGGCATCTCCATGTCGCTTGCGGCCGCGCCCATCACGATGATGGCAGCCATGGCCACGGCCAGGGCGACCCAGCGCTTGGGCTCCATTTTCTCCTTGAGCGCGAACACGGCCAAAAAAGCGCCAAAGGCGGGATAGAAGCTGGAGATGATGGCCGTGATGCCCGGGCCCAGCTCGTTGATGGCCACCACGTAGCCCGTCATGCCGAAGGGGCCGCCGAGAAGCGCCGCTGCGGCCACCACCTTACCGCTGCGGGTCCTGAGGGCCGCCACGGTGTCTTTAAGGCGCCCGCGCACCGCCATGAGCAAGAACATCCACACCGCGCAGAACACGTCGTGGAACGCGGCACTCACGATGGCCGCGAAGGCCACGGCCTCGGCAGTGCCCACATAGGGGGCCATCGAGAGGGCGATGCCCAAGATAACGGTGTCGAGGCCCCACAGAAGGCCGCTGGCAAGCCCGTATCCCATGACGGTTCCTTTCCTTCTGCCCCGCGCCGGGGCGCTGGCGTCTAAGCGATGCCGTAGAGGTCGGCGGCCAGGGCGAGGTACTTCTTGGCGTAGCGGTAGTAGATGTAGAGCCACTCGCCGATGAAGTCGCCGTCGCTCTCCTTGAGGAGGCTCCAGCAGTACCAGCACCAGCCGCACATGCCGATCATGGCCAGGTTGTGGCGGCGCTCCTCGGGCGTGGCCTTGCCCTCGTAGTAGAGGTCGATGGCCTGCTCCACCTCCTCGGGCGAGAGCTCGCAGCACACCGAGAACGTGGCCAGGTCGTTGGCCGAGTCACCCATGCCGGCGTACTCCCAGTCGATGAGGTTGAAGGTGCCGTCTTGCTCCACCAGGAAGTTGAGGTAGAAGAAGTCGTTGTGGGTGACGGTGACAGGGGCGTCGTCTTGCGCCATGGCCCCGTGGACCCGCTCGGCCAGCTCGTTCCAGCGCCCGTACTCCGGCACCTCGATGGGGCCCTTCTCCCGCAGCAGGGCCTCATAGCGCTTTGCCTCGTCATAGAAGCCGAACGTGCTTTTGAGGATGATGCCCGACGTGTGAAGCTTGCGGGCAACGGCCATGGCCTGCGCGAGGCCCTCGGGAGTGTGGGCGTCGATGGTGGTGGCACCGGGCACGAAGCGCGAGATCTTCCAGCCCTCTTCCGGGTTTGCGCAGATAAACGTGGAGTCGAGGCCCATGTCCCTGGCCGCCGCGAGCGCGGCGAGCTCGCTTTTGCGGTCGATGATGTTCTCCGTGCCGATGCCGGGATGGCGGTAGACGTACTCGCCGTCGTTGGTGGAGAAGTGGCAGGAGAGGTTGGTCAGGCTCTCCTTTAGGGGGTAGACGTCGCAGATCTCGGCGCGCGAGCAGCCCAGCGCCCCCGTGATGTTGTCGATGATCGCAGAGTCGATGTTGTCGAGGAAGAGCGGGTCGAACTCGCGCAGGTCGTCCAGGGAGTCGAACTCGTGGATGATGGGCCGCTCATAGCGGCGGATGGCCATGGGCAGCTCGTCGATGTGGTCGATGAAGATCTCTTCCCAGAGCTTGGGGGCCGTGGCCGGGCGGTCGTACTCCTCGTCGAGGATCTGGCGGAAGCGTCTGGAGAAGGCGCGGTCGAAGTAGACCTGGCCAAGCATGTACCAGCCGTCGGCACCGCCGATCTCCACCTTGGTGATACGGCCGTGGGGGCCGCAGGTCATGACCCACTCGGATGTCTGCCCCTCGGCGTACTGGGCCGCGTAGTAGGAGCCCCACACGTAGGCCTTGAAGGGGTTCTCCTCAAAGTAGTCGTCGGAGCTGCAGATATAGGTGTTGGCGAGCTTGTCTTCCACCGCCTTGAGCGAGGAGTTGTTGTTGCGGGAGGCGTACTCGCGGTTCACGACGATGGCGACTTCGGGGTGCTTGTCCTCCAGGTAGAAGAAGAGCTCTTGCTTGTAGCCCACCACCACGTAGACCTTGGGCACGCCGGCCTCGAGAAGCTGCTCGATCTGGCGCTCTATGAGCACCTGGCCGCGCACTTTGAGCAGGCCCTTGGGCCGCTCGTAGGACAAGGGCACGAAGCGGCTGGAAAGGCCTGCCGCCATGATCACGGCATTGTCCACGCGGTAGGGCTCCATGGCCTCACGGCCCGCCTGGGTGATGGCGCCGTCGCAAACGAGCCCGTCCGCCTCGAGCGCGCGGACCGCCTTGTTCACCGTGGCCACGCCCAGATGGGCCGCCAGGGCGCACTCCCTTTGCGTGTGGCGGCCTCCGTCCATAAGGGTGCGCAAAACCCTGAAGCCGTTGTGGTCCAAAGCCATGAGGCCCTCCCCTGCGATTCGTTCGTATATGGAGAGAATCCTCTTGTTCGGAACAAATGTCAATATGAAAAAACAGAACACACCGCCCCCCCCCTGCGCTCCCTCCCGCGCCTGCACCCCCCCCCTTCCGGCTGCACCCCGCCTCTTGCGCCTGAAAGCGGTTGAGGGGTACAGGGGGACGACGCTGGAAAAGACGCGCAGTCGGGCGCGGGATCAGGCGCAGGGGTAGGCGGCGTCGAGCTGGGCGGCCGTATGAGCCCAGGTGAAGCCCGTCTCCGCGCGCTCGCGGAAGGCGGCACTGCGACGGGCGCGCTCCTCGGCAGGCAGCACGGCCAGACGCGCAATGGCGGCCGTGACCTCGTCGGCAGAGGCGCCGCAAATCTCGCCCCAGCCGGAGTCCCCCAACACGTCGGCCACGCCGCCCACGGGGCAGATCACCGGCAAACAGCCCCAGGCGCCGGCCTCGAGCAGGACCGTGGCCATGCCCTCCGAGCGCGTAGGCGAAACGAAGCAGTTGGCACAGCCAAAAAGCGCCGAGACGTCCTCGCGGCCCAGACGGCCCAAGAGACTCACGTTGGGCAGGTAGTCGGCCACGGCGCGGATATGGTCCTCCTCGGGACCGGCGCCGGCCATGACAAAGGAGACCTCGGGCAAAAGCCGCGCGGCGTCGAGAACGGCCAAGGGCCCCTTCTCGGCCACGAAGCGACCCACGAAGCAGGCCATGAAAGCGTCGGGCGCAATGCCCAGCTCGGCACGGAAATCGCGGCCGGAGGAGCCATCGCGAAAAGCCGCGGCGTCGATGGCGTTGTTGATCACCACGTCGGTCTTGATGCCAAAGTGCTCCAGCCAGGAACAGGCCGCCAGCGACACGCCGGCAAAGACGGGCCGGGCCGCACGGGCCCGCGCGGTGACCAGGTGTTCCCAGCGCTTCACCACGGCGTCTGCAGCAGGGATGCCAAAGGACAGGTGCGCGCTGCCGTGCTCCAGCATGACGGCCGGGGCGCCCTTTTCGGCGGCAAAGCGCAGGCCTTCGAGGGAGTGCGGGTAAAAGCGGGTGTTCACGAGCACGCGATCCACGTCCTCATCGAGCAGACGTCCCCAGATGCGGCGGTACGCGGCATCTTTGAGCGTCACGGGAAGGCGGCCGTCGAGCAGCTGCGCAGCCGGAAGGCGCACCACCTGGAAGCCGTCGCGGTCCTCCCGGGCCGGCGCGCCCTTACGCGCCGACGCCACCACGCTCACCTGGTGGCCCTCGTGCACGAGCTCGCGGGCCAAGTTGTCGCTGAAGAGCTCCACACCGCCCATGGAGGGCAGGTACTGGGCCGAGAAGATCGCGTAGTGGTGAGGCGCCATGGAGAAGAACCTTTCCCGTATGCTGCCGGCACGCGCCGGCAGCCACCCATCGTGAACCCTGAACGAAGGGTATGGTACAGAGAAACCCGTTGCCCTTGCCGAGCACCACACCTCTAACACCGGGAGAAGCCATGCCTCACAAGCCCTACCCCGAAGGCACCCTCGAACGCCTTCAGGCAGAGATGACCGAAATGCTCGCCGTCTTTGACGAGGCGTGTCAGAAGCTGGGGCTCACCTACTTCATCGACGGCGGCACGGCCTTGGGCGCCGCGCGCCACGGCGGCTTCATCCCCTGGGACGACGACGTGGACGCGGCGATGCCCGCGGCCGACTACCGTCGTTTCCTGGCCGAGGGCGCCTCTGCGCTGCCCGAGGGCTACTCGCTCCATACCTGGGAGAACACGGAGCGCTTCCCCACGCTGTGGGCCAAGATCTGGAAGGACGGCACCCGCTTTGCCGACGCCCCGGCCGTGGAGGCGGGAATGGGCCAGCCCATCTTCATGGACGTCTTCCCCTCCGTTCCCCTCGACGCCGACCCGGGCATCGCGGACCGGCAGCGGCGTCGCATGCTGTTCTGGCAGCGGCTCAGCTACCTCAAGTTCATCGCGCACCCCAAGAACGTGCCGAGCGCCGCGGCCCAGGCTGCCTGCGTGGCGGCGCATGGCGTGCTGTCCTGCGTGCCCCAACGCTTCATCGCCCGCGAATTCGAGCGCTCCTGGCGCTGCGAGACCCCCGGCGACCTGTGGATAGACCCTTGCTACGCGCAGTACGATCCCATGCCCGTCGACTGTCTGCTGCCCTGCCAGCGGGTGAGTTTCGACGGCATCGAGACCTGGGCGCCCCACGACCTCGACCGCTATCTCACCCGCATGTACGGCGACTGGCACAAGCTCCCGCCCGAGGAGGAGCGCTACACCCACGCGCCCGAAGTGCTGGACTTTGGCGACGGTGTCAACGTGGCGAAGCGCAGGTAGAAGCGGGCGGGCTTGAGACACCCTCAGCCGTTTTCAGACGCAAGTGGGCTCTGCGGTAGACCTGCGACAAAACCGCCCAACCCATGCCAGAGGCCTCTTCGGCATGGGTTTTCCAATCGGGAGCAGCTCAGACCCGTGCCGCGGCCCGCCCTCCCCAGATATGCCAGCCGCCGCCTCGACCCCCTCCCTTGAGACTCTCTTCATAACCCGCCATACTTACGGCGAGAGCGGGCGCGGGGGGCGCCCGAGTCCAAAAGAGAGGTGGCCCATGGGCCAGGACACGCGTGAGGCGGCCATGCGCCTCAAACGCGAGCATGACGCCGTCGTGCTCGCCCACTATTACGTGCCGGCAAAAACGCAGGAGCTGGCCGACTTCGTGGGGGACTCCTTCGCCTTGGCCCGCATCGCCACCACCTGCGATGCCTCCACCGTCGTCATGGCCGGCGTGCGTTTCATGGGGGAGTCGGTGAAGCTGCTCAACCCTGGACGCCGCGTGCTGCTGCCCGAGCCCAGGGCCGACTGCCCCATGGCCCACATGGCCGACCCCGCTTTCGTCGCCCGCTGCCGCGCCGAGGAAGACGACATTGCCGTGGTATGCTACGTGAACTCCACGGCCGAGCTCAAGGCCCTCTCCGACGTGTGCGTGACCTCGTCCAACGCCGTGGCCGTGGTGCGGGCGCTCCCCCAGCGCTCCGTGCTCTTCATCCCCGACGAGAACCTGGGCCGCTTCGTGGCCGAGCAGGTCCCCGAGAAGCGCGTCATCCTCAACCCCGGGTGCTGCCCCATCCACCGCGACATCTCTCCCGCGTCCGTGACCGCAGCCAAGGAGCGGCACCCCGGTGCCGTGGTGCTCGCGCACCCGGAGTGCTCGTCAGCCGTGCTCGCAATGGCCGACGTCGCAGGCTCCACGGCCGAGATCATCGGCGCCATCGAGGCCTCGGACGCCACCGACTTTGTCGTGTGCACCGTGAACGGCGTGGGCCACGAGATCGCCCGCCGCTGCGAGGGGAAAGGCAAGCGGGTGCATTTCCCCTCCCCTGCCCCGTGCTGCCCCGACATGGCCGCCATCACGCCCGAGAAAGTGATCGCCTGCCTGGAGACAGGCTCGGGCGAAGTGGCGCTGCCGTCGTGCGCCGAGGCGGCCCGGGCACCCCTTGAGGCCATGCTCGAGCTTGCCGCCGCAGGCGGTGGGAACCGATGAGGCGCGAGTCGTGGGACGTCGTGGTCGCCGGCGCCGGGGTAGCCGGGCTTTTCTGCGCGCTCAATCTGCCCGAGAAGACGCGCACGCTCGTGATCTGCAAGGAGGATGCGGCCACCTGCGACTCCATGCTCGCCCAAGGGGGCATGTGCACCCTTGCCAACCCGGCCGACCGCGAGGCCTGGATCGCCGACACCCTGGCCGCCGGGCACAACGAGAACAACAGGGCCGCCGTCGAGGCCATGGTGGATGGGTCGCCCGCCGTGACCCGGACGCTCGTGGAGCTGGGCGTTGAGTTCGACCGGAGCCCCGACGGGCGCCTGGACTACACCCGGGAAGGCGCCCACAGCCGGCCACGCATCGTGCACCGGGCCGACACCACGGGCGCGGCCGTCACCGAGGCGCTGCTCGCCGCCGTGCGGGCCCTGCCTTGGGTGGAGGTGCGCGAGCACAGCCCCATGGAAGACCTGCTTGTGGAGGGCGAAGGCAAAGGCCGGCGCTGTGTGGGCCTGCTGGCCCGCGATGGGGGCGGCCCCGTGGAGCTTCTTGCCAACGCCTGCGTGCTGGCCTGCGGCGGCGTGGGCGGCCTCTACGAGCGCTCCACCAACTACCCCTGCCTCACAGGCGACGCCATCCGCGCCTGCGAGCGACACGGCGTGGCCACGGAGCACTTGGACTGGGTGCAGATCCACCCCACGTCGCTCTTTACCGACAAGCCCGGCCGCGCCTTCCTCATCAGCGAAAGCTGTCGCGGCGAGGGAGCCGTGCTCGTGGGTGCCAACGGCGAGCGCTTCTGCGACGAGCTCGCGCCCCGCGACGTGGTGAGCGCCGCCATCCGGAAACAGATGGAGCGCGAGGGGTCGCGCTTTGTGCGGTTGGACTTCTCTGCCGTGGGCGAGGACGTGGTGCGCGGCCACTTCGCCCACATCTATGAGACGTGCCTCGCGGCCGGCCACGACATCCTCGCCGAGCCGGTGCCCGTGGTCCCGGCTCAGCACTACCTGATGGGCGGCATTGCCTGCGACCTGTGGGGGCGCACGTCTATGACCGGGCTTTTCGCCTGCGGCGAGACCGCCTGCTGCGGCGTGCACGGCAAGAACCGCCTGGCGAGCAACTCGCTTTTGGAGAGCCTGGTGTTCTCGGCCCGCTGCGCCGAGGCCATTTCGGGGCGTGCGCCGCGCGTGGCCCCGGGAGCCGCGCATCCCAAAACCGCCGAGGCCTGCTGAGCCGCGCCTGTCGAGAGGAAAGTCCATGAGCCCTGAGAACCTGGCCCTTGCGGCCGAGCCCGTCATCCGCGCCGCCCTGCGCGAGGACATGCCCTTTGGAGACGCCTCTTGCGACGCCGTTGTGGACGGCCCGCGACGCGCCCAGGTGCGTCTCATCGCCAAGCAGGACGGCGTCATCTGCGGGCTCGACGTCTTTGAGCGCACGTTCCAGCTGCTAGACGCAAGCGCCTTCTTTGCGGCGGACGTGCAAGAGGGCGACGGGGTTCGCTGCGGCCAAGACCTCGGCGCCGTGGAGGGCGACGTGCGGGCACTCCTCTCGGCCGAGCGCGTGGCCCTCAACTTTTTGCAGCGCATGAGCGGCATCGCCACCCATGCGCGGGCCATGGCGGCCCTGCTCGATGGGACCGGCATCCGCCTGGTGGACACCCGCAAAACCACGCCGGGCCTTCGGGTGCTCGAGAAGGAGGCCGTGCGCGTGGGCGGCGCGGGCAACCACCGGTTCTGCCTGTCCGACGGCGTCATGCTCAAGGACAACCACCTGGACGCCGCCGGAGGCATCATGGCCGCCGTGGCCGCGGCCCGCGAGCGAGCGCCGTTCGTTCGCAAGGTGGAGGTGGAGGTGGAGACGCTGGAACAGGTGGCCGAGGCCGTGGAGGCGGGCGCCGACATCGTCATGCTCGACAACATGGACCGCGACGCCATGGCCGCCGCCGTGCGCCTCATCGACGGTCGCGCCGAGGTGGAGGTCTCGGGCAACGTGGACGAGCGCCGCGTAGCCGAGCTTGTCGACCTGGGTGTTGACTATGTGAGCTCGGGCGCCCTCACCCACTCGAGCCCCATCCTGGACCTCTCGCTGAAACACCTGCGCTACCTGTAGGCGCCGCCGCCCTGCCGCCTGGTCCCTGCCGCCTGGTCCCTGCCGCCTGGTCCCTGCCGCCTGGTCCCTGCCGCCTGGTCCCTGCCGCCTGGTCCCTGCCGCCTGGTCCCTGCCGCCTGGTCCCTGCCGCCTGAAAGCGATTGAGGGCGCCCTCAATCGCTTTCAGGCGGCAGGCGGGGATGCGGCGGAGAGGAAGCGCCGTTAGGAGCAAGCCCCTCACCAAGGAAAAGAGACTGCGCCGTCATCGCGCTGCCGGAAATCGCGATTACCGGCCGCGTTCGTCCCCACAAGCGGCCGGCAATCGCGGTCTCCCGCCACTTTGGCGAGAGGAAAACCGCGATTTTCGGCCGTTTTCCCTCAGCAGGTCGGCCGGAAATCGCGATTTCCGGCGCCCACTCCCAATTGCCCTTGGGTGGAGACGAGACCATCCGTCCCCAGCCGCTTTCAGGCACAGCGCCGCGATCGCCGGAGATGCCGCTGCGCGCCCGCATCTGGGAGAGGGCCGACGGGACCAGGGAGGACATCGAGGACGAGGGCCCCGAGGCTGTGGGTGCGGCTGGCCTCCAAGTGCCGCGACAAACCAACCTGGCACCTTGTCATCACACGCGGCGGACGAACAGCCCGCAGAAGGGCTTGGGCGTGAACCAGGTGGACTTGGGGGGCATGAGCTCCCCGGCGTCGGCCACGGCCATGAGCTCGTCGATGGCCGTGGGGCACACCGTGAACGCCACGGCGTCGCCGGCCTCGCGGGCGGCGGCCTCCAGCGCTTCCGGGCCCACGGTGCCGGCCACATAGGTCAGGCGCGGGTCGCGGCGCGGGTCGGCCACCGAGAGCACCGGCCCCAGCACCCGCTCCTGCAGGGCCGAGACGTCCAGCGCCGCCACCGGGTCGTCCCCCTTGGACGCGGGCGCCCGGAGCAGCCACCAGTGCGCGCCGTCGAACATGCCGAACGCGCCCTTCTCGGCAGGGGCCACGGGGCCGTCCGCCGGCGCCGCCGAGAAGCCCGCGGCCTCCACGGCGGCAACGAGCCCCTCGCGCCCGGCCTCGTCCACGCCGGTCACCATGCGGTGGTACGGCAGCACCTTGAGCTGCCCGGCGGGGAACATCGCCACGAGCACCCGGTTGCAGGGAGCGTCGGCGGGCAGGGACGGGTCGGCCGCGCGGCGTGCCAGGGCAACCCGCACGGCCGAGGCGGCCCTGTGGTGCCCATCGGCCACGTAGGCCGCGCCCACGCCCGAGAAGGCCTCCGTCAGCGCGCGCCCCCGACCGTCGGCGGGCACGCGCCACACGGTCTGGGCCACGCCGTCGGCCTCGAAGCGGTAGAGCGGCTCGCCGGCCTGCACGTCGGCCACGGCGCGGGCCACGTCGTCGCTGTCGCCGAAGGTCAGGAACACCGGGCCGGTCTGGGCGCCCAGGGCGTCGATGTGCGCCGCGCGTGCGTCCTCCTTCTCCTCCAGGGTGGACTCGTGACGCCGCACAGTGCCGTCGAGGAACGACTCCACCGGCAGGCACCCCACCACGGCCGTCTGCCGATGGCCTCCCTCCTCCATGGTGTAGACGTAGAGGCTCGGCTCGTCGTCCTCCACCAGCACGCCGCGCTCCCGGCGCCACTCCAGAAGGTCGCGGGCCTTGGCGTAGGCCTCCGTGAGGTCCACTTGGGCCTCCAGCGGGTAGAGGGTGTCGGGCCAGTCGATGGCGAGGAACGACAGCGGGTTGTCCGCCACCAGTTCGAAGGCGCGGTCGCGGTCGAAGACGTCCAGTGGCGCCGAGACCTGGCGCCCCACCAGTCGGGGCGCCGGCCTCAGGCAGCGGAACGGGGTGAGCTCCATGGCAGCTACCGGTAGAGGTCCAGCAGGCCGTCGCGGGTCTCCGGCACGCCCTCGAGCTCCCGCTCGGGCCTGGCGGCGGCCACATACCAGCCCCAGATGTCGTCCAGGGCCGGGGTGGCCACACCGGCGGCGGCCGCCACGTCGCGGATGGCCTTGAGGCCGTAGGCGAAGTCGGCCGAGAAGTAGCGCGACGAGAAGTCCGGCACCCAACGGCCGGCCTCCGTCTCCCTCATGGGCGAGCGCAGCCCCGCGAAGGCCGGGATGGACGAGATCTTGCGCGTCATGGACGGCACGTCGGGGCTCTCATAGTGCTCCGTGAGCGGCCGTACCCCGGAGAGGTCGAGCTCCGGCAGGGCGGCGCACACGGCCTGGACCTCGGCGTCGGCGGCGAGCAGGGCCTCGGACGCGGCGTCGTCCCAGCCCTCGTAGAACAGGTGGTTCTCGGGGTAGGAGACGCCGGGCCCCCAGTCGGAGAACATCGTGCGGATGCGCGAGGTGTGCAGCACCGGGTTGGACGGCGTGAGCGTCATTGCCAGGTAGCTGCCCAGGCACGTCGCCGGCATCCGGAAGAGGTCCGCGAGCTCGCCCGCCACCTCCGCCGTCTCGGACGACGGGATGGCCGCCACTTGAAGCGACGGCTTGCGCCCCAGCTCAAAGACGCTGCGGCCCCGCTCGGCGATGCGGGCCACGGAGTGCACGCGCTGGAGGCCGCACACCACGGCGCCGGCCTCGAGCAGCCCGGCGCAGAAGAACTCGGCGTCGGCGCCGGGAACAAAGCACACGCGCTGGCCCGGCTCCACGAGGGGCGCGAGCTCGGCGCACAGGCGCCCGAACAGGTAGACCGGGTAGGTCACGAAGACGTAGCGCGCTCCGGCGGCCCCCTCGGCGAGGTCGGCCGTCACGCAGGCGAGCTCGCCGGTGGACAGCACGTCGCCGTCCGGCGCGAGCACGTCCACCGTGCGCGACCACTCCCGCGGCCGCGAGGTCACCACCGCCACCTCGTGGCCCCGGGCGGCGAACTCCGCCGCCATGAGCATGCCGACGTTGCCGGCACCCACCACACAGATTCTCACGGCCCCTCCTAACCCAGGTAGCCGTGGAGCGCGGCCACGAGCCTGTCGTCGTCGGCCCGGTCGCGCACGGCGATGCGCACGAACTGGCGCCCGTCGCGCACCACCTTGGCCGAGAGGTCCTTGATGAAGAGCTCCCGCTCGCACAGCAGGCGCTCGGTGAGCTCGGAGGCCGTCATGCCGCCCTCGAGCTCCACGAACAGGTAGTTCGCCTGGCTCGGCATCACGCGCAGGTGCGGCACGGCGGCCAGCTCCGCGGCGAAGCGCGCCCGCTCGGCGCGGAGCTCGTCGAGGCTGCGGGCGTAGTCGGCCTTGTACTTCTCGGCGACCTGCAGGTAGAACTCCGCGAGGGAGTTGATGTTCCAGATGGCCACGTCGCCCTTGAGGGCGTCGACGAGCCCCTTGTCGGCCGAAGCCGCCACACCCAGGCGCAGGCCCGGCACGCCGTAGCTCTTGGAGATGGACTTCACCACCACCATGTGGGGGAAGCGCGCCAGGCGCCCCTCGTCGAGGAAGCTGCTGCCCGGCTCCTCGGCGAAGTCCGCGAACGACTCGTCGTAGACCAGGCGCACGCCGTTGTCCTCGCACCACTGGGCCACGCGGCAGACGTCGGCCACCGGCAGGTAGTTGCCCGTGGGGTTGTCGGGGTTGATGAGCACGAGCTGGCGCACGGGGTGCTCGGAGAAGAAGGAGACGATGTCGTCGGCCGTGTAGGCGAAGTCCGGGTCAGAGGGCACGTAGGTCACGGCGTCGGCGGCGCGGCCGCGGTTGGGGTACTCCTCGAACGTGGGACGGATGTGGCCGCAGGGGCCCTCGACGGCGGCGTCGGGGTTCTCAAAGAGCGCCTTGATGAGCTCGGCAGCGCCGTTGCCCACCACCACGCGGTCCTGGGACACACCGAAGTTCTTGGCCGCGAGCAGGGAGTTCACGCGCATGCCCGAGGGATACTGGGTCACGAGGGTCTCGAAGCTGGCCTTCATCTCGTCCATGAGGCGCTTGGGCGGGTAGAACGGGTTCACGAGGTAGCAGAAGTCCACGAGGTGCGGATAGCGCCAGTAGCCGCCGTAGCGCGAGGCCACGAGGCGGGTGCGCACCTCCTCGCCCACGGCGAACATGGACTCGGCGATGTCGAGGTCCTGCAGGTCGTCGATCTCGTACCACTTCTGGCCGGTGAGGCGCTTGGCCAGGATCTCGCTCGTGTCGACCATGGTGATGACGCGGAGCACCTGCTCGTAGTACTCGTTGTTGCCCAGGGCCTGGCTGTAGGCCTTGAGGAACGGCACGTAGACGTTGCGCGAGAACTCCTTCGAGAACTTGTAGATGTTGACCGTCTTGTAGTAGCGGTCCATGTCCTCGAAGCGGAACCGCTTGCCAGGCACGAACGACAGGATCGAGTCGTCGTCGTCCAGTGTGACCACGGTGCCGTCCATCCAACTCTCGTACCTGTCGACGAGGGCGAGGGTGGGCCTGGGGTCGTCCACGAGCTCGGAGAGCACGCCCTCCTCGAAGATGAGGTCGCTCTCCAGGAGGAGGGTGTCGTCCTCCTGGAGCTGCCCGGCGGCCAGGGCCAGCGAGTAGATGTTGTTGGTGCGGTCGTAGACGGGGTTGTCCACGAACTCGATGGGCGTGGCCACGTCGAGGGTGGAGATGTAGTCCTTGAGCCTGCCGGCCTCGTAGCCCACCACGACGACGATGCGCGAGAGCCCCAGGCGGTCGAGCTGGGTGAGGGCGCGCTCGATCATGGTGACGCCGTTGACCTTGACCATGCACTTGGTGTTGTGGGCGGTGAGCGACTTCAGGCGCTTGCCCATGCCGGCCGCGAGAATCAGTCCTTGCATTACCTCTCCTCAGCGTTGGAGGGTGTTCACGACGTAGCGCGGGTCCATGGCCTGGAGCTCCGCGAGGGAGTCGATCTCGGCGACGTCGTCGAAGGTCACGGGCTCCACGTGCACGTCGTAGCGGTCGCGGGCCAGCACGCAGGGGACGTCGTCCCAGAAGCGCTGGCGGTTGGCCTCCTCGGCGAAGGCCACGGGCAGGTCCTCGGCCAGGCGGGCGCCGTCCTCGGCGGTCCAGTAGCTCACACCGAACATGTGGCAGCAGTCGGTGCCGCCGCGGTGCAGGTCGAGGATGCGGCCGTCGGCGTCGGTGTCGAAACACCAGTCCTCGGTGGACGCCACGGGGACGCCCAGGTAGCACGACCGGTATCGGTAGGGGGTGATGATGGACGGGTTCTTGATGTAGAGGTCGCTCTCGAACACGTAGGCGTTGCGGAACCGGTCGCCCGCGGCCACGGCGCTCGAGATGTTGTTGGTGGAGTCGAAGAGCGGGTTGTGGACCAGCTCCACCTGCGGCCAGCGGCGGCGCAGGAGCTCGAACTGCTCGGCGCGGTAGCCGGTGACCACGCAGATGCTCTCGATGCCGGCGTCCACCAGGGGCTTGACGATGGTGTCGATGATGGGCGTGCCGCAGACGTCCACCAGGGGCTTGGGCGTGTTGACGGTGATGGGCGCCAGCCGGCTGCCCAGGCCGCTGGCCAGAAGCACCGCCTGGCGGGCGCGGTAGGGCTCGAGGTCCGCCAGATCGGCCTCGGTGGCCGTGCCCGACCTCCAGCTGTCCAGGCGCTCGTCGAACTCTGCGCGGGTGAGCATGCTCACAGGGTTGCTCCCTCCTGGGCGCGCTCCGGCGCCCCGATGCGTCTCTCTGCGGCGGCCGAGAAGGTCTTGGCCGCCTTGTACCAAACGTAGAGCCACTCGCCCACGGGGTTTCCCATGGCCTCCTTGTACATGGCCCACACATACCAGTACCAACCCACCACGGCCACGGCCGAGAGGAACCGCGCCTCCTCGGCGGCGGTGGCGGGGCGCCCCAGGTAGACCGGCAGGACGGCCAAGGCCTCGTCGACGGAGTAGCCCGAGCCCTGGGCCACAAAGTTGCCCAAGTCGCAGAACGGGTCGCCCATGGCGGCGTACTCCCAGTCGACGAGGCGCATGGCGTCGTCGGTCACCAGCAGGTTGGGGCCGTAGAAGTCGTTGTGGCAGAGCACCGGGTCGCCGGCGTCCGCGGCCATGGCGCGGGCGAGCACGGCCACGCGGGCGGCCAGGCCGTCAAAGTCGCGCGGCAGCGGGTAGTCTCGGCGGCGGAGGAGCCCGGCGATCTTGGTGCCCTCCTCGAAGAAGTCGAACGACCAAGGCGACGTGGCGCCGCTCCCGTGGAGCCGGCGCACGAGGGCCAGGGCCCGCCCCACGTCGCGGGGGTCGCGGTAGTCGAAGTCCCGGCAGCCCTCCACGAACCGCGAGACCTTCCAGCCCTGCTCGGGGTCCTCGAAGACGTAGGTGTCGTCGAGGCCGAGGTCGCGGGCCACAGCCAGGGCGTGGGCCTCGGCGGCGCGGTTGACGATCTGGTCGGTGCCGGCGCCGGGGTGGCGGTAGATGTAGCGGGTGTCCCCCACGGAGAAGACCGTGGAGAGGTTGGTGAGACCGGCCGAGACGGGCGCGAGGCCGCGGATGTCGTCGCGGGGGCAGCCCAGGGTGGTGCAGATGTTCTCGAGGATCGCGGAGTCCACGTTGGCGAAGAAGTCGTGGTCGAAGGCCATGAGGTCGCCGAGGTAGTCGAACTCGAGGACCGCGCCGGCCGGCAGCTCCTCCACGGCCATGGGGAGCTCGGCGGCATGCTCGGCGAAGACCTGCTCCCAAAGCTTGGGCGCCGTGGCCGGGAGGGCGTACTCCTCGCCGAGGATGGCGAGGTAGCGCTCTGCGAAGGCACGGTCGAGGTAGGCGGGGCCGAGGAGGTAGAGGCCGCCATCGCCGCCGCGGGACACGTGCGCGATGTGCCCCTGGGGGTCGACCGTGACGACCTGCTCCTCGGTGGGACCCGTGGCGCGGCAGACCGAGAAGACCGACTCGTAGCGGTAGGGGCGGAAGGGGTTCTCGCAGAAGTACTCGTCGGACGACACCACGTAGGAGTTGCCGAGCCAGGCGCGCGCGGCCCAGACCGAGCCGTTGTTGTTGCGGGCGGCGTGGTCGGGGTTCTCCACGAGGGTGACGCCGAAGTCCTCCTCCAGGTAGAAGAAGGCCTCCTTCATGTGGCCCACCACCACGACGACGTCCCGGACGCCGGCCTCGCGGAGCTGGCGGATCTGCCGCTCCACGAGCACCTCGCCGCGCACCTCGAAGGCGGCCTTGGGGCGCTCGAAGGACAGCGGCGACAGGCGCGTGCCGGCACCGGCCGCGAGAATCACGGCGTTGCGCACGCGGTAGGGCTCGAGGGCGGCGAGACCGTCCGGGGTGGGGGCACCATCGGGGGCGAGGAGGCCGTGGGAGCGGAGGGTGCGCGCGGCCTTGTTGACCGAGCCCACCGAGACGCGGCCGGCCGCCGCAACGGCACGCTGGGGGCGGGGGCCGTTGAGCGCCGCGTCTTGGAGCACGGCGAACTCGTAGCGGGTGAGGGTGCGCGGGGACAGGGGTCTCTCCTTAAGGTGCGGGCAGATGCGGTGCGGGCCGATGTTCACGATAACATGAATATAACTTACAGGTGAACATCATAGCCCCGAGCGGAACACCCCTCCCGGCGGCACGGGCCCCCTCCACCCAAAGCCCGCACCGGGAGGCGACGCACCCCCTCTCCACTCCTGCGCCTCTCCCCCTCTCCACACCCCTCCCCTCCCTGCACCCCCTCTCTGCACCTGAATGCGTCTGAGGGCGACTTCCGACATCGGCCCACGGCAAAATCCGCCCCCATGCGCGTTCAGGTGGCCCGATTCCGCCCTCGACCGCGTTCAGGTTCGTCCTCAGACGCGTTCAGGTGCGGATTTGGATTTGGATTTGGGGTGCGGGGGTGCGGGGCGATGCGGGGGTGCAGGGCGATGCGGGGGTGCGGGGTGCGGCGGTACCGGGAGGGTCACGCCTTCGCGCGCGAGACGAGCCCCCTCGCCACGGCCCCCAGCCAGGTGCCGCCCTGGGGCCGGTAGGGCTCCCCTCCCAGGATCAGCCCCTCCACACGCAGCTCGCCCAGGCGCTCCGGGCCCAGCGCGAAGGGGTCGGCCGAGAGGACCGCCATGTCGGCCACCTTGCCCATCTCGAGCGAGCCCCGCTCGTCCTCGTCGAACGTGGCCCATGCGCCGTTGTAGGTGCACATACGCAGGGCCTCTGCCACGGTGAGCGACTCCCCCGGCACGTCGTGGTTGCAGGCGCGCTGCATCCAGAGCACCGGGTCGGGGTCGGTGCAGGGCGCGTCGCTGCCGGCCGAGAGCACGATGCCGGCGTCCCAGTAGGTGCGCAGCGGGTTGAGGCGGTCGGCCCGGTCGCGCCCGAGGATGGAGGCCAGGTAGGCGTCGGGCTCCTGGGGCCAGCCGATGAAGCTGGTCTGCATGGGAAACTGGATGCCGTACTCGCGGCAGATGGCCAGGCCCTCCTCGGTGGGCAGGCACGCGTGGATGATGCCGTGGCGGTGGTCGTCGCGCGGCGTGTCGTCGAGGGCGGCCTTGAGGGCGTGGGCGGCCTGGTCGAACGCGGCGTCGCCGATGGCGTGCATCTCCATCTGCAGCCCGGCGCGGTTGGCCTCCACGCAGAAGTCGCGCACCTGCCCGTCGGTGTAGTAGAGCACGCCGTTGCCGCCCTCTTCGTCGGCATAGGGCTCCCTGAGGGCGGCGTCATGGCTGCCGAAGCACCCGTCCAGGGCGCAGGCGAAGCAGCCGCCGATGCGTGGCAGGCCGCGCCTCCTGGCTACGGAGACGTCCATGGACTGCGGGAACACGCGCACCTGAAAGCCGGAGCGGGCGCTCCTCGCCAGCCAGGTCTCGAGCGAGATGTCGAGGTCGCCGGCAAAACCCACGCCCGACACCGAGTGCACCATGCCGATGCCCTTGGACGCCAGATAGTCCATGGCACCCTGGATGTTGGAGACGAGCTCGGGGATGGAGAGGCTGCCGGTGACGTGGTCGGACACCGCAAAGAACGCCTCCTGGTTCATCTCGCCGGTGTCGGGATGGTAGCCGCGGAGGCCGGCTACCTTCTTCTCGACGAGGGTGAGCAGCGCCGAGTTCACCACGCAGGCGTGGCCGTCGTACTTCACCATCATGATGGGCCGGTCGGGACAGGCCTCGTCGAGCTCGGCGCGGGAGAGGAGGCGGCCCTCCTCCACCGAGTAGGGCGACGCACCGAAGGCGATGAGGAGCTTGGAGGGGCTCTTGCGGGCGAAGTCGGCCACCATGGCCTGGATCTGGGCGTTGGAGCGGGCGTCCATGACGTTGAGGCCGGCGTGGAACGTGGCAAAGGAGGCCAGGTGCTCGTGGGTGTCCACGAAGGCAGGGCAGAGGGCCCGCCCGTCCAGGTGCTCCCGCGGGGCACGGGCGTAGGCCTCGGGCAGCCCTTCTCCCACAAAGACGATGCGGCCGCCGTCCTCCACCAGGTAGCGAGCCCGGGTGTCCCGGGCGTCGACGGTGAGGACGGTCCCCTCGTACACCTTCATGGCTCTCCCTCCGTTGGCCGCGCCAGCAGCATCCCAAGGGTAGCAGCTGGGGGGGCGCCCCTCGGCCCGGCCGCCACTCCTCGGCGCCCCCTCCCCACCTGAACGCGTCTGGGGGCGGATTTTCCCCACCTGAACGCGGATGAGGGCGACTTCCGGCGGTTTTGCCCGCGGGGAGTCGCCCTCAATCGCGTTCAGGTGCCGAGGGGGGGGTGGGGGCCGGGGGCCGGGGACGGGCCGAGGGGCTCGCCGCCGCCCGCCGCCCGCCGCTACGTCGTGCGCCTCCTCACCGCCACGGCCACCGTCGCCGCCACAGCCACGGTCACGCACGCGCCCAGGGTGACGGCGCCGTCCACCGTGCGGTCGCCGGTCACGGGCAGCACGGCGAGGCCGCGCAGGACCCGGCGCACCGTCCTCTCGGTACGGCTCGTCGTGGTGCCGCCGGTGCCGGGAAGCTCGGCCTCGGGCCGCACCGCCTCGATGCGGGCCGAGCCGCCCGCCTCGATGGCGACGGTGCCGCCGGCCTGGGGGCCGCCCTGGGCGTCGGGGTCCTTGGGGCCGAACCCGCTGCCCGTGGCGCTCGCCTTGTTGACCACCTCGCCGCCGTCGGCCGGGACGGACAGGTCGCAGGCGTAGGTCACGCGCCACACCTCGCCACCGGCCACGTCGCCCACCGGCACCGTGAGCTCGCGGGTCTCAGGGTCGTAGAGGGCGTGGGGGAGGCGCTCCCGGGAACCGTCGGGATGCTCGAGCCACAGGGAGGTGGTCACGAGGGACAGGCCGTCGGGCAGCACGTCGTGGACCGTGACGTCCTCCCACACGGTGCCCACCATGGCGTTACCCACCTCGATGGTATAGGTCACCTGGTCGCCCTCGTAGAAGCCGCCGTCCGAATCGTCGTCGGCCACGGTCTTGGAGAGGGAGGGCTGCGGCACGGCGAACTTGATCCAACCGGCCGGGAACACCTTGTCGGAGCTCTCGGTGGGCACCTCGCGGTCCTCGGGCGTGTCGCCGTCCACGGTGGCCACGTTGCCCACGTCATGGGCGCCCGGGGTGGCATCGTCCACGGCGGAGCGGGCGATGGAGCCCTCGAAAACCACGATGGCGCTGGAGCCGCCGGGGATGTCGCCCACGGGCACCGTGAGAGTGTGGGTGTCCTCGTCGTAGACGTCGGCGGAGTCCAGGGACCCGGTGGTCCCATCGGCATAGGTCACGCGCACCGAGGAGCGGTCGAGGTCGATGCCGGCGGGCAGCAGGTCTGTGGCCCGGGCGTTCTTGAGCAGGGAGTCGGGCACGTCGTTGGTCACGGTGACGGTGTAGCGCAGCACGTCGCCCACCTGGGCATCCACGGCGTCGCCTCGGGTGAGGTCGGTGACGGCCTTGGTGACCGTGGGCTCGGGGTCGTCGGGCAGGACCTGGTCGCCGCCCTTGGGAAGGGTCTCCTCCACCTCCGCGGGCACCGGCGAGCCGTCGGGGTTGGTGCCCGACGCCTGGACTGGGATGGTGACCGGGGGAACGGCGTCGGGGTCGTTGGGCGGGTCGAGGACCTTGCCGTTCACGGTGGTGTGGAGCTCGACGGTCACCTTGGAGTCACCGGGCACGTCGCCCACGGGCACCTTCACGGTGCGGGTCTCGGGGTCGAAGAGCTCCTTGGGGTCGTATGTCTTCACCGTGCCGTCGGGGTAGCGCACCTCGATCGGGTCGTCGGAGAGGTCGACTCCCACCGGGAGGGGGACCTCGACGTCCACGCCCTTCCAGTAGCTGTCGGGGTCACCGGTGTTGGAGACCACCACGGTGGTCTCCAGATCGTCGCCGACCTGAGGGTGGGCCGCCTCGGGGTCGGTGGTGTTGCGGGTCTCGGCGGTGATGGAGGTGGTGGGGTTTGGTACCCATACGGCGTAGTAGGTGCGCTCGCCGTCAGGCTCCTCCCACAGCTGCTCGTCGGGGTCGAAGTCGGCCTTGAGCGAGCCCTTCTCGGTGCTCCAACCCATGAAGGAGTAGCCGTCGCGCACGGGGGTCCCGGCAGGGGGCGTCACGGTGTCCAGGGCGTGCTTGTCCTGGACGATGGGGGAGGCGTCGGCCGGGGCGTCGGGGTCGTCGGGGTCCGGCATGGCGCCGCCGTCCAGGTCGAAGACGACCTTGACCGGCTTGGGGCTCCACTGGGCGTACAGCTTCACACTCCCCTTGAGCTCGGTGTTCTCGTCAAAGGCGGCGCCCGACCCGTCGGCGGCCGTGTTCCAACCGTCGAAGCGCCAGCCGTCGGTGGTGGGGGCGTCGGGCACGCCCTCGGCCTTGGAGGCGGATCCCGGGTAATAGGCGTCGTCGACGGTGTCCCCGGGGAGGTAGGCGCCGATGTCGTAATAGTAGGAGCCGCCGTCCGCCCTGGCGGTCGCCTGCCACAGGCCCGAGGTCGAAGCGCGCCAGAAGACCGGGGCAACCGTCCCGTCGGCCTTGGCCTTGGGCTGCTCGAGGTCGGCGTCGTTCTTGTAATAGGTCACGTCGAAGGTCTCGAGGACGTCCAGATACTTGATGCTCTCGAGATAGGCGCCCTTCTTGTTGCCCGAGGTGTACCACTTGTAGATCATGCGGTAGTGGCCGAGGTCGGCGAGCTCGGTGTGGCGCTGGCGCAGGAGGAGCTCCTTGACCGAGTCGGTGAGCTCCACCTCCACCCAGTTGCCCTCGTCGTCCTGGCGCTCCATGGCCACATCCACGACACCGCCCACCACCGAGAGCTGCACGTCGGCGAAGTCCTCGGAGTCGGCGGGGAACGGCTCCTGCTTGAGAGTGCCGGTGCCCAGGTCCACGGCACTGCCTGTGGAGAAGTTCACGCCCAGGCGGTGGTCGTAGGAGACGAAGCCCTCGTCGGTGTTGACGGGCAGGGGGCGGGCGCCCTCGCGGGCCACGTAGGCGACGTGGTCGATGCCGCGGGAGGTGGCGAGGGACAGCGTGGTGGTGGGGACGAGGCGCATGCGGCGGGTGCCGGTGGCCTGGGTGCCGTCGGGGGCGGTGTAGACCACCTCGACCGTGGTCCAGCCAACCCCGGGTGCAAGGCTCTTGACCTCGTAGGTCTTGTCGTCGAGGACGATGACCGGGATGTCGTTGTCACCCACCACGGAACTGTAGATCTCGTCGGCGGTCCAGCTCACCGCATAGGCCGGGTCGCCCACCATGGCGTCGTTGGTGAAGGGGAAGACGTAGGTGATCTTGCGCACGGAGTCGTGGGCCGTGTCCTCGAAGTCGCCGTTGGAGGGGTAGAGCATGGCGGTGCACACCGAGGCCATGGAGTAGGCCGTCATGGTGTTGCGGTCGGCCTCGGCGAACTCCTGGGGGTCGTTGAAGCGCTTGAGCTGGGGGTAGACGCCGTCCTTTGCCAGCCACAGGTCGCCGGAGAAGCCGGGGAGGTTGGCCAGGGCCCCGGAACCGGTCATCTCCTTGGTGAGCAGGCCGGTGACGCCGGCGGGCTCCGCGGTGCGCATGTCCATGGCGGTGGTCTGCATGTCGAAGAAGCATGCGGTGTAGGAGGCCCCGCCGTTGGCGCCCACGAAGCCGCCCACCGTGGCGTCGTTGCCGTCGGTGGTGAGGGCGCCCACCTCGCCGGCGGCGAAGCACTGGGCGAAGCGGATGTTTCCGTCGGCGCTGCCCACGAAGCCGCCCATGTTGGAGGCCGAGGACTGCATGCCGGTCATGGTGGTGGAATAGCAGTTGGTGTACTGGGAGGGTGTCGCCGAGGACGTGCCGCCGGTGGCGTCGCCCACGAAGCCGCCCACCTGACTGGTGCCCTCCACCACGCCGGAGGCACCGCAGTTGACGAAGGCGTTGTTGTAGTGGTTGACGCCGTTGAAGACGCCTGTCTGGGTGTTGCCGTACATGGTGATGTTGCAGAAGCAGTTCTCCACGTAGCAGTAGCCCGGGCACGAGACGAAGCCGCCGGAGTGGCCGCCGGTGGAGATGGTCACGCCGTCCACCGCGTAGGAGTTGGTGACAGTGCCGCCCATGAGCGGGGCCGTGAAGTTGCCGATGCAGCTGGCCCCATGGGTGTAGACGCGCACGGTGCGACAGTTGTTGATGAAGGACCCCGTGGGGGCCGCGAGCTTGTTGCCCGAGCCGTCGACGGCACTGAATCCGGTGCTCCACCCTACGAGGAGACCGGCCACGAAGTCGCCGCCGGTCACCAGGGAGTCCTCCACGCCCACGTTGTCCACGAGGCCGCGGGCGAAGTAGCCCACGGCCACCGCCTGGTTGTACCCGCCGCCACTGCGGACCTCGGCATAGCGGAAGGTGATGTCACACATGGTGAAGGAGGGGTTGTTCACCGAGGCGATGAAGGCCAGGCCCGGGCCGGTGGCGGAGGAGGTGCTGGTGCCCGCCACATAGAGGTTGTAGACCGTGTGGCCGTTGCCGTCGATCAGCACGGTGCCGGAGTCGAAGCCCGTGGCCGGGGCCCACTGCCGCCTGCCCTGGCCGCCCATGTCGAGGTCGGCGGTGAGCCGCAGGCTCTTCTGGGTCGCGGGGGCCGAGTGCATGACCCAGGAGAGCTCGGCGGGGGTGCCCACCAGCCAGGGGTCGTCGGCCGTGCCGGAGCCGCGACCGGGCTGGGACGACGTGCCGTCCCACGGCGCGAGGCCGGTGTCGCGGTCGAGGGCCGCGAAGGTGTCCTCGCAGGCCTGCCACTGGCGGGCCAGGTACTGGGCCCACGTCTCCGCGTAGGCCGCGGTGGGGGCCGCGGCCAGGGAACCTGCCGCCAGGACCACGGCCATCAGGACCGCCGCGACCCGGCGCGCCCCCTTTTGGGTGGCCTTCTTCAGGGTCTCCATGGGAACTCCCCTCGATTCAGCTGCATTTAAGAGTAGTATCTGCTTTCTTACAGCAATCTGATGGAGTGTGTCAATCGACCCGGGCGGCGACGCGGCCGGGGGCCGAGAGCGTCGGCTCCATGGTCGCAGGGAGCCGGCCGGAGGCGACGGACCCGGCGGGGCGGCCCGACTGGCAGGCCCACCCCCATGCCAAAGGCCGCTGCGGCATGGGTTTCTCGCCCGAAAGGGTGCCTAGACCCATGCCGGTGACTCCTCCGGCATGGGTCGTCACCATAAAGTGAGAAACATGCAAAGTGACAGATGGGGCAGGCACCTCTGTCACGCGTCTGTCACGCGGGGCACCCCCCCCCGTCACGCGGAGGCTAGCGGCCGGTGCCTCGACCCATGACGCCGAAGGTCCGCAGGAAGATCTGGAGGTCCAGGGAGGGGGAGGCGTGCTCGATGTAGTAGAGCTCCAGCTCCTGGCGGGTACCTGTGGAGTAGTCGGCGTCGTTGCGCGCCTCCACCTGCCACCAGCCGGTAATGCCCGGCAGGCGGCTGCAGAACTCGGCGGCCCGGTCGCCGTACTGCCCCAGCTCGGCGTCGACCACGGGGCGCGGCCCCACGATGGACATCTGGCCCGCAAGGACGTTCAGGAACTGCGGCAGCTCGTCGATGGACGTGCGGCGCAGGAAGCGCCCCACGGAGGTGATACGCGGATCGTCGTCGACCTTGCGCTCCTTCTCCCACTGGTCCAGCTGCTCGGGGGTGAAGTAGCGCTCCACGTCGTCGGCGTCGGCTGCCATGGACCGGAATTTCAGCAGGTTGAAGTGACGGCCGCCCAACCCCACCCGCTCCTGGGTGTAGAAGGGGCTCCCCTTGGACTGGAGGGCGATGATCGCGGCCATGACGAGGCAGGGCGCGAGCAGCACGACGATGACGAGGAGCGACACCACGATGTCGGCGAGGCGTTTGACAAAGCGGTAGCCCCACGGGTCGCCTGCACGACCCGTGGATCTTCGGGGAGAGCCGCTCTCTCTTCTCTTCGTCACCACCGCACGGGTCCTATCCACAGACTTCGTCCCTGAAATACAGGGGCAAAAGATTGCCCATAGAAACGGATTTATCTTACGCTAAGTTATTTTCCAAGTCTGTGTGTGACAAAAAATGCACCTCTGAACCTGCGGGTCCAGAGGTGCATCGTCGTCAGGGCACCCGGGGCGGCAGCCCCGTCGGCCGAGGTCACTCCTCCCCGGCGTCCTCCCCGTCGTCGTCGGGGCGCTGGTCGTGGCCGCCGCGCAGACGGTCGAGCCAGCCGTCGCGGTCGGCGTCCTCTCCGGCCTCCTCGCCCTCGCCGGGCTCGGCCTCGGGCTCGGGCGCGATCACCCGCAGCAGGGCGATGCGGCGGCCGCGCATGGACTGCACGCGGAAGCGCCAGCCATCCACGTCGAATACCTCGCCCGGGCCCGGCAGGCCGTCGGCGAGGTCCAGGATGAACCCAGCCACGGTCTCGTACTCGTCGGACTCCTCGATGGGCCAGCCCAGCTCGGCGGCGTCGTCGATGGGAAAACGGCCGTCCACGAGCCACTCGCGCTCGGAGAGCTTGGTGAGGTACTTGTTGTCGGGGTCGAACTCGTCCTCGATCTCGCCCACGACCTCCTCCACGATGTCCTCGATGGTGATGACGCCGGCGGTGCCGCCGTACTCGTCAACCACGATGACCATCTGGTCGTGGCTCGTCTGCATCTCGGAGAGCAGCGGGATGATGTCCTTGGTGTCGGGCACGAAGTCGGCCTCGCGCACGAAGCCGGCGATGGGGGCGTCGCCCTTGCCCTCGTCGATGATGGGGCTGATGAGGTCCTTGATGTGGGCGATGCCCACGATGCGGTCCACGTCCTCGTGGTAGACGGGGATGCGGGAGTAGCCCGTCTTGCGCATGCACGCGAGCACCGAGCTCAGGGTCTCGGTGTCCTCGAGCGCCGTCATGTCCACGCGGGGCACCATGACCTGGCGGGCGGCCGCGTCGCCGAGGTCGAAGATCTCGTGGATCATCGACTTCTCCTCGTCGGTGAGCTCCTCGGCGTCGCTCACCATGTAGCGGATCTCCTCCTCGGAGACGTTCTGGCGCTCGTCGGCGCTCCGCACACCCAGCAGGCGGGAGATGCCGTTGGCGCTCTTGGCGGTGATCCAGATGAGCGGTTTGGCGGCCACGGTGAAGCCCTTGAGAAAGCCCGCCACGCGCTTTGAGACGCCCTCGCAGTCGGCCAGGGCAATACGCTTGGGCACCAGCTCGCCGATGACGATGGAGAAGTACGACACCACGAGGGTGATGATCACGGGTGCCAGGCCGGCGGCCACGGTGGCCGGCACGCCCACGGAGGCCATCCACACGGCGAACGGGTCGGACAGGTTGGTGGCGGCCACGGCGGAGCTGGCAAATCCCACGAGGGTGATGGCTACCTGGATGGCGGCCAAGAGGTCGCCGGAGTCGCCGGAGAGCTCGAGGGCCGTCTTAGCCTTGGCGCTGCCCTCCTCGGCATCGCGCTCCAGCAGTGGGCGCTTGACGTTGACCAGGGCCATCTCGCTCATGGAGAAGAAGCCGTTGACCAGGGTCAACAGCAGGGTGACGACGATACTTACGGCTATGTCCATCTACGTGTT
This sequence comes from Granulimonas faecalis, assembly GCF_022834715.1. Classification (NCBI taxonomy): domain Bacteria; kingdom Bacillati; phylum Actinomycetota; class Coriobacteriia; order Coriobacteriales; family Kribbibacteriaceae; genus Granulimonas; species Granulimonas faecalis. The sequence continues at coordinate 1,966,391 of NZ_BQKC01000001.1, forward strand.
CGACCTACTTCACTAGGAGTGCGCGAGCTCGAACCCGGCGGCCTTGACGGCCTCCTCGACCTGCTCGGGCGTGAGGTCGCCCTCGAAGGTCACGGTGCCCGAGGCGGAATCGGCGGCGACGGCGGTAGCGCCGCGGTCCTCGAGCTCCATGGTCACGAGCATCTCGCAGTGCTTGCAGTGCATTCCCGATACGGAAATCTTTCCCATAGCTTCCTCCTTGCATAATCGGGATACGAGAAGGGGCCCGCCAGGCGGGCCCCTCCGATACTACCGTGAACCGCCAGCTCACTCTGCGGCGGCCACCATGGTCCGCACCTTCTCCTGAAGGTCGTCCAAGTAGGCCTGGTCGGGGCGCCAGTTGAGGCTCACCGGGTCCAGGGGCAGCTGGAAGCCGGTGTCGGCGAGCACCTGCTGCACCTGCTTCTGGGCCACCGGCGCCCAGCCGTAGGAGCCGAAGGCCAGGCCGACGCGGGTGTCGTTGCGCGGGGAGAGGCCGCGGAAGTACGTGAGGAACTTGGCGACGTTGGGCATCATCTGCATGTTGAGGGTGGAGGAACCCACGCACACGTACTTGCAGTCGAGGATGTAGGCCAGGATGTCGCTCTCGTGGGTGTACTTGAGGTCGAAGTACCGGCAGTCGACCTCCTCCTGCACGAAGGCCTCGCAGATGGCCTTGGCCATCTTCTCGGTGGAGTCCCACATGGTGTCGTAGACGATGGCGCACTTGTCCACGCGCTCGTTCTTGGTCCAGCGGCTGTAGCACTCGAGGATGTCGGGGATATGCTCGGTCCAGATGACGCCGTGGGCAGGGCAGATCATCTCGAGGTCCAGGCCCTCCACGGCGGCGAGGGCCTTGGCGGCCTGCATGCCGTAGGGCTGTACGATGTTGGCGTAGTACTTGCGGGCCTGCTTCATGACCTCGCAGCAGTCGGAGTCCACGTCGAAGCGCGTGGTGGACGCGAAGTGCTGGCCGAAGGCGTCGTTGGAGAAGAGCACCTTGTCGTACTCGTCATAGGTGACCATGTTGTCGGGCCAGTGGACCATGGGGGTCTCGATGAACGTGAGGGTGCGCTTGCCGATGTTCAGGGTGTCGCCGGTCTTGACGGGCTGGAAGTCGATGCCCGCGCCCTGGTAATGCTTGGCGAGCTCGCCGACGGCCTTGGTGCTGCAGTAGAAGGTGGCGTTGGGGCAGGCCTGGGCGACGAGGGGCAGGCTGCCGGAGTGGTCCATCTCCACATGGTTGGTAATGACGACGTCGATCTTGGCGGGGTCGATCACGGACGACACACGCTGGAGCAGCTCGCCGTGGAACTTCTCCTTGACGGTGTCGATGAGGGTGACCTTCTCGTCCACGATCAGGTAGGCGTTGTAGGTGATGCCCTTCTCGGTGGTGTAGCCGTGGAAGTGGCGCTCGTTCCAGTCGAGGGCACCCACCCAATAGACATCGGGCTTGATCTGCTGTGCGACCTGCATCAAAGCTCCTTTCAAGCCCCGGGGCATCCCGGGCGCGCGGGCCGGCCCGCGGTCGGGGCCGGAGTGACGGTCTGCGTCTGAATGTACCCCCATAAGGGGCGGCGGACCCCATCACGGCGCCTTTCGATGGAGCTTCCACGGGTTTTGGCGGTTTGGCATACCAAGGGGCGGGGCGGGACCTCGACACCCGGCCGGGCACGGCGCCCCCTCCTCGGCACCCAGCCCCCTCGGCACCTGAATGCGATTGAGGGCGACCCTGGGGGCCGACGGGGGCCGAAAACCGCCCCCAACCGCGTTCAGGCAGGCAGAATCCGCCCCTGGACGCGTTCAGGTGCGGAGGAGGCCACCCTCGGACGCATTCAGGTGCCGAGTGGGGCGCGGCTGGGCGTTAGGACGTCAGCCCTTGCAGCGCCTGCTGCCCTTGAGCACCCGGAGGGCACCGGCCGTGACCGCGGCCACGCCAGCGCCGATCCACGGCAGGAGGGGCGCCACCACGTCGCCGGTCTTGGCGATCAGGCCGGTGACGGGCACCACCACGGCCTTGAGGGGCTCGGGCAGCTTCTCCACCAGGTCGGAGGGCCGCCCGGGCGTGCCGGGCCCCTGGGGCTCGCCAGGCCCACCGGGCCCGCCAGGCTCGCCGGGAGTCGAGGGGCCCTCGGGGGCGGTGTAGGTGTTCACGAACTCCATGGGGGCGTCGGCCGGGCAAGCCTCGTCCACATCCGCGCCGTCGTCGGACCTGACCCGCGTGACGGAGACGGACCTGGAGAGCCCGCCGGTGGCCTCATCCTCGGTCACCTCGTAGACCACCCGGTACAGGGCCTGGGAGTAGGCCATGGACTCCTCTGAGCCGGCCTTCTCGCCCACGAGGTAGGAGTAGGTGCCGGGCTCGGAGAAGGTCACCGCGCCGAAGGTCCCCATGGGGCTCTCCTCGGTGGCCGTCACGGTAGCGGGGTCGGGCATGGGCGCGCCCTCGGTCTCGGCGGTGACCACGAGGTCGAACGCGTCGTCGTCGGTCCAGTCGCGGCCCACGAGGACCTTCTTGGCAGCCACGCCGAAGACCGGGTCGACGACGGGGGTGGTCGTGAAGGTGCTGTCGAACACCGCCTCGCCGCCCGCCACCTCATGGGTGGCGGAGAGCGTGCCGTCGCCGTCGTCCACCACGGTGGTGGTCACGGTGTAGACGGCGTCGTCGTAGGTGATGCCGGGCTTCCCGTCGTTCACCTCGACCAGGGTGTAGGCGTACACGCCGGGCTGGGTGTAGGTGACCGGGGATAGGGTCACGGTGCCGTCGGTGCCGTCGGCGCCGTTGGTGCCGCTGGCCGCCACCTCGCCGTCCTCATCCACGAGCTGGAACCGGAACTCGCCGTCGGCCAGGGGGCGGCCCGCGAGCTCCTTGGTGGTGCTCACGCGGCCGGAGCCCTCGGCGGTGCCGGTGGGGTTGCCGGCCTTGGGGATGGCCGCCCAGCGGGCGTTGCCCAGCAGCGGGGAGCCGATGCGGGTGGCCACGGCGCCGTCCACCACCTCGACGGAGTCCTGGGCCATGAGCTCGGCGCCGCTGAAGGGCACCACGCACTGCACGATGCGGGCGGAACCCTGGCGGTGGTAGTCGACGACCACGTAGTAGGTGCCGTCGGGGTCGATCTGGTCGAGGGAGGTGAGCTGGGTGCCCACGCTGCCGCCCTCGCCCAGCTCCCCTTCGGTGCCGTCACCGTAGACGGGGCGGTTGGCCTGGAAGTAATAGAAGCGGTTGCTGGCCGAGGGGGCGAAGGTCACCATGGCGTCGCCCACGGTCCGGGTGCTGTCAGGCCCCTCGGCGTCGGCGGCGCCCTTGGCGCTGTAGCGGTTGCTGTAGAAGTCCACGCCGCCGTCGGCGTTGCGGTGGGCGGCCTTGTAGTCGGCGTCCACCCGGGTCAGGTCCACCGCCCCGTTTGAGATCACGGCGTCGGAGAAGCCCACGGTGTAGTGGAGCCTGAACGGCTGGGCCTCCACCGACCCGCGGTTGGAGGTGTAGTCGGTCTGGTTGCCGCTCCCGTCGACGGTGATCGTCTCCACGCGCACCGGCAGGGCGTCGGCGGGGAGCACGCAGGTGAGCTCCTCGGTGCCGTCGTCGCCGGTGTCAACGGACACCTTGATGTCGCCGAGGTTGAAGGAGGTCCCGTACACCGGGTTGACGACCTCCCGGCTGGGAAGGGAGTAGGTACCGTCGGCGTTCTCGGTCACCGGGTAGGTGGTGCCGAAGAGCTCCACCCCCTGCACCTCCCTCACGGTCATGTAGCGGCCGATGGGGTCGCGGTAGGTGAGGGGCGTCGCCGCCTCGCCCATGGCGTCGGTCACCGGGTTGAAGGCGGTCTGCTGGAGCTGGGTGATGATGCTGGCGAAGATGTCGGATAGGTCGTCGGTGCCGGCCACGTAGGCGCCGTCGTTGTAGGCGAGCGACGATATGTCGTCGGCGGCGGCGGGGTGGTTGAGGGTGACGTTGACAGGTCGTTGAAATGGCCGGGTTCCATTGAGGTTCACCTGCACCGAAGGGCGCCCCCCACTGCGGTAGGTGTTCCAGGCGTCGGTTATATCCTTGGCCTGGGAGGAGAGGGGGCCGTTGGCAGGGTCGAGGTAGCGGGCCGGGTCGAGGGTGACGTTGGCGAGGCTGAGCTCGTTGCCGGCGAGGTCACCCACGCGAACGGTGAAGACCCGGGTGCTCGAGGCGCCGTCCACGCCGTAGTGCCTGTCCACCTGCCTTCGACGGCCACGGTGACGTCAGGGCGACCGCTGGCGGTCACGGTGAGCCTGCGCGCCCCTGTGCCACTTGAGCCCCGGTAGATGAACCTCGTCTCGTCGTAGTGGCCCAGGGGCAGGACCGGGTCGGACCGGTTGGCGTCATAGGTACCGCTGCCGAAGGTGCTCACGGCCGCGCGGTTATAGGGGTTGGCCTCCATGAGCTGCCTGACCGTGCTGTCGAGGACCTCGGTGGCGGCCTCCATGCGCCCGTTGTCCATGGACCCGGACAGGTCCACGATGAAGGCCACGTCCAGGGGGTTCTCGACCTCCCTGTTGACAACCCTCGACGACCCCAAGGCGGAGAAGGTGGCGTGGAAGACCCCCCCCCGGGCGCCTTGGGCGGCGTCGGTGGTCACCGACTTGTCGGTCCACACACGGCCGGCAAAACGGCTGTTGAGGGGTTCCTCGTTGCCGAGGATGGCGCTGAAGCCGTCGGCCGTGGAGGGGTCGGCCACCCACGTCATGGTCTGGGTCGAGGCCCCCGCCGTGGTGGCCCCCACGGCGACGACGGCCGCCACGGCCGCTGCCAGCAGGGCGGCGACCCGGCACAGGCCCGGGCGTTTCCGGGGGCTCGTCTGCCGAAGGAGCCCGAGGCGCCTCACGTCCATGGTCTCTCTCCTTCTTGCCTGTATATAGAGTGCGCATAGAGCAGAGAGATACTATCCATCTCTCTGATGCCCTACGGCCGACGCCACGCAGTCTGTCAGTTAGAAAAAGAGTCTTCTGTCATATCCGGATGACGTCAAGAAACGGCGGCGCGAAACCGCCCGGCATCGCCGGCGGCGGAATACCCTTCGCCTGAAATCAAAGGAGGGCGCAATTTAAGGCGCGGGGTCCCCGCACCCCGGGCCCCCTCCTCAAAAAATCGGCAAACGGTTGCCCATGGCCCCGTCCCCGACAGGGTCGCACCCCGCCCCACCAGAAAAAGGCGCCCCCGACGGCACGGAACCGTCAGGGGCGCCCTCGGGCGCTCGGATATGGGTGGCCCGAGCCCACGCCCGGTCCGGCAGGAGGCTACCTCCCCTGGCTGCGACACTCCTGGTACTCCTTGGCCAGGCGCTCCTGGACGTCGTGGGGCACCTGCTCGTAGCCCTCCACCTCGATGGTGTACTCGCCGGTGCCGCGGGAGAGCGACCTCAGGCGGGTGGCGTAGTCCACCACCTCGGCGTAGGGGGCGCGGGCCCGGATGGAGACCTCGCCCTTGTCGGTGGTCTCCATGCCCTCCACGCGGCCGCGGGAGGCCGAGATGTCGCCCATGATGGAGCCGGCGTAGCTCTCGGGCACGGTGATCTGCAGGGTGGCCATGGGCTCGAGCAGCACGGCCTCGGCCTGGGACACGGCGTCCTGGAAGCCCAGGCGCGCGGCGGTGCGGAACGCCATCTCGTTGGAGTCCACCGGGTGGAACTGGCCGTCGTAGAGGGCCACCTTGACGTCGATCATGGGGTAGCCGGCCAGCACGCCATCGCGCATGGTCTCCTGGGCGCCCTTGTCCACCGCGGGGATGAAGCCGCGGGGCACGGCACCGCCCACGACCTCGTCGAGGAACTCGTAGCCGCCGTCGGGGTTGGGCTCGATGCGGATGCGCACGTCGGCGAACTGCCCGGCGCCGCCGGTCTGCTTCTTGTGGCGGCCGTGGCCCGTGGCGGTGCGGCGGATGGTCTCGCGGTACGGGATGCGCAGGGGCACGGTGTGGGCGCCCACGTTGGCGCGGCTCTCCAGTCGGTCCAGCAGCACGGAGACCTGGGCCTCGCCGATGGCGCTGATCACGGTCTGGCCGGTGTCCTCGTCGCGGTCCACCTTGAGGGTGGGGTCGGCGTCGGCCATCTTCTCGAGGAAGGTGAAGAGCTTGTCCTCGCTGCCGCGCTGATCGGCCTCGATGGCGATGCGGTAGAGCGAGTTGGGGAAGCGGAACGCCGCGGCCTCCACCTTGCCGGTGGCCGAGAGCGTGTCGCCGGTCTGGGCGTCGAGCTTGGGCACCACCACGATGTCGCCGGCCTCCGCGCTCCTCACCTCGGTGGTGTCGCGGCCCATCATGCGGTAGAGGTGCGCCAGGCGCTCGGTCTTGCGGGTGCGGGCATTGACGAGCTCCAGGCCCGGCGTGACGGTGCCGGTGAGCACCTTGGCAAAGGCGAGGCGGCCCTGCTGGGGGTCGTTGAGGATCTTGAAGACGAAGACCACCGGGCGGTCGTCGTCGGGGTCCACGTCGAGCAGCTCGCCGTTGACCAGCGGGACCTTGCCGTAGGTGTCGGGGCTGGGGAAGTACGCCACGATGTCGTCCAGGAGGGAGACGACGCCCTCCTCCTTGGTGCACACGCCCGCGAACACCGGCACGAAGATGCGCTCGGCGATAGCGCGGGAGAGCAGGCCCTCGACCTCGTCGTCCGTGAGAGGCTCGCCTTCCAGGTACTTCATCATAAGGTCGTCGTCGGCCTCCACCACAAGGTCGCAGATGGCGTCACGGGCGGCCTGGGCGGCGCCCACGTACTGCTCGGGCAGGTCGAAGACCTGGGCCTTGCCGTCGGGGCCGAGGCGGCGGCCCTTCATGCGGATGACGTCGATGATGCCCTCGAAGTCGCTGCCCACCCCCATGGGCAGCGTCACGGGGGCGAGGCGGTTGCCGAAGCGCTCGGTGAGCGCCGCGAGGGTGTCGTCGTAGGCGGTCTCGGAGCGGTCGATGCGGTTGACGAAGACCGCGCGCGCCAGGGAGAGGTCCTCGGCCGCGTACCAGAGGCGCGTGGTGGTGGACTGGGCGCCCGAGGCGGCGTCCACCACGAAGACCGCGGTCTCGCAGGCGGCCATGGCCGAGTAGGCGTCGCCGATGAAGTCGGGGTAGCACGGGGCGTCGATGACGTTGAGGCGGCAGCCCTCCCAGTTCACCGGCGCCACGGAGAGCTTGATGGAGAAGGAGCGTTTCTCCTCCTCGGGGTCGTAGTCGAGGGTGGGCTTGGTTCCGGAGTGGCCGCCCAGGCGGTTGGTGGCACCGCTCAGGTGGAGCATGGCCTCGGCGAGCATCGTCTTACCAACGCCACCCTGGCCTACAAGCACGACGTTCTTGACCTTCTCTGCCATGGCTGCCTCCCAATAAGAGACGTCGCCGCGGCCACGGGGCCGCGGCGCGGTTTACCTTCTGTTCAGCCTACCCCACAACTGGTATGGCAGATGTGTCGAATCGGCGCCCGTCCGCGAGCGGCGGGTCGCGCCGGGGCGGGGCCGGCTGGAAATCGCGATTCCATGCCCCCGTGGCCGCCGCCGCAGCGCCGATACCGGCAGGAAACCGCGATCGCAGGCCGTTTTTCCAGCTCCTTCCCCCTCGGATCCGGTCGGAACCGCGATATCAGCCAGCCGAGGCCGGGCGGCACGCCCCCGGAGAGGGCCAGGCCGCCCCCGTCGGCCAGCCCAGGCAATCGTTGGGCCCGTACATCAACGGCCTCCTGCTTGTGCCACACTTTTTGAAGTCGATGAGTCATCGAGGAGAGGAGCCCGTCCATGCTGCGAGTAGGAATGCTCACGAGCGGCGGCGACTGCCAGGCGCTCAACGCCACCATGCGCGCCATCGTGAAGACCCTGGCCTTCAAGACCGAGGGGAAGGTCGAGGTCTACGGCTTCCTCGACGGCTACCAGGGCCTCATCTACAACCGCTACACCCGACTCTCGCCCGAGGACTTCGCCGGCTCGCTCACCCACGGCGGCACCATCCTGGGTACGAGCCGCACCCCCTTCAAGGAGCTGGACAAGCCCACGGCCGACGGCGTGCAGAAGGTGCCCGCCATGGTGTCCAACTACCGCAAGCTGGGGCTCGACTGCCTGTTCATGCTGGGCGGCAACGGCTCCACCAAGACGGCCAACCGCCTCTCGCAGGAAGGCCTCAACGTCATCGCACTGCCCAAGACCATCGACAACGACACCTGGGGCACCGACATGACGTTCGGCTTCACGAGCGCCGTGGAGGTGGCCACCAAGTGCATCGACGACATCCGCACCACGGCCACGAGCCACGGCCGCGTGTTCGTCATCGAGATCATGGGCCACAAGGTGGGCTGGATCCCCCTGTACGCCGGCGTTGCCGGCGGGGCCGACGTCATCCTGCTGCCCGAGATCCCCTACGACATCGACAATGTGGTGGAGGCCATCGACGAGGCCCATGCCGACGGCGAGCGTTACGCCATCATCGTGGCCGCCGAGGGCGCCATCTCCAAGGAGGACGCCGCGCTCTCCAAGAAGGAGTACAAGGCCAAACTGGCCAAGCGCGTGATGCCGTCCGTGGCCTACGAGATCGCCGACCAGATCGCCGCCCGCACCGACCGCGAGGTCCGCGTGGCCGTGCCCGGCCACACCCAGCGCGGCGGCCAGCCCGACGCCCAGGACCGCATCTTCGCCATGCAGTGCGGCGTGGAGGCGGCCATGGGCTGCCTTGAGGGCAAGTACGGCTTCATGGTGAGCCAGCGGAAGAGCAGGATGTGCCGCGTGCCCCTCAAGGACGTGGCCGGCAAGCTCAAGTACGTGGACCCGGACGGTGAGATGGTCCGCGAGGCCCGCGATCTGGGCATCTCCTTCGGCGACCGGTAGGGGGCGGGGCGGTCGGGACGGTCAGATCTCCTCGCAGAAGCTCACGAACTCCAGGCGCTGGATGGCGTCGACGAAGGCCTGCTTGCGGTCCATGGTGGGCAGGGTGATGGTGAGGGTGGCAGCCACGAAGGAGCTGCCGCTCTCCCCTCCCGTGAGCAGGAAGTTGTCATAGGCGCAGTCCCAGCTGTGGAGCTTCTTGAGGAACTCCTTGACGGCGTGGCGGCTCTCGAACTCCACGTAGACGTCGAACTTCTTGGAGAAGCGGTGCACCAGGGCGTCCAGCCGCGAGAGCACCGTGAAGGTGAAGATGACGAAGACCAGGGCCAGCAGGGTGGCGTCCACCTGGCCGATGCCGGCGCAGAGGCCGATGCAGGCGCAGACCCACAGGCCGGCGGCGGTAGTGAGGCCTCTGACCTCGTTCTTTCCGGTGACGATGATGGTGCCCACCCCGAGGAAGCCTACGCCGGAGATGACGGCGGCGCCGTTGCGCACCATGTCGAGCTGGGCCCCGGGGATCTCCTCCAGGATGTACTGGCTCACGATCATGGAGAGGGCCGAGCCCAGGCACACGAGCACATGGGTCTTGACGCCGGCGCCCTTGTTCTTGAACTCCCGGGTCATGCCGATGACGGTGCCCACGACCGCGGCCAGGATGAGCCGCAGGAAGACCGCGTCGGTGCTCCACCCGGCCGCCGTGGCCCCGAGGCTCGCGAAGTACTGACCTAGCATGGACGTGCCACCTCCAGGGGCGCCGGACTATCCCTCCCTTGGCTCCATACCCCCTCGGGACCGCGGATGTCCCCTGATTCACGGCCGGCCGGCCAAGCGGCCCCGGAAGCCGCCACGGGCGCGCGAGCCCGTCCCACTGGTCACCCCGTCCCACCACCCGGACACTTTTGTCCCAATGGTCGGGCACTTCTGTCCCAATGACGCCGGGTCCCATGGCGGGGCCACCGCGGCATGGGTGGATGCCAAAAAACGAGAAACAGGCAGAGCGACAGATGGCCGGGCACCGCCGCCACGTGCGGCCGACGCCGACGGGACGGCGGCCCAAGCGGATCACCCGCAGGAGCCTCTACGGGTGAGAAACCGCCCGCAGAATGCTCCGCAGGCGGCAGGGCGGCTCCGCCGGCACCCGCAGAAGCTTCTACGTGCGGAGTGGCGCCCGCAGAACGTTCCATGGGTGCCGGCACCCGCGTGGCAGCAACCGCGCCCGACCAAAATGGGACAAAAGTGCCCGGGTGGTGGGGCGGGGGTGCCCGTCAGCGACGGCGACCCGGGCGCGCTGCCAGCGCCGTCACCGCTGCCGCCGCGGCGCCGAGACCCGCCACGGCGCCCAGGACACCGGCCACGCCAGCCACGTCGCCGGTGACCGGCAGCACCGCGCCGCGACCGTCCAGGGAGAAGTCGTAGGAGGCCTCGGCCAGGAGGTTCCCGTCGCGGTCGAGAAGGCGCACCACCACACGGTAGTCACCGGGACCGTCGGGGACACCGGCTAGGCGCCGCCAGCTGCCGTCGGGCTCCCTCACGTAGTAGACCTCCTCCACGCGGCGGCCCTCGGGGTCGGAGGCGCCGTCGAAGGGCTTGCCGTCCACGAGGACGCGGGGGCGCACCTGACCGTCGACGACGTCCACACCCTCGACCGTCACCACGGGCCGGTCCTTGTCGGGGCTGCCCGGCGCGGGGCCGGGGTCCTCCGCCGGGACAGGCTCCACCACGAAGACGGCGCTACCGGGGCCCCAGGGGCTGTCGGGGTCCGTGGGCACCGACACCACGAGGTAGGTGCCCGGCTCCGTGGGCACGCCCTCCACAGGCTCCCAGTGGCCGGGGTCCACGGGGTCCTGCCTCCAGTAGGTGCGGGTGACCTCCACGGGGTCGCCGTCGGGGGTCGTCTCGGTCACCCGCGGGTCCTGGCCGCTCACGATGTCGTCGGCGGACACCGACACAGGCTCCCTGGAGGGGCCGGGGGCCTCGTCGCCGCCTTCGGTGCCGGTGCCCACGATCCGGAAGACGTCGCTGCCGGGCAGCGCCGGGCTCGGCCCCGGGTTCCGCTCGGAAGACACCACGAGGTAGGTGCCGGGCTCCGTGGGCTCACCGTCCACGGGCTCCCAGCCGTCCCCCACCCTCTTGAAGTAGGAGCGCTCGGTGTCCACGGGGGCACCGTCCAGGGTGTCCGCGATCTGGAGGGGCCCACCCACCGGCACGTCCTGGGCCACGGTGGAGATCTGCCCGTCGCGCACGGGCCGGGGCGCCTTCTCGATGCGCACGTAGGTACCCTCCACGGCGATGCGGTAGTTCCCCAGGGTGTAGCGACCCTCCTCGTCGGGCTCAAGGTCCCGGAGGGCCTCCGGCCGCACGGTCACGAGGTAGAGGCCGGGCGCGGGGTCGGAGGGGTCGAGGCCGCCCATGTCGAAGGAGGCGGCGCCCAGCAGCCCTTCGAGGCTGTCGCCCGCCACGAGGTCGGCCCCGAAGGAGAACGACCCGCCGAAGGGCCGATGGGCGGGGGCCGTCCCCACAGACGTCGAGGTGGTCACCGTGACGTCGCGCGGGGTCACGGTGCCCTTAAGTGTCAGCGAGTCGCCACGGGTGTAGCCGATGACGATCACCTTGTCGGCGTCGGCACCTGTGAGCTCGGTGTCCTTGAGGACGATGGGGTGGGTGCCCACCGAGGAGCCGTCGGGGGCATAGGTCACCTGGGCCGGGTCGAAGGAGAGGGTCACGTCGAAACCGGCGGGCACGAAGGGCAGGATATGGGAGCCGTCGAGGCCGTCGAACGCCGGCGTCCCGTCGTAGACCTTCTCGTAGGACCACCACTCAGGGTCCACGGCCACAAAGAAGTCTGCGTTGGAGTCGGTGTTGGAGTCGGTGTAGTTGCCCTTTTGAGTGGGGATGAACTCGGCGGTGACCCGCTGGCTGCCCAGGCCGTCCGCGGCGCGGGCCGACGAGGGCGCGGCCGGGTTCACCAGGAGGGACCGGTAGTCGTCGGGGCCCACGGTGAGGGTGGCCACCGACTGCCGATAGCCGTCCTCGAGCTCGTCGTCACCCATGTCCGCCACGGCGACCGGCTCTCCCACCTTCTTGCCGTTGACGTAGAACTGCACGGCGCCCTCCGGAGCGGCGCAGGTGAGCGCCTCGGTCACCGCGTCGTCGTGGCGTGGGCTCACATGGGCGGTCAGGCGCACGTCGGCCGTGGAGCCCACCCGCTCCACCTCCAGGCGCGTCTGGGTGTCGGCCGGCGTGATCTCGGCGTAGTCGTAGTAGCAGCGGTGACCGTAGAAGCTCTCGGCAAAGGAGGAGCCGTCCTGGGCGTACTGGTCGGAGCTGATGGTGAGCTTGTACTTGCCCACGTTGGCGTTGAAGCCCTTGGTGATGGCCGAGGCCGTGTCCACCTCGTAGATGTTGGAGCCGTCGCCGGTGTCGGGGCGCCGAATGAGGTCGCCGTTCTCGTCGGTGGCCAGGCGCTGGGACTCCATGACCATGGAGGCGGCGTCGTTGAGCTTGTTCTTGTCCTGACCGGCGGCCACGGGCGGGTTGTCCACCTCCACGGCCTGCTGGGCCACCTCGGAGAGGAGCTTGCCGGAGACGTCCTCGCCCCAGGGCAGGCCGTCATAGCGCTTGGCGAGGTTCTTGAGGGTGGGCACCTTCTCGGGGTCGATGGAGAAGACCACGTACTGCTTGAGGTGGTCTCCGCCGTTCTGGACGTCGTCCATGTAGTAGGGCTCGGTCCTGACCACGTTGCCGTCCTTGTCCACGGCGGTCAGGTTGACGCGCACCTCGCCCTCGGTGGTCTTGGGGAGCCACAGGTAGAGGTTGCCGTTCTCGTCGGTGGAGTGGGGCGAGCCGTAGGGGTACGACACCCCGTTGACCGTCATGGCAAACGACGTGATGCGGGCGTTGGCCCCCAGGGCGCCGGGCACTTTGATGGTGCGCATCATGACCTGACTGCTCTTGTCGAGGGCGCCGTAGGCGGTGTCGGAGGAGAAGTTGGTGTAGAAGTCCGAGGGCAGGTTGTCGGGGTCCACGGGGTCGCCGATGTAGGACTGGTACTTCTCGTTGGTGGTCTTGCCGTTGTCGTGGGTCACCTGGCCGATACGCACCGACCCGCCGGTGACGTAGACCTCGCCGCCCAGGGCGCCGATGGCATGGGCATAGCCGTAGGAGGGGTCCTGGCGGGAGGTGTCGGGCATGATGGTGCCGCCGGTGATGACGATCTTGCGCCCCACGTTCCAGCAGAAGCACCCCTGGCCGATGGCGTTGCCGTGGTCGGCCGAGATGGGGGTCACCACGCCGCCGTTGAAGCGCAGGTTGCCGGCACAGACCTTGGAGTGGACCGGGGTGCCGGAGTTGGCCCCGAAGCCGTTGCCGGGGAGGCGGTCGCTGAGCTTGGCGTCAGGGAACCGGTAGTTGTTCTCCCTGCTGGTGGAGCCTGCGGTGGTGTAGCTGGGGCCACCGCCGCCGATGCCGGCGCCGTGGTAGGAGGCCCAGGCCGTGACCGTGCCACCGTTGAAGGTGATCCAGGTGTCCTCGGTGGTGCCGTGGCCGCCGTGGGAGCCGCCGATGCCGGCGCCGAACCCATAGGTGCCGTCGCCCACGGCCCGGGCCGTGATGGAGCCGCCGTTGAAGGTCATCTCGCCGGTGGTCTCCCAGTCGCTGCCGCCGATGGCCGCGCAGAGGTAGCCGCCCTGGACCTCCAGGGACCCGGGGTTACGGCTCTCAAGGTTGCTGATATTGGTTGTGGGACCATCGGCGCCGGCGGTCCGGACGGCGCCGTCGCGGTCAACGTAGACCGTCCCCTCCTTGATGCGGCCGCCGGTGACGTCCACCGGGGCGCCATCCACGTCCACGTTGGTCACGTCGTCGTCGATGACGAGGACCGTGTCCTCGCCGCAGCGGATACCCGGGGCATAGGCCGACGCGGCGGCCTCGAGGCGGTTGGCGGAGCCGGCCGCCAGGGTGATATGGACGCTGGTCTTGGGGTCGACGGAGTTGCCGGCGGCGTCGCGGTTGCGCTCGATGGTGAACGGCACGTGGGAGGCGATGTCCACCCCGTCCAGCGTGATGTTTGCCTGGGTGCCGGCCTCGATCCACACGGTGGCGTCCACCGTGGCGCCCCCGGTGGAGAGGGTGAGGGGCGTCGAGGAGCAGATCACCAGCTTCTTGAGGGTGCTCGTGACGGGGCTGCCGGGGTTTCGCGTCCAGGTCTCGGAGGCGAAGTAGTAGTCGCGCCCCTCCACGCCGCCGGTGACGGTGACGGGGCAGGCATCGGCCGGATGGGTGTAGCCGGCCGGCGGGGCGGCGGCAGCCGGGGTCGCCGGCAGGGCCACCAGGGCCGTGCAGGTGAGGGTGGCAGCGGCCAAGGAGGCCAGGGTGCGGGTGAGAGAGTTCATTTGTACCGCCAATCGCCCTATGTTTGCAGTATTTTTGCAGCGTTCTTTAAGTTGGATTTCAAGCGTAGGACCGTAATCTATCCCTGTCAATAAAAGCGGGACAGGCGGGCGGGCGCATACGCATATGAGAGCGGCCCCGCGTATCGCCGGATACACGGGGCCGCTCGAGTTGCGCGCGTCAGTGCGGGGCGGGACCTTAGTTGGTCACGGCCTCGTTCTCGCGGTCGGCCTCGGCGATGATCTTGGCCTTCTCGTCGACGGCCATGTTGGAAAGCTCGTCGGCGTAGATCTTCTTGCCGGTGGGGTGCTCCTCGAGCCAGAGCTTCTCAGCGGTGGCCTTCCAGCTCTCGGCGTAAGGCGTGGTGCGGGCGCAGAGGTCGTCCACGCTCTCGGGGGCGGCGTAGTCGGTGCAGGGGGCGTCGGCCTCGTGGACGATCTGGGGCAGGATCTCGGGGTTCTCCAGCATGGGGCAGGGCTGGAGGAGGTTGTCGTTGAAGGGGTAGTGGGCGCGGTAGGCCTGGAAGATGGGCTGCTGCAGGCACTCCAGCCAGCTCTTGTCGTGGATGTTGGCGTTGGAGTAGTGGATGAAGACGCAAGGCTCCACGTCGCCGGCCGCGTTCACGTGGCAGAACACACGGCCGCCGGCGATGCAGCCGCCCACGTACTCGCCATCGTTCTGGAAGTCCATGGCAAAGATGGGCTTGCCGCCGGTGATGCCGCGGATCTCGCGGATGCGGTGGAACATGTACTCGCGCTCCTCGGGGGTGCACATGAGGTCGGTGCCGGCACCGGCGCCCACGGGCATGAGGTGGAAGTACCAGGCGTAGCGGCAGCCCTTCTCGATGAGCATGTCGAGGTACTCGTCGGAGGTGACGGTCTTGTAGTTCTTGGTGGTGTAGGCGGTGGAGGTGCCAAAGAGCAGGCCGTTGGCCTTCATGAGGTCCATGGCGGCCATGACCTCCTGGAAGGAGCCGTCGCCGCGGCGGCCGTCGTTGGAGTCCTCGAAGCCCTCGACCGAGATGGAGAAGGCGATGTTGCCCACGCGCTTCACGTCGTCGCAGAAGGCCTGGTCGACGAGGGAGGCGTTGGTGAAGATGTTGAACATGCAGTCGTTGTGCTTCTCGGCCAGCTTGACGATGTCCTTCTTGCGCACCAGGGGCTCGCCGCCGGTGAGCATGAACATGTGGGTGCCCAGGGCCTTGGCCTCGGAGACCAGCTTGTCCATGTCGTCGAAGGACAGGTTGTAGCGGTTGCCGTACTCGGCGCTCCAGCAGCCGATGCAGTGCTTGTTGCAGGCCGTGGTGGGGTCGAACAGGATGATCCACGGCGCGTTGCACTGGTACTTCTCGGCGTTCTCCGTGCAGGTGCGCAGGCCACGGAAGGCAGCCTCGTAGCCGCCGTTGAGCACGGCGGTCTTGATGATGTTGTGGTCCACCTCGTCCATGAGGGAGAAGAGGAACTGCTCCCACTTGGACCCGGGGTACAGGCCGGCGCGCAGGCCACGGGCGGCTCCGGGAGCGGTGTCCTTGAGCAGCTTGGAACCCATATCGACAAGCCGGTCGAGGTTCTTCTCGCGGTCCTTGCTGGAGGCGGCGTTGATGATGCCGTCAAGGGCAAAACCGAAGGCGGTACGCTCGGCGGCGTGCGCGATCTTAGACTGCATACTCTCCCCTTGCTGTCATGCGGGCTGTGACCCCGCGTTGTTGGCTGGCTTGCATGTACCCCCTTTTTTTAGGGAGAAGACGCCGGACGGCAAAACCACTCCCCTCACCAAGGTGGCACCGAGCTGTTTTCAACCTGTAGGCAATCAAGCCCACAGCGGAGATAACCGCTGCTCCAGCCCCCATGTTCTCAAGTGCAACAGTCTACCCCCGACAAGGATTTGATGAGACTGGAGACCGCGCGTGATATACGGGAGTGGCGGCGCGGACGGGTCCCGCGGCGGACGGCGAGGGAAGGCGCCCCGCGAGCGGGACCCGTCCGCAGGGCGCCGAGGGGACGGTCAGACCAGGCCCACGCGGCCCAGGTTCTCGCGGATGTGGGCGCAGCTGGCGTGGAAGGCGGCCTGCTCCGGCCCGGTGAGGTCGGGCACCATGAGGGCCTCCACACCGGAGCCACCCACGACGCAGGGCACGGAGCAGAACAGGCCCTCCTCGCCGTAGACGCCGTCCATGAGGGTGGAGCAGGCCAGCACCGCGTGCTCGTTGGACACCACGGCCCGCACCAGACGCGCGGCGGCGTTGGCCACGGCGTACTCGGTGCACATCTTGCCGGCCATGGCCACGTAACCGCCCCGGCGCGCGGCGTCCTCCAGAGCCGGCCTGTCGAGAGAGAAGCGCGCCGGCTCCTCGCGCTCCAGCTCGGCCAGGGGCTTGCCGCCAAAGTTCACCTGGCTCCAGCAGGCGAACTGCGTGGCCCCGTGCTCGCCGAGCATGTAGGCGCCCACGGAGTGCTGGTCGATGCCCGTCTCGCGGGAGAGCACATGCCTGAACCGGGCGGAGTCCAGCTGGGTGCCGGTGCCGATGACGCGGCGCGGGTCGAAGCCGCCGAGCTTCCAGATCTGGGTCGCCACGACGTCGCAGGGGTTGGCGACGGTCACCCACACGCCGGAGAAGCCCGCGCGGGCGAGCACGGGGATGAAACGGCGGGCGGTGTCGGTGGTGTAGAAGAGCTCGCCGTCGCGGTCCTGGGCGGCAAGGCGCACCTTGCCGGCGGCGTTGACCACGACGTCGCACGAGGCCAGGGCGGCGTAGTCCTCGCCGCAGCTCTCGATGCGCACGTTGTGGGAGCAGAAGGCCAGGCTGTCGGAGAGGTCCTGGACCTCGGCGGCCAGCTTCCTGGAGTTGTCCTCGTCACCGGAGGCGATGTCGCAGAGCAGGAGCTCGTCGGCGATGCCCTGGAGCATGAGGCTGTTGGCCACGTGGGCGCCCACGTGGCCCAGGCCGATGATGCCGACGGATACGCACGTTCCCATGAGCGGGTCCTTTCACGCGAAGGGGCGCCCGGCCGCGGCGGTCGGGCGCCCCCATGCTACCGGCTATCGCGGCGCGGCGGCAGGCAGGCCGCGTGACACGTCACCCCACGGTCACGAACGGCCGTGCGGCGGCGTCACCGCCCGAGACGTCAGAAGGAGACGTACTCCCACGTCACGACGTCTCCGTCCGCGACCTCATACTCCCCGCAGCCCACCGTGGGCTGCTCGCCGTTGACGGAGTAGGTCCAGCCGGAGTTACCCTCGGCGGCCTTGCCGTCGATGGAGGTCACATAGGCGCCGTAGGAGCCGTCGCTCGACTCGAACTCCACCCCCGACGCCTTCAGGACGTCGAGGACCGTCGAGCCGTCGGGCACCTCCACGGCCTTCTCCCCGTCGCCGACCCTCTGGGTCACCGAGACGGACGCCTGCTGCTGCCCGGACGCCTGCTGCTGCCCCTCCGCGGACGCGGAGGGGGCGGCGGAGCAGGCGCCGAGGGTCGG
This sequence comes from Granulimonas faecalis, assembly GCF_022834715.1. Taxonomy (NCBI): domain Bacteria; kingdom Bacillati; phylum Actinomycetota; class Coriobacteriia; order Coriobacteriales; family Kribbibacteriaceae; genus Granulimonas; species Granulimonas faecalis. Next base: position 1,984,066 of record NZ_BQKC01000001.1, read on the forward strand.
TGCCGCAGCGATGAGCGCGGCGGCGAGCAACGCCGCGACGCGGCCGCGCAGGGGCGGCGTGCGGCGGTGGGCTGCGAGGTCCTGGGTTGTCTTGCGGTTCATGGGCGTGCCTTCCTCTCGTCGATTGCCCGTCTTTCCCGTCTGGGAGAGCGGCGCGGCGGGGAGGGACGACCCGGTCTGCCGGGACGGTACCCGGGCGAGGGCGCCGGGTCACAGGGGCAGGCGGGGCATCACAGCACCGGTAACCACGACCCACACGCCCGGGACGGTCGAACCTATCGAGGACAGGCAAGTCTCCTGACTCACGGGTGTCGGCCTTGGCCGACGGTGCGGGCCCCTTCTCGGGACCGGGCCCAATGGGTATGCGCCCGCACCTTTGCCCGAACACAGTAGTGGCGGCTGTCCCGGACTCAAACCGGGTTCCTTATTAATCTACTAAGCGGACAGCTGTTCGAACCGTGTCCTCGGGTTGCGATGATATGCAGTTGTCTTCAGCCTACCGCATCCCGCACCGGGACCCGCCCGGGGCTTTTGCCCCGGAGCCGCCGGTGCGTGGCAGCGGCCGGCGGGACCGCTAGACTTCTGGTGTCGGCGTCGAGAGAGCAAAAGGAGCCCCCATGGGATTTGCCACCCCCACCTGCCCCATCGCCAAACGGTGCGGCGGCTGCGAATGGCTGGCCGTCCCCTACCCCATCCAGCTGCGCCGCAAGCGCGAGGCCGTGGTGGGGCTCTTCTCGGACCTCCTGGACTCCGGGGCGAGCGAGGCCGCCCCGGGTGACGTGGCCATCGTGGGCATGGAGGCGCCACGAGGGTACCGGCACAAGGCGGCCACGCCCTTCTCGCCCGGCAAGGGGGGCATGATCCGCAGCGGCTTCTACGAGCGGGGCACGCACCGCATCGTGCCATGCGCCGCCTGCCTGGCCGAGGACCCGCGCTGCCGGCCCATCCTCAACGACATGGCCCGGGTGGCCGAGCGGCTCAAGATCCGCGCCTACGACGAGGACAAAGGCCGCGGCATGCTGCGTCACGCCGTGGTGCGCACCGGCTGGAGGACCGAGGAGGGGCTGCTCACCGTCGTGACCAACGGCAACACCCTGGCCCACGGCCGCGAGCTGGCCGAGGCCGTGGCCGAGGCGGCGCCGCTCAGGCTGTCGGTGGTGCAGAACATCAACCAGCGGCGGACGAACGCCATCCTGGGACCCACATCGAAACCCCTGCTGGGGCCCGGCGTCATGCACGACTCGCTGCTGGGCGTGACCTTTGAGATCGGCCCCACGAGCTTCTACCAGACCAACCCCGAGCAGACCGAGGCGCTCTACCGGCTGGCCATCGACGGCGCGCGGCTGGAGCCGGGCCAGACGCTGCTGGACGCCTACTGCGGCATCGGGACCATCGGCCTGTGCGCGGCCAAGGCCGTGGACGGCGTCTCCGTGGTGGGCGTGGAACGCGTGGAGGGGGCCGTGGCCGACGCGCGGCGCAACGCACGGGCCAACGGGCTGGGGGGCCGGGCGCGGTTCGTCTGCGCCGACGCCACGGCCTACCTGGCCGACTCCAAGCACAACCGCACCGGGTTCGACGTCGTGGTGCTCGACCCGCCCCGGGCCGGCGCCACGGAGGCGTTCCTCTCGGCGTGCGATGCCAGCGGGTGCGGGCGCATCGTGTACGTGAGCTGCAACCCGGTGACCCAACGGCGCGACCTGGACTTCCTCGTGGGGCGCGGCTGGCTGCTGGAGTCGCTGACGGTGGTGGACATGTTCCCACACACCAAGCACGCCGAGACGGTGGCGGCGCTGCGGAGGCGGTAGCCGCGGGGCCCGCACCGGACCCGCATGATGTGACATGTGACAGAGGTGCCTGGCCCATCTGTCACTTCGCTTATTTCTCTATTGATGAATGGCGCGCATCGGGGCTCCGTGGGACAAAAGTGCCCGACCATTGGGACAAAAGTGTCCGGGTGGTGGGACGGGGGTCCTGCCTGCTAGCCCCTCTGCACCATGGGGAACACCAGGTGGAACTCCGTGCCCGACTCGCCGTCGGAGAAGACGCTCGCCTCCACGCCCATCTTGCGGCAGAGGTCGCGCACGAGGAACAGGCCGATGCCCGTGGAGTTGGACCGGGCGAGGTCGCGGCCGTTGGAGCCCACGAAACCCTTGTCCCACACCCGGGGGAGATCCTGGGGCGCGATGCCCACGCCGTTGTCGGCCACGGTCAGCTCCACGCGCTCGGCCGAGCCGCCCGCCGCCAACCTACGGCCGGTGAACGAGAGACACGGGCTCTCCTCGGCCCCCATGTACTTGCAGGCATTGTCCACGAGCTGGCCCACGATGAAGCCGCACCACTTGGGGTCGCAGTAGACCGGCTGGTCGAGACCGTCGAAGGAGACGGAGACGCCGGACTCCTGGATCAGCGTGGCGCGGGCGCGTACGGCGTCGCGTACGAGCTCGCCGAGGGTGGTCTCGCGCACCACGTAGTCGCGGTCCACGGTGTAGGAGCGGGCGAAGAAGAGGGCCTGGTCCACATAGTCCTCGATGCGCTGCAGCTCCGGGGCGATGCGGCCGGACACCGGGCCCGGGTTGGCCTGGACGATGAGGGAGGCGGCGGCCACCGGGGTCTTGACCTCATGGCTCCAGCGCTCGATGAAGGCACGGTACTCGGCTGAGTCGGCCCTGACGGCGGCGGCGTCGGCGTCGGCCTGGGCGAGCAGAGCGTCCACGGCGTCATCCACGAGGGCGGCGCGGCCGGAGCGCAGGCTCGGGAGGTCGCAGGCCAGGTCGAGCGCGTTGGGGGTGTCGCCTGGGTGGGCGCGGCCGATGAGGCTCACGCGCCTCCAGAAGCCCGCCGACGGCAGGTACTCCATGGCCAGGCGCCCCGCCTCCACGGCGGCGAGCGTCACCAGCACAAGGTAGACCATGTCGCGCGGCGTCCCCACCAGGCGGAGGAGCCCCGCGACCACGAAGAGGGCCACCCCGTAAAGGGCGAGGCCCGGCAGCTTGGACCTCAGGAACCGGAGGAACTCCATGGTCACACCGAGTAGCCCTGGCCGCGGTGGGTGACCAGGTAGTCGCGCACGCCGATACGGGCCAGCGTCTGGCGCAGCCGGTTGATGTTGACGGTCAGGGTGTTGTCGTCCACGTAGGCGTCGGTGTCCCAGAGCTCGCACATGAGAGCCGTGCGGGACACCACGGACCCGGCGTTGCGCATGAGGTAGGCGAGGAGTCGCAGCTCGTTGCGGGTGAGCTCCACGGTCTGGCCGTTGGCCGCGGCGGAGGAGGCCTCGACGTCGAGGGAGAGCCCGTTGTGCTCCACCACCGGACGCGACCGGGAGCCCTGGACGCGGCGGAGCAGGGCCTCGATGCGGGCGGCGAGCACGTGGGCGGAGTAGGGCTTGGCCACGAAGTCGTCGGCCCCCATGGTCATGGACAGCACCTCGTCCACCTCGGAGCTGCGGCTCGTCACCACGATGATGGGGACGTCGGAGCGGGAGCGGATCTCCCGGCAGACCACCGTGCCGTCCACGCCGGGCAGGCCGAGGTCGAGGAGCACGAGGTCGCAGGCGGCGTCGAGCACGGTCTGCGACGTGCGGGAGAAGTCCGTGACGGGCACCGGCTCGTAGCCGCGCTGGGAGAGGATCTGGGCCAGGGCGTCGCGGATGGCGGCGTCGTCCTCGACCAGTGCGATGCGCGTCATGGGTCCTCCTTCTGCCTGCGGTAGGTACGGGTGCGGGCGGACGCGGCGGGCGCCCGGGTCAGATACCGCGGCCCTGCTTGGCGGTCGTGGCCTCCCGAAGCCTCCCGAGCTGGGCCGCGAACGTCTCGGCCGCGGGGCCGCCGTTGTCGGAGGCGGGCACCACGCCGTGCTCGTCGGAGACGAGGAACACCTCGTCGAAGGGCTCCCCCGCGGCGACCCTCTGAGCCAGTGTCCCATCAAAGGTCACCGGGCGCCCTAACGTTTCCGTAAGGTCCATGAGCAGGGTGCCGGCGCCGCCGCAGGTGAAGGTGTCGCCGAAGCCCGCCAGCAGGGCGCCGTCCGCGACGGCCCAGAGCGTTTCGGGCGCCACCGACGTGCGCGCGCCCTCCTCGGCCGACGCGGCGGCACGGGCGGCGAGGGCAGCGGCCGAGGTGTCGGCCAGGGGCTCGTAGGGACCCACGGCCATGGCCCCGTGGCCCGCGGCGTCCACGGCGAGCATGAGGACGCCGTCGGGGTCGTCGGCGGCGCCGGAGTCCAGGGTCTGCTCCAGGTGCTGGCGCACCCAGGCGAGGAACTCCGGCGTGGGGGCCCAGCCGTCGGTGACGCGCTCGCCGAGGGCGCGGATGTGGCGGCCGGCCATGGGGATGCGGCGGTCCGAGAGGCGCCAGCGGCACACGAGCACGGGCTCGCCCAGGGTGAACTCGTCGAGGGCGGCGAGGTCTGCGTCGGTGTAGTCGCGGTCTGGGTCGAGCATGGGGCCTCCTGGGACGGTCGTATGAGGCCGGCGGGCGCGCCGGCACCCTCCATGGTAGCGCCACCGCCACACCACCCCCCTGTCCCACCACCCGGACACTTTTGTCCCAATGGTCGGGCACTTTTGTCCCACATCACGGTTGAGCCGCCGTCACGTCGGTCGGGCCCTCCAGGCGCCACACGGTGTCCCTGGTGCGCATCTTCCATCAATATAGCAATATACTAAGTGACAGATGGGCCAGGCACCTCTGTCACGCCAGGCACCTCTGTCACGAAAGCGGCGGCAAAAATGCCCGGTCAACTGGACAGGGGGCCGAGAGGCATCCCGCCCCTCGACCCCCTGTCGGCCCGACGGCCCTCGGCCCTAGTGGCGGAAGTGCCTCCTGCCCGTGAAGACCATCGCGATGCCGAGCTCGTTGCAGGCGGCGATGACCTCCTCGTCGCGCACGGAGCCGCCGGGCTGGATGATGGCGGTCACGCCGCGGGCCGCGAGCTCGTCGACGTCGTCGCGGAACGGGAAGAACGCGTCGCTCGCGGCGGCGAGGTTCTCCGGCGCCAGCCCCATGCGCTCACACGCCCTGTGGGCGCGGTCGCAGGCGATGATGGCGGAGTCCACGCGGTTGGGCTGGCCCGGCCCCATGCCGATGCCGGCGTCGTCCTTGGCCACGAGGATGGCGTTGGACTTCACGGTCTTGACCACCTTCCAGCCGAACTCCAGGTCGTGGAGCTCCTGCTCGGTGGGCTGCCGCTCGGTGACCACACGGTAGTCGTCGGGCGTCTCGGTCACGCGGTCGACCTCCTGCACGAGCAGGCCGCCGTCCACCGTGCGCATCTCCAGCGCCGCCGGGGCGTCCACACCGCCGGTGGCCAGCACGCGCAGGTTCTTGCGACGCGCCAGGCGCTCCAGGGCCTCGTCGGTGAACGACGGGGCGATGAGCACCTCCACGAACTGCTTGTTGACGTCGGCGAAGTGCTCCACGAGCGAGAGGGGCACCTCGCGGTTGCAGGCGATGATGCCGCCGAAGGCGCTCACGGGGTCGCAGGCGTAGGCCTTGTCGTAGGCGGCGGTGACATCCTCGGCCACGGCGGAGCCGCAGGGGTTCTGATGTTTGAGGATGATGCACGCGGGCTCGTCGAACTCGCGGACGGCCGCCCACGCAGCGTCGGTGTCGAGGAGGTTGTTGTAGGAGAGCGGCTTGCCGTTGAGTTGCACGGCGTTGGCCAGCGAGTGGGCCGGGGCGTCGTCCTCGCGGTAGAACGCGGCCGCCTGGTGCGGGTTCTCGCCGTAGCGGAGGTCCTCCTGCTTGGTGAGGCCCACGGTGAGGCGCTCGGGGAACGCCGTGGCCTCGGCGCCCTCGTCCTCGGCGAGGCGGCCGGCGAGCCACGTGGAGATGGCTGTGTCATAGGCCGCGGTGGTGGTATAGGCCTTCACCTGGAGGCGGCGGCGCAGCTCGAGGGAGGTGGCGCCGCCATGGGCGGCCATGTCGTCGAGGATGTCGGGGTAGTCGGCCGGGTCGCACACCACGGTGACGCTGTCGGAGTTCTTGGCGGCGGAGCGGAGCATGGACGGGCCGCCGATGTCGATGTGCTCCACGGCGTCCGCGAACGTGACATCGGGCGAGGCGACGGTCTTCTCGAACTCGTAGAGGTTGACGCACACGAGGTCGATCATCGGGATGCCGTGCTCCTCGGCCTCGGCCATGTGGCCGGCATCGTCGCGGCGGGCGAGGAGGCCTCCGTGGACCTTGGGGTGCAGCGTCTTCACGCGGCCGCCCATCATCTCCGGAAAGCCGGTATAGTCGCCGATCTCGACCACGTCCACGCCGCCGGCCGTCAGGGCCTTGGCCGTGCCGCCGGTGGAGACGATCTCGACGCCGTAGGTGTCCTGGAGCTGTCGGCAGAACTCCACCACGCCGGTCTTGTCGGTTACCGAGACCAGCGCGCGATTGACGGGCCTGTCTGTCATTGGGCCTCCCCTTCTCTCCCTGGTTTTGCCGCTGCCTGCGGCACGGCGGGCCTCTCGCTCCCGCGGTTCCCATCGTAGCCGAACGAGGGGAGCGCCTCAGGGCCGAGGCGGGGCGCGGCGCCGGGGCGGTGCCGGGGCGGGGCGGTGCCGCCTCGACCCGCCGGCCGCCAGCTGCCAGCTGCCTCTTGCCACCCGGTACCCGTCACCCGCCACCCGTCACGGCACCTGAACGCGGTTGAGGGCGACCCTCTCGGTACCTGAACGCGCCTGCGGGCGGTTTTCGCGCGCCTGAACGCGGCTGGGGGCGGATTCCGGCGCCGTCACGCCTTTGGAGTCGCCCTCAACCATGTCAGGTGGAGAAAGAAAGGAAGGAAGGCGGAAGGATGGAAGAGGTGGGGGCGGCGGTCCGGCAACCGCTCGTCACCTGGCCGCCGTCACCCGACGCCCCCATCGCCCGCCCCCCTCACCCGGCGCCCTCCGCGGCGAGGCCGGCGGCGTTCCAGCCGAAAAGCGCACGCCTGAGCCGCACCCGGTTGCGCCACACGCCAGGGCGCGGCTCCTCCGGGTCCATACCGAGATGCCCACGGACCACGTCCATGAACGCGTCGCAGGCAGCGGGGTCCATGAGCTGGCCGCGGGTAAGGGACAGGCAGACGATGCCGCGCGCCGCGTACAGCGTGCGCTTGCGGGCGTCGCGGTCCGCGGCGCGGGAGTCCCCGTGGACGGCGTCGCTGTCGTACTCCACCACCAGGCCCGCCTCCTCCCAGTAGAAGTCCGGGACCACGGTGCCCGCGCCGACGATCCGGGCCTCCTCCGGCGTGAGGCCCATGGGACGGTTGACCTCCGGCGTCGGGATACCGTGGCCGCCGCGCCGACGTGGGAGCGTCATAAGGCAGGCGACACGACCCTCCATGGGCGAGGCCGTGCGGTCGCACACGCCCTGGAGCATGCGGTCGACGTGCTTGGGAAAGCAGCCGCCGCGTAGCAGGACGGCGGCGTCCATGAGGTCGGCGACGGCGGAGAGCGGCTCCCGCCCGTCGAGGCCGAACGGTGCGTCGTCGCAGGGACGGAAGGTGCCTGTGAGCTCCCAGGCCAGCTCCCGCGCCACCGTGACGCCGGCCTTGAGGGCCAGCTGCGCCCACGAAACCTCCGGCGCCACCGCCGTCACCGTACCGTCGCCGCGCGGCGAACGGGCCTCCACGAGCGGGACCGGCTCGCGGCATGCCGCCGGAACCACATGGCACACCGCCCGCTTGACGCGGCGGCGCATATCCTGCGAGGCACACAGGACGTGGATGGGGCATTCGGCCGGGTGGCTCGTCCACCGCCGCAGCCGGCGGACACCCTCGGTGCACATGGCCGCGCCGAGGGCGTCGGCGGACTCCTCGGCATCGAGGCGCCGCACAGGGGCCCACCCTTGGCGCCAGAGCCAGAGGGCGGACTCATGGGACACCACCGGCCCCGCCCCGGGAGACGGGGGGTCGACGGCCTCAATAGGGACGATCTCGCAGGTACACTCCACTGTCATTCTCTCTCCTCCCTCGGTCCTTCCGTTGGGGAGGAGAGCGTAGCAACCGTGTCTGACCGCGATTCGACGCCTTTCCGACCGTTTTCCGACACCCCCTGACAGCACCGGCGTCAGGGGGTGTCGGGGGGAGACGGGTGACGGCGGGGAGGAGCGGGCACCCTCTCGGCACCTGAACGCGACTGGGGGCGGATTCCGGCCGCCTGAACGCAGTTGAGGGCGACCTCCGGCGGTTATGCCCGCGGAAAGTCGCCCTCAACTGCATTCAGGTGCCGTCAGGTACCGAGAGGGGGGGGTGCCGAAGGGGGGTGCCAGATGGGGCGCTGGGGGGGGCGCAGCCAGCCGAGAGCCGCCAGGGAGGCCCCACGGCGCGCTGGCTGCGTCAGGCCCTGCGATGGATCCGTGCCGCCATCGCCGTCGCCGCAGCCGCGACCGCCGCGGCGATGCCGAGGAGCACGCCGCCGCCCCGCTGGAAGTCGCCCGTCTCGGCAACGAGGCCCGCCGCCGCGCCGCGCTCCCCCACCGGGACCACCGTGGCCCGGCCGTCGGCAGCGGTGACGCTCACGCCGGCAGCGGCGCCGCCCTCGGCAGACCCCGCACCGGTGCCCTTGTCCACGGCCCCACCGGAGCCATCACCACCGGACACGGCCCCACCGGAGCCATCACCACCGGACACGGCCCCACCGGAGCCACCAGCGCCGTGGTTCCCGCCAGACGTGCCGCCGTCAGACGCATCACCGCCGGGCACGTCGGCCGGGTCCTCCGACCAGCGGGCGTAGAAGACCTTGTCGCCCGTGGCGTCGGCGCCCACCTCGGTCACCGGGTCGCCGGAGAAGTCGGCCGTCTCGTACCACCCCTCGAAGGTGTGGCCGGCCTTCGTGGGCACCGGCAACACGCATCCCTCACCGTGCACGTAGCCGTCGGGGGCGCCTTCGGGCAGCTCGCCGCCATCGGTCTCGTAGACGATCCCGTAGTCGTTGGCGCGCCAGCGGGCGTAGAAGGACTTGTTGCCCGTGGCGTCCGGCGCGATCTCATCCACCGGGGAGCCCGAGAAGTCCGCGGTGGCGTACCAACCCTCGAAGGTGTAGCCGGACCTCGTCACCATCTGGGGTAGCACGAGGCCGGTGCCGTAGGTGTAGTGGGTGAGGCGGCGATCGAGGATCCTGCCGCCCTCGGGATCGAGGTAGACGAGGTAGGTGTCGGGGACCCACCTCGCGTAGAAGACCTTGTCGCCCGTAGCGGTCGCTTCGATCTGCGTCACCGGGCTGCCGGAGAAGTCGGCCGACTCGTACCAGCCGCCGAAGGTGCAGCCCACATGGGAGGCCGACGGCAGCGTCACGGCCGTGCCCGGGGTGTAGGAGGTCACGTCGAGGCCGACGAGGGTGCCGCCGTTCAGCTCCAAGCGCACCGAGCAGGGCGACACCGACCAGCGGGCCGTGAGGGTCGTCGGCGCCGTCACGGGCGCGGCGAAGTCGTAGGGGGCGCCGGCCCCAAGGGCGTACCACCCCTCGAAGGTGTGGCCGGCCAGGGTGGGGTCGGTCGGCCGGGAAGCCGCCTGGCCGGCCTCCACGAACTCCATGGCAGGCGTGGGCGAGCCGCCCGCGGCGTCGAAGGCCACGCTGTGGAGGGCCGCCGAGGCCGTGGCCGCAGAGGGAGCGATGCCCATCCCGCCCAAGGCCTCCACCGTGACCACATAGGTCCCGGGGTCGGCGGGTACGTCCACCCCCACGGAGGAGACGCCGGCAGCCACATCGATGTCAAGGACCGTGGTGTCGGGGGCGTCTGCCCCGGCGGCCTCCACCACGTGGTAACCGGAAGCCCCGTCCACCTGGCCCCAACCCACGCCGTCGTGGGTGACGTTCCAGGCCACCGACGCAGGGGCCGCCAGACGCCACTGGGCCGTGAGGGTGACAGGGGCCATGATCTGGGCGCCCCATCCCGTGAAGTCGTAGGGGATCACCAAGGCGCCACTCACCGGGGAGGCGGTCCACCCTTTGAACTCGTTGGCCCCCCAGGAGGGATCGGCAGGCCTGTTGCGGAGGCGGCCGCCCTCCTCCACGAGCATGGCCACGGGCTCCACCGCCTCACCGTTGTTGGGGTCGAGGGAAACCGTGAGGAGCCTGTCGCGACCCTGGGTGATGCCGGAGCTCGAGCCGCCGGCCGACTGGGCCACGCCCACGGCGAACTCATAGGCCCCCGGATCGGTCACGGTGAAGTCGAAGCTGGTGCCCTGGGTCTTCTCGGCATCGACCTGAATGCCGTTTTTAAGGATTCTGATGTCGTAGAGCAGGGCGCCGTCCACGGCGTCCCAGGAGGCCGTGGCAGTATTGGGCCCGGTGACGGTCCAGCGCATGTTGGAGATTATCCGGGCCTGGTCCGCCGCCTCCACGGCGGATTCGTCGGGGTCGGCCAGCGCCGGCGTCACGGCCACCGAGAGGCCCGTCCCCGCGATGCATGCGACGGCCACGACGGCGGCCGCCCTCCCCTTCCAACGGTATCCAGATGTGCCCACGACCGGGACCTCCTCGAACGAGCCCTCCGCCCCTGGCTGGCCGCCACGGGACGCTCGGCTCGATTCCTTCCCACTGGAATTCCCATAAAACGTGAAAAATCAAACGCGTTTAGAAGATCACAAGCATGAGGGCAACCTGTTGACAGAAAAGGCCCCCGCCGATGCGGGGGCCTTGGGAGGAACGCTCTGGGCGGGCAGCCTACATGTGGATGCGGGTGCCGCTGGTGCCCTTCATGGCCTCGGGGGCCTTCTCGAGGGAGCCGATGATGGCCACGCGGCCGGGGCGGCTCTTGGCGAACTTGACGGCGGCCTTGACCTTGGGCTCCATGGAACCCTTGCCGAACTGGCCCTCGGCCAGGTACTTCTCGGCCTCCTCGACGGTGATGTCCTCGAGGTCCTGTTGGTCGGGCTTGCCGAAGTTGATGGCCACGTGATCCACGGCGGTGAGGAGGATCAGCTTCTCGGCGTCGCAGTCCTCGGCGAGCAGCTCGCCGGCGAGGTCCTTGTCGATGACGGCGCCGACGCCCACGAGGGCGTTGTCCTGCTCGTACACGGGGATGCCGCCGCCACCGCAAGCGATGACGATGTACTCCTCGTCGAGCAGGTGGCGGATGGAGCCGATCTCAACGATGGACTTGGGCGCCGGGGAGGCGACGACGCGACGGTAGCCGCGGCCGGAGTCCTCCATGAACTGCCAGGTGGGGTTCTCGGCCTTCTGGGCGTCCGCCTGCTCCTTGGTGAGGAACTGGCCGATGGGCTTGGTGGGGTTCTCGAAGGCGGGGTCGTTCTTGTCTACCTCGACCTCGGTCACGATGGTGGCCACGTGCCACGGCTTGCCCTGGCGACGGATCTCGTTGCCGAGGCCCTTCTGCAGGTGGTAGCCGATGTAGCCCTGGCTCATGGCGCCGCACTCGGGCAGGTCCATGGCCGGGATCTCGCGGTTGATGTCGTTGGCGGTGGCGAACGACTTCTGGATCATGCCGACCTGAGGGCCGTTGCCGTGGGTGATGACGATCTCGTTGCCGAGCTCGATGAGGCCGAGCAGCGCGGGCGCGGCGACATCGATGCGCTCCATCTGCTCGGAGGGGTTGTCGCCGAGGGCGTTGCCGCCGAGGGCCACGACGATGCGGTCGGGCTTGCCCGGGGCCTTGGTGTAATCAGAAGCCATGTGTGTCCTCCCAATAGTCCATTTGAAACGCAAAGCCCCGTGCCGAGAATCACGGGGCTCCTTACCTTTTCAGGTATACCCCCGAGGCGCCCGATGATTATGGAGAGCTTATGCATTGCGCCGAGCGGTAGGTATCTCGTTTTCAGTGGTAGATAGGTTTTTTCAAGATGCCGTGTATGAATCCATCCGTGAATTTCATGCGTCAGCGTCTGCATTCCTTTAAAACCCGTTCTCGTGCATAGCATTGCAGGTTGCTTGCAGAAATAAAGGGACAGCGACAGGCCACCCCGGGCCGGGGCAGGAGCCCGGCGCCTCGGCTCTCCAGCCCCCCCCCGCCACCGGTACCCCTCGGCACCTCCCGGCTCTCCTCGCCTCCCGGCATGCCCCCCGACACCTGAACGCGATTGGGGGCGGGTCGGGCGACGACCTGTCGGCGAAAACCGCCCTAGAGCGCGTTCAGGTGGCCGATTTCTGCCCCCAGGTGCGTTCAGGTGCGGAGGGGGTCGCCCTCAGACGCGTTCAGGTGCGGAGGAGGGGCCCAGGGAGGAGGTCCCGGGGAGGAGGGGATGCAAGAAGGGGGCAGCCGGGAATGTCGACAAGTGCGGGGCAGGGCGTCGACCGCCCCGCCCCGGTGTGGGACAGAAGTGTCCGAGTGATGGGACATGGGCAATGGGACGGCCGGACCAGCGGCTAGAAGGCGCCACCACCTCCGCCGCCGCCGAAGCCGCCCCCTCCGCCGCCGGAGAAACCGCCGCCGCCACCGCCGCCAGAGCTCGTCGACGACGCGGCCACGGCCGCCGTGGACGCCTGATAGCTCGAGGCGGCCGCATCCCCGAAGACCGACGCCGGAGACCCCATTGACCCGTGGGCGCTCCACCAGATGTAGGTGGGCATGAAGCCGGGGTCGTCCAGGATCTCGGGCACGGCCACGCGCAGCTGCTCGATCACCTCGTCGGCCACACCCAGGACCACGGCCATGACCAGCAGGCGGTTCCACAGCACGACGTCGGTGGGCACGGCCTCCTCAAGGCGCGTGAAGTCCTTGAGCCAGCGGCGCAGCGCCTCGAGCTTGGCGCGCAGCTCCACGGCCTCGGCCGAGTAGGCCTTGAGCCGGCCCACGACCACGAGCGACGCCACGATGCCGGCAACGGGCAGGAGCAGCGTGAGGAAGGCGGGCAACGGGGCCTCGAACGCCAGGAGGGCGACGAACCCGAGGACGAGGGCGATGCCACTCAGGACGATGCAGAGGACGCAGAAGCCGGCGCCCGTCGACTCCCCGGTGAGGAAGCCACGTGCGGTGCAGGCGCCCTCCACGGCGGACGACCAGCCCTCGTAGGCCTCCACGAACTCCTCGGGATGCTTCTTGGCCACCTTCTTGAGGCGCGAGAAGTCCAGGGCCACACGACCGTCGGCGGGCGGCTCGTAGCCCTTCACGAGGGGCGCCACGTCGTCGAAGATGCAGGTCATGAACGCACGGTCCACGGGGTCGGAGAGATCGTCGGCGCGACGCGGGTTCTTCACCAGCTGGTAGTCCTCCCGGGGCCGCCCGAGGATCCCCTTCTTGGGAACCTCCACGAGGTTGAGGTCGACGGCCCCGGCGTCAGAAGCGTGCATGAGGGTGGCGGTGAAGCCCTCGGACGTGGCGTCGCCGTCGTTGAGCAGGGCGCCGAGCACGGCGGGGTGGTCGTCGGAGGGGACGTCGCGGAAGTACTCGTCCTGGAAGACCGGACGGTGGCGCTTCCGATAGCGCGAGAGGACCCACAGCGGCACGGCCACCGAAGCGGCGCCCGCCGTCACCACCGCCACCCCGGTGCCGCCGTAGACGACACGGGCCATCTCGCGGCGCCGGTTGGCCTCGTCGGCCCAGCGCTGCTCCTCGGAGAGGATCGAGTCCATGCGCGGCGTCGAGGAGGGCGTCACCGAGGAGAGCCAGGAGACCGGGAAGGTGATGCGGGCCTCCGCGAAGTCGTCGCCGCCCACCGCGGGCACCGAGAAGACGACGTCGTCGCCGCCGAACGACACCGAGCCGTCGAGGGTGCCGTGGCCCCAGGCCCGCACGTTGCCCTCGGGCTCCACGGACTGGCCGGCGGGCACCGGTAGGTGGACGGTGCACGTGACGTCCTGGGAGGTCTCGTCCCAGCCGTCGGACACGAACTTCCAGTAGAGCTCGCCGGTGTCGGCCCAGGCGGACGCAAGGCCCGGCAGCCGGTAGACGATGCGGTAGGTGACGTCCTCGTCGTCGGCCGGGTTGTAGAGCTTGACCTCGGTGTAGGTACCCTCGGGGTCCAGCTCGTAGGTGCCGGTGGCCCCGGAGTAGCCCTCGGAGAACGACTGCAGCTGGCCGGACGGCGAGACCACGCCCACCGACTCCACCTGCGGGTCGACGGAGCGACCCTCGTAGTCACCGGCGGGAAGGCGCCAGTACACGCCGTTGAAGCTGCCGTCGAACGAGAAGGTGCGGTCCTCGGTAACGACGAGGGTGCCGTCGGGCTGCAGCGTGGCGTCGATGTCCACGTGCGGGATCTCGTACGACTTGGCGAGGGCGGATACGGGCGCGGCCAGCCATGCGACGAGCGTCACCGCGACGACGGCCAACAGGAGCGGGAGGGCGCCGAGCCGACGGCGCCGGACATGCTCGACCATGGGGCCACCTCCAAAGGAGCGGACGGTCCCCACAGTCTAATGAAGTGCTTATGTCCCCACAAGGGTTTTCAGGTTTACCGATCTGGGCAAGGGGGGCAGGAGGGGCGCGGGGCTGGGGCGTGCGTGCGGCGTCCCGGGGGAGGGCCGCCCCCTCGGCACCGTTCCCCAGAGGGAACCTGAACGCGTCTGAGGGCGACCTCCTCCGGCCTCCTCGGCACCTGAATGCGTCTAGGGGCGGAAATCCGCCGTATGAACGCGTTGCAGGGTGATTCTCGCCGATACGGGCCCGGCAGACCCGCCCTCAACCGCATTCAGGTGCGGAAAGAGGGGTGCGGCACCCGAAGCGCCCCGGTGGGACAAAAGTGTCCGACCATTGGGACAAGGCCATTGGGACGGGACCGACGTCGGGCGCATCCCGTGACGGCTGCCCGGGACGGGGCTTAGGGCCTGGCGAAGGGCTCCGCAGGAACGAGAAGGCCCACCAGCAGGAGAAGCGCCGCGACCGCGGCGACGGAGAGGACCCAGAGGCCGCGGCGGCAGCCTCGACGGGATACCGTGCGGCGCTTAGGACGGGCGGTGTGCATGGGCACCTCCCAACAAACCGGACGATTCCAACAGTTTAAAGGTGACGTCCCCGGAAAACCACCGCCTACGACCGGGACCGGGACCCCGTCAACGGGAGAATGACCTCGTCCATGAGCCTGGCGGCCAAGGCCGGGTAGGAGTGGCTGTCCACATAAGCGGCATCCCCGTCGACAGAGGTGGTCCCCTCCTCGAGCCACTGGCGGTAGAGCCCCGTCACAAACCTGCGGGCCCGCACAGCGTCAGCCGCGGCCGTGGGGGCCTCCATGACCACGCCCGCCCGGGCCGACTCCACCACCCGCCGCGCCTCCGAACCGCTCAGCTCGCCCGTGCAGGCCCCCAGCACCGGCACCCCGGCCATGAGGTACTCCCAGAGCTTGCCGGTTATCACCCCTTGCTGGGCGGAGGTGTTCCACGTGGAGAACGCCAGCAGCGCCGAGGCCTGCTGGAGGTCGAGCACCTCGTGGCGAGGGAGCAGCCCGAGGTCCCGCACGGGAAAGGAGACGCCCTCCACCGTGGCCGCCTGGCAGCGGAAGACCGCAGAGCTCGCCCCGGCATAGACGAACTCCAGGTGGTCGCCGTCGACCTCCCCGTCGTCGACCATGGCCTGGAGCAGGCGCAGCACGGTGGCGATGTTTTCCGTCTCCCACGGAAAGTGGTAGAGGGTGCCGGTGTAGGAGACACGGAAGCGGTCGAGGGGGCGCCGCGCCCCCTCCGGACGCCGGGGACGGTCGGCAGGGTCGAAGCCGTTGGTGAGCACGTGGACCGGCTGACCGGGGCGGGCAAAGATCAGGGGTACGAGGCCCTGGGACACCGCGAGCGCGGCGTCGGCGGAGGCCACCACCTCACCGTAAGCCTTGCAGAGACGCCGGTCGGCGGGGTTGCGGGACACCGGGTCGCGAAAATCGGCCAGCCACACCACGTCGGGGCGGCGGCGCTTCTCGGCCCGGGCCACCAGATGGGGCCAACCGGGACCGCACGTTGAGACGATCACGTCGTAGGAGGAGAGGTCCATGGCCGAGCCGCGGGCGGCGAGGAGGCGCCCGAGGGCCAGGTCGACCCGGCGGCCAAAGGACTTCAGGTCCTCGAAGGCGCCCTTATAGGTCACGGCCGCTTGGACGGGGCCGTCGTCCTCCCGGGCCCTGAGGAGCCGGGCCATCCACGACCTCGCCCCGGCAAAGGCCCGGACGGCCACCGGGGGTCTCAACAGATGGAAGGTCCCAAAGTGCTCCATGTCTGCCAGGAGGGTGTCGTCACGGCGATACCGGCCTGCGGGGTCGGAGAAGTCCTTGTAGGTGGTGAGGACGTCGACCTCGACGTCGTGGTCGAGGGCCAGGTACTTCCCGAGCTTGGTCCAGCGCAGGGCGGCGACGCTCTGGAGCGGGGCCATGTGCTCTCCTATGAGAAGAAGCCTCAAAGCCCGCCCTCCATCGCCAACCGGACAACCCATGGGCCACCATGGTCGCACAAGTTGCCTATTTTGAGGAGGCGGGCCGGGTCCGCTCACGGAGGAAACAGGGACCTCCCTTACGAGAACGTCCGGGCCGCGGGGGTGCGGTCCACCGCAAGGGGCTCCGTGGCCTGGGGCGACGTGGTCACCGTGTAGGTGACGGTGGTCGTCTCCCCGGGGTTCTCCTGGAGGGCGCAGGTCCACTCGTCAAAGCCGTAGACGGTGTGCTGGGCCGCAGAGAAGACACCGCCGGTACCCTGGACGTTGGAAATGGACCCACCGGCCGGAGCCATCAGGTAGAGATGGGTGAGCATGTCGCCCTGGCTGCGCTTGTCGGGGTTCCCGCCGTAGACGTAGTAGGGGGCCGACGCCGCCTCGGCCTCGGTCATGGCGTTGGTGACCGTGGTGGTCACCGGGTAGCTGGTGGAACCGTCAGGGTTCTTGGTGCCCTCGCCCACGGAGGTGCGCATGTCGAGGTACCAGTCCATCTTGGACCAGGTGTAGTCGTTGGTGTAGGTGCCCAGCACCGGCTTGGCGGGATCGTCCTCGAGCCTGCCCGAGAAACCCAGAGCGTCGATGGCGGCCTCCTGGGCCTCGTCGGCCATCCACACCTGGAAGTTGCGGGTGAGGGCGCCGTCGATAAAGGTCTTGGCCAAATCCCCGCTGTCGGCATGGCCAAGGCCAGCAAAGACAGCCTGGAACGAGGCGCCGGCCACCCCGGCAAAGAAGGCGTCCTGGGCCTCCACGGGAAGGTTCCAGTAGGTGTCGTGCATGAGGACGGCGGCGGCGTTGGAGCCGTCCACGTGGACGCCGCCCACGTCAACCGACCGCCCCGTCACCGCCAGGAGCGCCTGGAGGAACACGGGGTCGATGGCCACCACCCCGTTGACGGCCTGGCCCTTGAAGGCCAGCCAGCTCTGGGCGGCGGCCTCGGCAGCCCGGGGGAACTGGGGGGTCATCATGGACGAGCCAGGGTTGTCGACGACGCTACCCATGTCGAAGGCGGCCACCTCCTCGGCAGTGGGAGAAAAGCCGGTGCCCCCCTCCTGGCGCAGCCCCTGAATGGCAGAGAAGTCGCCCAGGGCAATCTTGCCGTCGGTCACCGTCATGGTTCCCCAGGAGCCAGGGAAGCCACCAGAAGAGCGGGTCTCCACATTGTTGAGGGCCACCACGAGGTAGGTTTTTGTCTCTCCATTTGCGCCGAGCATGGAGGGGAGCTGGGGCAGCACGTCGTCGGCCTCATCGAGAAGGTCCGAAGCGGTGGAGAGGGCAGAGCGCGTGCTGTCGATAAGGTCGTTCAGCTTATGAATGTGGAACGGCTCCATGGACTGCACCGTGTGGATGGTGTCTTTCAGAGGGCCCTGCACCTCGAGAACGGCGTCGATCACTTTTTGCAGGATGGGGATGTCCACCTGGCCGCCATCTTTGACCAGCGACTTCACCGAAACGCCGTTGAGGCTGTTGGAGAAGGGCACGAGGCCGTTGTGGGTGAGGATGTTGGCGGAGTTCACGAGCTCGCGGGCTTGGCGCACGTCCTGGCCATAGACGGGGGCGAGCTCGGCCAGGGCCCACAGGGGGCTTGAGACGTGGTCAGCCATGGTCTGCGTGCTCTGGGCGAGCGAGGCGGCCGAGCCGGAGAGCTGGTCGGACTTGCCATTCATGAGGGCGTCTTTGTAGACGGCGAACTCCTGCTTGACGTTACCCACCTCGGACTGGATGGCCTTGACGTCCTGGTACATGGCAAAGCCGAAGGCACCGGCCACGACGGCCAGCACGGCGACGACGATGAGGGTCACCTGCCACCAGCGCGGGCCGCGACGGCGGCGCTTGCCGGGAGCGGGTCTGCCGGAGCGGGACTTAACGCGGTCGAGCTCGGAGGCGCCGTGCCGGGACGGGGCGGGGGCCGCTGAAGCAGAGGCCGTAGGAGCCGCCGCCGTCCGCGACGCCCGGGTGGCCCGGTGCGGGGACGGCTGGGGGCCGGCGGTCTGGGACCGGCCGTAGGGAGAGGCGGTCTGCCTGACGTGGGAGGCCCGGTAGGCAGGGCCCTGGGACGGCCGTTTCTTGGGGTCGGACGGGCCGGGGGCCATGTGCTTGGCAGACACGGAACCTCCTAGGGAAGGCAAAGACGCCGCGAGGCGCCGGCGATGGCATGGGGGCGCCGGGGCCTGATGCGGCCCGGGCAGCTAACCTACCAGTATATACATGGATTTATGGATTGTTTTCTTGCTCTCTGGAGAGGGTGGTGGTGGGACCGAATCTCCATGGGGCGGATCTCCGGTCCGCAAACGGGCCAGAGATCGACATGGGCATTCGAACGTATTCCGTCGCTCATTCGACTACATTCGGTCGTGTTCGAATATATTCGCCATATTCCATCACGCATTCGAACGGTGGTGGAATGAATGACGAAATCGACAGTTGGAAAACGCCGGAAAGCTGGTGAAGCACGGCTCCACGAGGGACACGGTCTACCGGCTGCCGTAAAGCCGGTGCGCCGCAGCGGCTAAGAATCTGTTTGCGGCACGGAAAGCGGGTAGACGGGACGAGCGTGTGACTCCATCGCGCACAGACACGCTGTCATTGCGCAAGACCATCACTCGGCTAAACGAGTAGTTGAGTATCTTCAGAAGCCCCCTCAAGACGCGGTGCCGCGCAATCCTTGCCCGATCAACGAGGAGGCCCACGGAGCGCGCACATGCACCCGAGCCGTCAGAGGTCCCTGACGGTGCGCCAATACAGCACAGGGGCGACGAGGCCGAACAGGGCCATGGAGGCCGTATAGGCCCAAGCCGCCCCCTCCATCTGAAAGCGCGGCACAAGAGCCACCGAGAGGACGACGTTGAGGGCGATGGAGGCCGCCGCCATCACGGTGTTCGCAAGGAGCCTCTTCTGCGTCACGAGGAAGTTCGTTGCCGGCTGACGGAGGGCCGCCGTGACGAAGAAGCCCACCATGAGGATCCTGAAGGAAGGCACGGCGTCGAGGTACTGCTCGCCAAAGACCACCCCGATGACCTGCGGGCCAAATGCGAGTCCTGCCGCCAGGAGGGCCCCGAACCCGCCGACGCAGGCCGCGGTAAGCCTGAGGTAGTTGCGCCGCGTCCACGCGCCGTCGTGGCACTGGGCCGCAAAGCGCGGATAGGCGTAGGTCATGAGCATGGTCGGGGCAAACGACAGGGCAAACGGGATGGCGGTGGCCACCTTGTAGGAGGCCACGGCCACGTCGCTCGCCAGGAACTGACCCACAAAGAACGTGCCCGACAGCGCAAGCGCCTGGCTAAGCCCGTTGTTGAGGGACGACACCAACGCCACGTACCAGTACTCCCTCTTACTGAAAGTGCGGTCGCGCTCCTCCGGCATCGGCTTCGGCAGCGGGTGCCGCCACGCGAGCACGGCGAAGCTCGCCACGTAGGCGGCGTACTGACCGGCGATGAGCCCCGGCACGCCGGCAACGAGGGATCCGCCTATGGAGAGGCCCGCCAGAAGCAGGGTCTGGACGTTGGTCATATAGGCATAAGCCCTGTTGTCGAGGTTCGACCGCAGGTACACGAGGCGAAGCTCGCACAGGAGCACCACGAGGGGATAGAGGCAGTACAGGGCCAGCAGAGGCTGGGAACCCGGCAGCGCCCCCGGCGCCACCAGGGCGTAGACGAGGATGAGGACGGCCAGGGCCACGTCGGCCACCCTGCCCCAGCGCTCGCCGTAGCGAAACACCGCCAGCATGAGGGGGCGGTCCTCCATGTGCTCGCAGCAGAGCTGGAGCAGGGCGGACGAGGCCCCCAGTCCGTTGAACAGGGCGAAGATGCTCACGATGTTGAACACGTAGGAGTAGAGGCCGTACTCCGCCTTGGGGATGAGCCACACCAGCACGATCATGGTGAGGCTGGAGACCGCCTTGTTGATCGTCCCGGCACCGAAGATATGGAAGAACCCCGTCCGGTAGAGCTTGGCGAAGGGTCCTTTGAGGCGGTCGAGGGCCGCCACGGTCAGAGGGCCTCGAGGGCGGCCGCGACCCGCTCGACGTCGTCTCGGCCCATGTAGGGCCCCATGGGCAGGGACAGCACGCGGCCGCACAGCTCGCAGGTGACCGGACAGCCGTCGGGACAGAGTCCCACGCCGTCAAAGGCCGGCTGCCTGTGCATGGGGCGGGGGTAGTAGACCATGGTGGGCACCCCCTGGTCCTTGAGGGTGGCCTGCACCGCGCCGCGGTCCACACCCTCGGGCACCTTCACCGTGTACTGGGCCCAGGAGCTCGTGAAGCCGTCGGGCACAAGGGGCAGCCCCCAGCCGCGCGCCCCGAGGAAGGACAGCGCCTCCCCGTACCAGGCGGCCACCCGGTTGACGTCGGCCACCTCGTAGCCGGCAAAGGCCTCGAGCTTCACGGAGAGCACGGCGGCCTGCAGGGTGTCCAGGCGGCTGTTCATGCCCAGACGCACATTGTCGTACTTCATCGTCCCCTTGCCGTGGACGGCGATGCTGCGCATAAGGGCGTCCCAACCGTCGTCGTCGGTAAAGACGGCCCCTCCGTCGCCGTAGCAGCCCAGGGGCTTGGCCGGGAAGAAGCTCGTGGTGGAGATGTCGCCAAAGGAGCAGGCGCGGGCCTCGCCTATCCGGCCGCCAAAGCCCTGGGCGCCGTCCTCCAGAAGGAACATGCCCTCCCCGTCGCACACCTCGCGGATGGCGGGAAGGTCGGCCGGGAGGCCGAAAAGGTCCACGGCGACGACGGCCTTGGGGGCAAGCCCCGTGTTCTCCCGCACCCAGGCCACCGCCCGGCGCAGCGAGGCGGGGTCCATGTTGTAGGTGGCCGGGTCCACGTCCACGAACACCGGGGTGGCCCCCACCAGGGGCACCACCTCGCCACTGGAGAAGAACGTAAAGTCCGGCACGAACACGGCGTCACCCTCGCCCACGCCCCAGGCCAGGAGGGCCAGCTCCAAGGCGTCGGTGCCGTTGGCGCAGGTGAGGCAGTGGGCCACGGCCACGTAGTCAGCCAAGGCCCCCTCGAGCTCCGCCACCGGGGCGCCGCCGATGAACCGCCCCGAGGACAGAACGGCCCCCACCGCACCATCGACGGCGGGTTTGAGCGCCGCGTACTGGGCCTTGAGATCCCTGAACTCCATCACAGCCCCTCCTTCAGGCCCGCCCCGGCCTCGTGGTAGCGCCTGCCGCAGGCGGAGCAGGCGAGGTCCGCATCCAGGCGCTCGCCGCACTCGCAGACCCAGCCCACCCGGCGGGCCGGAACGCCGACCACCAGGGCGTGGGCCGGCACGTCGCCGGTCACCACGGCGCCCGCCCCCACCATGCACCACTCCCCCAGCGCGTGGCCGCACACCACCGTGGCGTTGGCGCCGATGGAGGCGCCGCGCCCCACGACGGTCCTGCGGTAGCCGGCCCTGCCCTTGGGATAGGGGGCACGGGGCGTGAGGTCGTTGGTGAACACGCAGGAGGGCCCGCAGAAGACACCGTCGGCCAGCTCCACCCCCTCGTAGAGGGAGACGTTGTTCTGCACCTTGCAGCCGTCGCCCACATGCACGTTGTCGGCCACGTTGACGTTCTGGCCCAGGGTGCAGCCGCGGCCGATGACGGCGCCCGCCTGTATGTGGGAGAAGCACCACACCTTGGTGCCCTCCCCTATGACCGCGCCCTCGTCGACGAGGGCGGTGGGGTGCACGAAGGCGCCCGGAAAGCGGCCCTCGCTCACAGCGACCCCTCCCCGAACTCGCCGGCCATGTCGGTGGAGGCGAAGTCGTCGAGGGGCAGCCTTACCGGAAGGCCGGTCTTCTGGCTCTTGTAGATGGCCAGCACCACCTCGAGGGCGTCGCGCCCGGCCCTGGCGTCGATGTAGGGCGCGCGGTCGTTGGCGATGGCGTCGGCCATGTCGGCGTAGACAGCGGTGTGGCCGTTGCCGTAGACGTTGCTCGTGGCCTCTTCCAGGCCTTTGTTGGCCTGGTCCTCCTCCGTCTCGTCGGCAAAGTCCCACACGTCGATGTTGTTGGTGGACTTGCCGCCAACCTTGACCGTGCCGGTCTCGCCGATGAGGCAGAGGGTCTCCTCGAGGTTGCGGGGGTAGACGTTGACGGTGCCCTCCACGGTGGCCACGGCGCCGTCGGCGAACCTGATCACGGCCACGCCGATATCCTCGGCCTCGAGGTAGCCGTGCTGGCGCTGGCCGGTGGCGCCGTAGACCTCCACCACGTCGCCCCCCATCATCCAGCGCAGCAGGTCGATGCCGTGGATGCACTGGTTCATGAGACAGCCGCCGTCCTGGGCCCACGTGCCGCGCCAAGGAGCCTGCTCGTAATAGGCGCGGTTGCGGTTCCAGCGGATGTTCACGGCCCCGTTGGACAGCCGGCCGAAGCGCCCCGCCTCCAGGGCGTCGCGCGTCTTCTGCACGGCCACGTTGAAGCGGTTCTGATGGCAGGCGCACACCTTGACGCCCGTCTCCTCGGCGCGGCGCACAATCTCGTTTGCATCGGCCATGGACATGGCCAAGGGCTTCTCCACAATGCAGTTCACGCCCGCGTCGATGAGGTCCAGGGCAATCCTGGCGTGCTCGCCGCTCTCGGTGGCCACGGCCGCAAGCTCGATCTCGGGGTGCTCGGCGAGCATCTGCCGGTAGTCGGTGTGGCGAGCGATAGAGTCGTCGTTCTCGAGGCCGTGCTTGGCCAGCAGCTCCTCCATGCGCTCGGGCTTGACGTCGCAGACGGCCACAAGGTCAAAGCCGTTGCGCTCGATGGCGGTGACGTGGTTGGTGGAGATGCGGCCGCAGCCGATGATGGCGCACTTCACGCTACAGCACCTCGATGTTGTCGCGGTTGACCACGCCTTTCATGGCGTTCTTGGTGTCAAAGACGGCCTGGGCGTTGGCCTGTACCATCTCGTAGTCGACGTTGGTGTGGCCGCAGGCCACCACCACGAGGTCGGCGGAGGCCACGACCTCGGGTGTGAGCTCGGGCAACGACTCGTGGGTCTCGCCCTTGAAGCGGTAGCTGGACACCCACGGGTCAAAGTAGGAGACCTCGGCGCCGCGGCGCTCGAGCAGATCAATCACCTTGAGGGCCGGGCTCTCGCGGTAGTCGTCTATGTCCTGCTTGTAGGCCACG
Source organism: Granulimonas faecalis (assembly GCF_022834715.1). NCBI lineage: Bacteria > Bacillati > Actinomycetota > Coriobacteriia > Coriobacteriales > Kribbibacteriaceae > Granulimonas > Granulimonas faecalis. The sequence goes on from NZ_BQKC01000001.1 coordinate 2,007,452, forward strand.
CCCAGAACTAGGACCTTGGAGCCGTTGAGGGCCTTTTGCTGGTCGTTGAGCACCCGCGCCGCGCGGTCCACGCAGTACTCGGGCATGCGGTCGTTCACCATCATGGAGGCCTCGATCATGGAGGTGTGGAACCCGTACTCGCGAGCCTTCCACGACAGGTAGTAGGGGTCGAGTGGGATGCAGTGGCCGCCCAGGCCGGGGCCCGGGTAGAACGCCGTGAAGCCGTAGGGTTTGGTCTTGGCGGCGTCGATGACCTCCCAGATGTCGATGCCCATCTCGTCGCAGAGCTGGGCGAGCTCGTTCACCAAGCCGATGTTGACGTTGCGGTAGGTGTTCTCGAGGATCTTCTCCATCTCGGCCACGCGCGGGCTAGAGACCCGGGTGACACCGCCCTCCAGCACCGCCTCGTAGACGGCGGAGATGCACTCGAGGGCGTCCTCGCCGATGGCGCCCACCACCTTGGGCGTGCTCTTGGTCTTGTAGACGAGGTTGCCCGGGTCCACGCGCTCCGGCGAGAAGCCCAGGTAGAAGTCCTTGCCGCACACAAGGCCAGAACCCTCCTCGAGGATGGGGCGGATGAGGTCCTCGGTGGTGCCAGGGTAGGTGGTGGACTCCAAGACCACCATGGCGCCGGGTTTGAGATGCGGGGCAATCTCTCTGGCCGACGCCTCCATATAGGAAGTATCGGGCTGCTGGTGAGCGTCGAGCGGTGTGGGCACGCAAAGGGCCACGAAGTCGCACTGGGCCACGCGAGAGAAGTCGCCCGTAGCCTCCAACATGCCGGAAGAGACGAGCTGTGCCAGGTCCTCCTGCACTACATCACCGATGTAGTTCTGGCCGGCATTGACCATATCCACCTTGGCGGGCTGCACGTCGAAGCCGATGGTACGGAAACCCGCCTTGGCTTTCTCCACGGCCAGGGGCAGGCCCACGTAGCCGAGGCCCACGGTGCCGCAGGTGATGGTGCGGTGCTCTATGCTCGTTCTGACATCGTCGACCATAGGGCCTCCCCTGAACCACGATCGAACAGCCGGTCAGAAGGGTTCGGCTGCGCTACCGGCCCGGGTCCCAAGCATACAGTCGGGCGCGGAGACAACGTCGCCCCACAGAATCCCGCATCAAACGAAAGTCATAGGACGGCATTGCCCTCCCGGAGGCGAACATTCATTCAAAATCGTAACACCTACCACCGCTAACTGTCAGGCGGGGGAAGTCGGGGCAGGCAAGAGCCTACACCAGGCGGCTGATTCTTCTCAGCGCACCCCGCACCTTGCGGGCGACGACTTGGGACAGCGTGGGCTCAAAGCTCCATCTAGACATCAGGACCTCCACTGGCGTTCCCGCTGCGAGCTCCTCCATGAACGCATCCTTTCCCGGATGGGGCCTGGGGCTTTTGACAAGGGCGGGATTTCCCTCAAGAACCTCGCGGTAGTCGGCCTCCCCCATAAACGCTCCGTCCATAACGGAACTTATGATCGTTTTTCCCTTTTCGGTGTTCTCGACCACCGCAGACACTCCGAGGGCCGGGTCCTGGCACCCATGACCAGCCGCGTCGAATCCCCAAAAATCCCCGACCACCAAGTCTGACCCGCTCACCGACTTGTACGTGCAGTCGTAACAACTCGGACGAAGGCAGGCGTCGCCAAGAAATGCCCTCATGAACCAGTTCTCCCCAAAGCGCTCGCTCACGTCGTCGGTGTCCCCTCCGTCGAGAGCCACCACAACGCGAGAGCGCCCCCAACCGTCCTCCTTGTCCCTGAAACGGATGTCTTTCACCACGTCCGCCGAATGAGCACCCACGAGCCAGGCCAAGTATTCACGCCACAAGCGGGGTGAGGGGACGCCGTGACACATCACCGCCATCGAATAGACGTTGGGCAGCCGCGACACCTCTCCCAGAGCGCCGTTGAAGCCTGCCACTTGGCACGGTGTACCAGTGAACAGGACAGTCTGACCCCCTTTGGCGCGGTTCTTTAAATCTTTATACATATCTTTATCAATGGAGCTCTGGAGGTATTTAGATCCCCGCATGGCGACGAGACCATCAAGGTCGCCCGTCACCCCATGGCACACCGCTGCCCCACCGTCGCAGAACAGGGCGCCTGAGACCACTCCTCCGTCCTCGATGACACGAGATGCGACAAGCGAGAAAACGCCCCCCGAAGACGACCTAGCCAATGTGGCGCAATCTCGGGACTGTATCCATTTGACCCCGTTTACCTCATCTCTTGCGCCGGGGCTGAGCGAGGGGCACGCCTTGTCGCACCTACCGCATCGAACGCAAACGTCCTCATCCACGCGCGGATAGCGAAAGCCCGTCCCATCGGCCTCCAAGGCTATGGCCCCCACGGGACACACCGACGCACAGGCAGAGCAACCGCAGCAGGCGTCACCCAGACTTCGAATCACAGGAGTCTCATTCATCGCCGAACCTCCTCGCTTCTATCATATGAACGGGACCTGTCTTTCGATGGCGCCCCGTTCACCGTCGTCGAGCGCCAAGAACCAACAGGCAGCCCCAAAACAGACGGTGTAGAGAAGCCCCCAGAACACAAAACCAAGCCATGAGGCAACGGGCATCCAAGCAATCATCAATGAGAAGATGCAAACCACTGCGAGTGCAACGACAACGATTCGCAGAACCCGAGCCCAGAAGATACGCATATCAAGGCCGATTCGAAAGTGGTAGTACCAGTTCATGAACGCACCGTTACCCACTGCGATGGTGACGACGTAGGCAATGGCGGGAGCCCAGTACCCAAGGGCGGGGGCGGCCACCCAAGTGAAAGCGACGTTGAGTAACGCCATGACCATCAACACAACCGAACGTGCACGATGGCGATTCTTGGCCTTCTGGATCTCGATGCCAGTGTTTTGACAAAGGGGGATTCCGAGGGGGAGCGCCATAATGCAAATAAGCCAGTACGCGTCCATGAATTCCGGTCCCGCCCACCTTGAGACAAAGAACCTACCAAGCAGAACAAACCCCCCATAGAGCCAGCAGAACAACATCATCTGATACCGACCAACCGTCGTCATCAGGCCGGTGAGGACCCGGTTGTCATCGCTCTCGGCAACGATGCGGTTGATTTTTGGGACAAATACGCTGCTCATAGTCGACGACATGTAGACAAAAACATTTCGTACCTGGACGGAGACGGCAAACACCGCCACTGCCACCGCCCCCGAACGGGCCCCCAACAAGATATTGGGCACATTCTGGTTGACCAGGTCGCTCACCTGATTCATGAACACCCAGGCGCTAAACACAACAATGGCTCTAAACAAGGCCTTGTCAAAATGGCCGAGGTCAAAGCGCATATGTAGTTTTCCGAGCGTAAACCGAACGTTCAACAACAAGAGCGCAACGGTCACCACAAGCTGTGCGACAGCCACGCCCATGGCACCGAACCCTGCCACAAGAAGGACGTAAGCAGCTATCGGCGTCACAAGGGTCGTGGCAATCTGACGACTCTGTTGGAACTTAAATTCTTCATGTACGAGCAGATACGAGTCGAATACCGTCGAAAAAAGAGTCACCGCAATGGTAGCGCTCATCACCGTCATCAAGGAGCGAGCGAGTTCGGACTGTTCTTGGGTGAACCCGTCGGAGAAGATGGCCGGCGCACCGAGAGCAAAACCAGACCCAAGCACAAAGGCACCAAGAGAGACAACCGCATACACCAGGAGATACATGCCGTTGAGGCGACGGATGTCGTCAGACGTCCCGTTCTTCTCAAACGACGTGTAGAACTTGACATAGGCTCCGGAAAACCCAAAAGACAGCAGGGAAAGGGCGAATACGAAGGAATTCGCCGACTGATAGACACCGTAATCTGCCGAACCCACGAATGCGAGGAGCATGGGGGTGTAGGCGAGATTCACCAGGTTTTTGATGAGGATGTTCATATACCCCAGCAGGGCGCCGAGCTTCCGTTGGCTAGCCATGGATGCAGCCATCCAAATAGGAGAAGAACCTGTCCCTCTCCCGGGCGATGCGCCCGGGAGTGCCGCCATAGGAGCCCGCATCGTCAAGGGAGAACCCGTTGGCGCCGTATATCTTGTCTCGAAGGTCCAGAAGGTCGGCCAGGGTCTCCAGACGGGAGAACATTCCAACACCACCCTCTCTCCGCACGATCGTAAGGGGAGTCTCCATGATCGAGGAGAAGACCGCGGCGTGGAACGAGTCGGTCACCACGTGGTAGGCGTGGTCAATGAGGGAGATGAACTCGGCGGGTCCTGCCGGGAGCTGTCCTGTCCCTTCCCTGTCGGAAAGAGAGATTACCGGCATTGCACCGCCTCCGGTCACGGCATGCAAGACTTCCTCCGCCGACCCTCCCAAGCCACCGAGAAGGTAGGTGAACACATAGGGGCCATCAGGGGTAAGGAGGTCGGACGCCACGGCCCGCCACTCATCGACACCAAGCACCAAAGTGGGGTCGCACAGCACCACGGCTTCCTTACCGGCCCACCGTTCGATGAGGTCCGCCCCGCGATTCTCCCGCACAGACACTCGATCAAACCCCTTGACCCCTCGCGCCAACGACCGCCCTTGGATAGGCGTCATCTCGTCGAGCCCGATACTCGGAGACAGGGCAATCCTCTGATCCGGACTGGCAAACTCCAAGTAGTACCACGCACGAGCGCCCCGATTGAAATAGGGGTTCCACACTTGGTCGCTTCCCACCGAGAAAAGGTCGTATCCCCTCACGCTCCGGGTGTCTCCTTGGTCGAACACCTCGGTGACCACGCGCCCCTCGAAACGGGAAAACGCCTCCCTGCGCCCGACCGACATCAAGCTCTCCGGGTCCTCACGCTCCCTTCCCAGGACTTTTCTCGCAAGACGCTCCGCACCAGAAACCAGCGACCCCTTGTGCCCGGGAACAAGAAGGGAGGCCTCGTAGCCGAGATTAGAATATATTTTCCAATTTGCATACGCCTGGAGACGATTGCCGTAATTGTACTTTCCGGGCAGTGTGACTATTCCGACCTTGCCCATGCGCACACTCCTCTTGAGTTGAGAACCATAACCATCGCTCAGTCGGCCACCAATCTCTTGGCAGCGGCAAAACCTCGCGCCAGTACATACAAGACGCGAGAGGGCCATCCCCTTCTTATGCCGCCAACCAGCAGGGCCTCATCAGGCCTCAGCCTACGAGAAGGACGCACACCCAATGCCTCCCGGGCAAAAGGTTCAGCCCTCATCGACCCAAGCAGCTCGTCAAAAACTTCCAGACTCCGATCGCTCTTGGGTGCCGTCGCACACAACCTCAGGTCGGAACACATAAGCTTCTGGTCCATGCGATATAGTCCAGAAACATCCAGGCCAGCGGACCGGGCACGAGCGCACAAGGTGCTGTCCACGAACATCTGATCAAAAAAGAACCTCACATAGAATCTCTTCCTGGTAACGGATTCCTCGTTCTTCCGGTAGAAATACAAGGGCTCGTCGAGTAGCCCCACTCGGTCGGCGGTCAGGATTGCGCTGACCGACAGGAGCCGATCCTCACACATATCCACACGCCTCCCCGCTTCAACGCTCCACCCGAGCAGGTCACGCCTCACCGCCTTGTAGCAAAGGCTATTCATCTTGTATGTGTTCAATGCACACCGTCTCACGGCCTGCAGGTCAAGCAGGCCATCGTCACCCACGACGAGACACCCCAGGCTCTCCAAGGGTCTTGGAACCTCCATACTGCGAGTGGCGTTGAAAACCAGGATGTCCAATCGTCCAGATGAGATGGCCTTGTGCATCTTTTGGAGCGCGTCGGGAGATGCATACATGTCGTCAGAATCGAGGAACAAGATGTAGTCCCCGAGACTGCGCCGTATCAGGTCAAGCCTTGTCTCGTAGGTCCCACGGTTGTCAGGGGAACGGAATGACCTCAGTACGCCAGGTTCAAACATATAGGCGACAGAATCCACCACGTCCGCCGTTCCATCAGTGGACCCATCGTCGACCAACACCACCTCATAGTCCTTAAAGGACTGACAAGCAATGGACTCAAGGCACTCACCGATATAGCGCGCAGCGTTATAGCTGGCGACGCAAATGGAAAAGAACGGGCCGCCGTTACAAGAAGACATAGGGCACAACCTCGTTCATCTTACAAATGAAATAATAATCTATGGAGAATACCAGGCATGCCAGGAGGACCAAACAACCTAGCAACGCAGCTCTACGGGCCGCCGCTCCGTCAAAATGCCGAGCCTTTGAAAACACCGGAGCCATTGCCGTCACATCCATAAGACAAGGCGCATAGAGAATGAAGAAGTACAGGTAATAAAGACCTATTCTATAGAGGAACAGATTGACGACGCACAGACCGTAAAGCACGGCACCCATCAGGCAGACGGTTGACAACTCCCGAGAGAATCTCTCGGGAAGCGCAGACGGCACCGACAACCTTCGGTGCGCCACGACCAAAACGACGGCGATGAAACAAATTTCCAACCAACTTCTTCGCCCTCCAGGTCCTGCGGAAACAGTGCCGTCGGCATAGTGGCCGTAAATGCCGAGAACAGACGTCGCCCACTGCAGAAGGGGGGCGGCGAACAGAACTGCAATGGCCCCCACGGTCAACACGGCATACCGCACCGCATCGTACCTTCGAAGGGGAAGGGACCTAAGGGCGCACAGCAGCACCAGCGGAACCACCACGACAGCCGACTTGTGGAACCCCACAGCAACAATCAGAGGCAGAAAAGCCCGGAACCAACGCCGCTTCATCGACAGGTAGTAGGCGAAGACCACAAACGACATCGCAATCGACTGGCGTATGAGGTTGAAGGATGCCGGATAGAAAAGCAGGGTGTACACTGCAACCCCCGGCCACGGGGAGAACCTGCTGTTCATCTTAGCCATTCCGGCAAGAGACATAAAAATAGGAATAACGGTCAGCGCGGAGCAGGCCAACTGCACCGGCATCATGGTGGGCGACCAGTGCCCCGTCAGCCAAAGAACCAATTTGAACAGCGGATCCCAGCTGGAGTACTTGCTGTATCTGTAAAAGAACTCAAGGGAGTTGATTCGAGACTCCCCATAGGCCCCCAGCAGGTAGCCTCCCGTATCCGTTCCAACGGTGCGCCCGCGCAGAGCACCTATGAGGATGAGGAGCGCCGCCATCAACCAAAACGCAACTATGTCCGATCTTGTTGCCGTCTTCACGGCAACAGAGGCAACCATGCAAGCAACCGGAATGACATCGAGAGCAAGATAGACTAGCAACTCTGCGCCTCCTTGCCCCTCACATGGGCAATTCCCTCTCGAAAGCCGCGAGCATAGGCATCTACTAGGCCCCGCTTGTTCTTCTCGACGAGAAGATCGCGCAAGACCGTGGCGAAAACATATCGAACCTCTTGAGCTCTAATGGCACGGGACCGCCCTTTGGCAAGACTAATCGCCCAGGAACGGGCCTTGTCCATTCTTCTGGCCTCCGAATGGTTCGTGCGCAGCATCCTGAGAAGACGAACTCCGTCCCTGCCCACGACGGGGACGGGAAGCGTTACGGGAGACGCATTTCCCAGCTGATGCTCAAGGAAAACCCCATTCTCGCGAACTAAGCGATACCCGGCATCACGAAGAGACGCCGAGAAATCGTAATCGACCCAGTCCACGAACAGGTCCTCGTCAAAGCCTCCGACAGATTCCCATGCATCGAGCGAGAGCAAAGACCCAGATGTAATGGCCCTCGGAACGTCCTCTTCACTCGAATCGACTTTGGAATCCGCGATCGCCGCGTCTTCGCCCTCCTTGACAATCCGGGGACAGACGATAGCAACGTTTCCCCTACCGTTGAACCCCCGCGTAAGCTCCTCGACCATATGGGGCCCGGGGATGCTGTCCTGATCCATCAGGAGCACTCTACCCATGCCCATCTCCGCCGCTTTGGCACAGCAGCAGTTGAGGGCCCGAGAAAGACCAACGTTTTCTCCTGATCCAATTACCTGAAAACCATCGCACTGATTCAACCCACGAGCCATGAGAAAGGCCTCAGCGCCACCGTTGTCAAACAGCACGACGGCCTCAACGCTGTCACGGAGCGCATCGACAACACTCCCGAGCCTAGCCACGTCGGGGTTGTGAACGGTTATGCATGCAGCTACCGCCATGAAACACCTGCAATGCAAATGACGCTATCCATGACAGCGGCTCCGTCCCATCCGGTTGCCGGCAAGCCGCGCCGCGCAGTCCGCCGCAAATGCCATGGCCTCGACCGGCCTGCCCTCGCGAAGCACCGCCCCCAGCACGCTCTTTGCCAGACGGGAACCCTCCCCCACCTCGTCGGGGACATCGAGCTCCCCGTCGTAGGCGGCCAGGAAGGCACCCACGGCCCTGTTTCTCCGGTACTGCTCCTTTGGCGTGAGGTTGTGGGAGTGATAGACCTCGGCCTCCGCCGCATAGGCCACCTTGTAGCCGGCCTTGAGCAGTCTGGCTGCCATGAGCATGTCCTCGTTGGTCTCCACCTCGTCAAAACCGCCCACCTCGAGATAGGCGCTCCGTCGATAGCAGGAGCACACGTCGGAGGCGAAATAGGTCTTGATGCCCAGGCGGGGCAGGTCCTCGATGGTCCTCACATTGGACTCGGCCGGATAGTTGAACTCCCTCACCAACTGCTCGAAACGACGGGCGTCGGGCTTGGGGAGCTGGCGACCGCTCACCAGGGCCACCAGCGGGTCCTTGTCCAGCGGGGCCACGAGGTTCTCGAGGTAGCGCCCGTTGGCGGGAACGGCGTCCTGGGTCATGAAGGCAACGTAGTCGCCCGTCGTCTGACGCAGGGCAAAGTCTCGGGTGAGCCCGTGGTTGAACTCGTCCCGAGCGATTCTCACCACACGCACGCCGGGATAAGATGCGGCCACCTCGCAGGTGTTGTCGTCCGATGAGGAATCAACCACCACGATCTCGCCTGCAGGGCGGGTCTGGGCGCCCAGGGTCTCCAGAAGGCCGGGCAGCTCGCTTTCCCCGTTCAGTGTGGGCAAAACCAAAGAAATCGCGGACACAGTGGCATTTTCCTCTCACAGTTTTACCCTCTAAAGGTAATACCGCGGGATGCACCCCGCTATGTCACTTTAAAATGCACTCAGCTTTTTCAACAAAGAGCATAGACCGGGAAGCCCCCGTGCCACAGAAAACGCCCCCGGCGGCCACAAGCCACCGGGGGCGTCGGCAATCCAGCGCCAACAGCCACCTACTCCCCCTCCAGAAGCCCCATCAATCCCCGGCCTCGAGCAGACAGCTGGAACTTTAGGGGCCTTTGGGACAGGGTCTCTATGAGTCCCTTTTCCTCCAGCGTCTTCAGATGTTTCCTTGCCATTTGTGGCGAAAGACTAAGGTAGTTGGCAGCATCGGTAAGCAGTACCTCGGGGGTCCATCCAAACAGCTGGACCTGGGCAAACATAAAGAGGAGGTCGCCCCCCTTCTCATTGACCTCGTCAGAGCCAACAGCCAGACGTGCCGCACTCCGTGCGCCCTCCATTTGTCCCCGCCTCAACTCGAGCCTCTCGATGTTGTTGGCCTGTGCCTCGAGCACATACTCGAGCATCCTCATGACAAAGAAGGTCAGCTCCCCATGGTTCATGGGGTGTTGGACAGTCTTGAATGCCTGATAATACGATTCCTTGTTTTCGGCGATCACACGCGAGAGCGACAACGCAGTACTCACAGACAATGGATCGCTTAACGCCAGCGCCAGTAGGTAGCGTCCCGTGCGGCCGTTTCCGTCATAGAACGGATGCACAGCCTCGAACACATAGTGCGCCATCACCGCCGAGCAGATCTGCGGAACCTCCTCGTTTTCCTGCAAGGAGAGCATGGATTCCACCATCTCAATGATGCGCCGCTCTGGATTCACGCCCGAATGCGCGGTTCTTCCACGTCCATCGATAATGTCCACAGGATCTTTCCTGAAAAGGCGGCCATCCGGAGTGTTCCCGTCAAGATCCTCGCCAGCCATCAATAGGTCGTAGATGCCCCGTATGTCCTCCGGCGAGTGGGGCATCACCGACGTCTTCTCGCTCAATCCGAGATAGAGCTTGGCAAACTCCTTAAAACGTTTTGACTTCAGCCCGTCGGCGGAATCTCCATGCTTGACCTCGTCAAGAACATCACTCACTTGCCTGCGCGTGCTGCGAACACCTTCAATTCCGTTTGAACACACCACCTCGTCGATAATGAGGCTGCGAGTGAAGGCACCCTGGGCAATGGGAGGCAGTGCCTTGAATGCAGCGGAGGCCTTACGCTCACGCCTAAGAACCCGCTCGATAATTACCGAAAGCTCACGCGGCATCGCCAAGAAGAGCTCATCCTCATTGAACACGATCCCGCTGCGGAAGGTCGACTCAGCCGACAGCCTTTCCCGCGCCTTCTCGCTGTTCACACGATACCTATCTGGAGAACCATCTTTATAGAATAGTTTCGATAGCTCTTCATAGGGCATCTCCGACCTCCTCAATCCCATGCAGTAGCAATAAGAGCCCATTTAGGGACGTCTTATTTATACTAAACGCCAATTAGTATAAATAAGACGGGGAGGAATGGGGCCTTAATAATAATGGACACCCAACCCCCAAAAGGAGTCATATTCCCAGACACTAGCTTTCTCGATATCGATTTACCTGTAATTTATATATTATCTCAACCAGCATCATTGTTGCCATATGCGCTGACTTCACAGGCAGACAAAGAAAAAAATGAAAACGCCCCCGGCGGCCACAAGCCACCGGGGGCGTCGACAATCCAGCGTCAACAGCCGCCTACAGCTCCTCCATGTACGCGGCCAGCGTATCCCTCCACGGCTCCGGCTCAAAGCCGGTCCCGCGGATCTTGGCAAGGTCCAGGCCCGAGAAGTGCGGCCGCGGGGCCACCGGGCCCTTCGCCCCCTCGTAGTAGGCCTCGGTGGTCACCGGCACGACGGCGCTGCCGTTACCGTTGCGCACCTCAAAGACCGTCCGGGCGATCTCGGCCCAGCTCGCCGCCTCGCCAGCACCGGTGAGGTTGTAGGTGCCAAAGGGCGCGGGCTCGCTCGGCTCCACGTCGCCCTCGCGGTACCCCAGCAGCCAGAAGATGGCCCGGGCCATGTCGTCGGTAAAGGTGAGGGCGCCGATCTGGTCGTCCACCACGGTCACCCGCTCCAGGGCGTCGTCGCCGTCGGCCACGCGGTCGGAGAGGGCCACCATGGTGCGCACAAAGTTCTTGCCGCGTCCCACCACCCAGGAGCTGCGCAGGATGTAGTAAGCCGGCGCCACGGCCACGGCCAGATCGCCGGCGGCCTTGGACTGCCCGTAGACCCCCAGCGGACCAAAGGGCTCGTCCTCGCCATGGAGCTCCTCAACCCCGTCAAACACGTAGTCAGAGCTCACGTGCACCAGCGTGATGCCGCGGGCGGCGCAGGTGGCGGCGAGCAGGGCCGGCCCCTGGGCGTTGGCGGCCCAGCAGGTGCGGCGCCCCTCCTCGGTCTCGGCGGCATCCACGGCCGTGTAGGCACCGCAGTTGATGACCGTGCCGTAGAGGTCCCAGTCGATGCCGTCGTAGGCCGCGGGGTTTGACATGTCGAAGGTGTCGATGTCGCAGTAGTCAAAGAACCCCGCCAGGCCGCGCTCCTCGGCCAGGGACCGCACGGCCTGGCCCAGCTGGCCGTTGCAGCCGGTGACCAAGGTGCGCCTGGGCCCCATGGCCAGGGCGTCGGCCAGGAAGGGGTGGTGCCGGTCGGCCTCGGAGAGCGTGCACTGCTCCAGCGGGATGGGCCACTGGATGGCCAGCTCGGGGTCGGCCAGGTTCACGAAGGTGTAGGTCTTCTTGAGCTCGGCGGACCAGTGGGCGTTCACCAGGTAGGTGTAGGCCGTGCCGTCCTCCAGGGCCTGGAAGGCGTTGCCCACGCCGCGGGGCACGAACACGGCCACCGAGGAGTCGATGACGCACGTGAACACCGTGCCAAAGCCCTTGCCCGGCCGGAGGTCCACCCAGGCGCCAAAGACGGAGCCGCAGGCTACGGAGATGAACTTGTCCCACGGCTCGGCATGGATGCCGCGGGTGACGCCGCGGTCGGCGTTGAAGCTGATGTTGTTTTGAACCGGGTTGAACGAAGGCAGGCCCGCGGCCTCCATCTTTGCCTTCTGCCAGTTCTCCTTGAACCACCCGCGGTCGTCGCCGTGGACCGAGAGGTCGACGACGTACAGGCCGTCGATGGGCGACTCCGTCACCGCAAGCTCGCGCTCGAACTCCATGGATGCAACCCCTTCCTACTGCCCCTGCTCGGCGTACTTGGCCTCCGTGGCCTCCTTGGCGGGCATCCACCAGTCCCTGTGCTCCGCGTACCAGGCGATGGTGTCCTCCAGGCCCTCGGAGAAGTCGCGGTGGCGCGGCTCCCAGCCCAGCTCCTCCATGGTCTTGGCAGGGTCGATGGCGTAGCGGCGGTCGTGGCCGGGGCGGTCGCGCACCCAGTCGAAGTCCTCGGGGTCGCGGCCCATGGCCATGAGGATGGCCTGCAGCACCTCGAGGTTGCTCCTCTCCCCGTCGGCGCCGACGAGGTAGGTCTCGCCGGGGCGGCCCTTGGTGAGGACGTCCCACACGGCGCGGGAGTGGTCCTCGGTGTGGATCCAGTCGCGGACGTTCCTGCCGTCGCCGTAGAGCTTGGCGCGGCCCCCGCAGAGCAGGTTGGTGACCTGGCGGGGGATGAACTTCTCGACGTGCTGGTAGGGGCCGTAGTTGTTGGAGCAGTTGGAGATGGTCGCGGGCAGCCCGTAGGTGCGGTGCCACGCCCTCACGAGCATGTCCGACGACGCCTTGGAGCTGGAGTAGGGCGAGCTCGGGCGGTAGGGGTCGTCGGGGCGGAAGCGCCGCGGCTCGTCCAGGGCGAGGTCGCCGTAGACCTCGTCGGTGGACACGTGGTGGAAGCGCAGCCCGTGCCTGCGGGCGGCCTCCAGCAGCCGGAACGTCCCCTCCACGTTGGTCCTGATAAAGGGCTCCGGGTCGGAGATGGAGTTGTCGTTGTGGCTCTCGGCGGCGTAGTGCACGACGGCGTCGTGGCCGGGCACCACCCGCTCCAGCAGCCCCGCGTCGCAGATGTCGCCCACCACGAGCTCCACCCGCTCGGCGGGCAGGCCGGCGATGTTCTCGGGGTTGCCGGCGTAGGTGAGCTTGTCGAGCACGGTCACGTGGGTCTCGGGGCGGTTCTCGGCGACCCAGCGCACGAAGTTGCTGCCGATGAACCCGCAGCCGCCGGTGACGACGATGTTTCTGGGGGAGAAGGTCTCCTGCATGGGTGCTCCTCGTTCCTCGGTGGGGGCTGTCACTCGCTGATGTGGTGGGGGACGAGGCGGCCCTCGGCCACCTCGGCGAGGTGCCTGCCGTACCCGCTCTTGCCGTAGCGCCCGGCCGCCGCGAGCAGCGCCTCGCGGCCGACCCAGCCGTTCTCGAAGGCCACCTCCTCGGGCACGCACACCGGCAGGCCCTGGCTGCGCTCCACGGCGCGCACGAAGTCGCCGGCGTCGTAGAGGCTCTCCATGGTGCCGGTGTCGAGCCAGGCGTAGCCGCGGCCCAGGGTCACCACGTCGAGCGAGCCCTCCTCCAGGTAGAGGCGGTTGAGGTCGGTGATCTCGAGCTCGCCGCGGGCGCTGGGGCGCACCCTCCTGGCCATCTCGCACACCCGGCCGTCGTAGAAGTACAGGCCGGTGACGGCGTAGGAGCTCTTGGGCCGGGAGGGCTTCTCCTCGATGGAGACCACGTTGTAGCCCTCGTCGAACTCCACCACGCCGAAGCGCTCGGGGTCGTCGACGTGGTAGCCGAAGACCGTGGCGCCGCCCTCGCTCTCGGCGTGGGCCACGGCCCCGCGCAGCACCTTTTTGAGCCCCTCGCCGTAGAAGATGTTGTCGCCCAGCACCAGGGCGCACGGCTCGCCGCCCACGAACCCCTCGCCGATGACGAAGGCCTGGGCCAGGCCGTCGGGGCTGGGCTGCTCGGCGTAGGAGAGCTCGACGCCGAAGCGGCCGCCGTCGCCCAGGAGCCGCTCGAAGTTGGGCAGGTCCGCCGGGGTCGAGATGACCAGGATCTCGCGGATGCCCGCCATCATGAGGATGGAGAGCGGGTAGTAGATCATGGGCTTGTCGTAGACCGGGAGCAGCTGCTTGGACGTGACCTCGGTCAACGGGTAGAGCCGGGTGCCGGATCCGCCGGCGAGAATGATGCCTTTCACGGGCGCCAGACCTCCTATAGAGCGGCACCGCCCCGGGCCGTGCCGCCGATCGTGAGAACGTGACGGACGCTCGGCGCCGTCGACCATAGTCAGTATGGCCCCGACAGGTCCGACGAACTTCAATCCTGCGTCATATTCACCCAAATTCACCCAAAGCGCAGGGCGGCAATGAAAAGGGTGCGCTTTCGAGGAGGTCGGCTCCGCCGCCCATACATCTCGGGCGCTAGAATCGCGGATACAGACCCTGGCGGTCGAACGACCGCGCACCCTCACGAAAGGAAAACCCATGGTCATCGATGAGCACCTCGGAGAGCTTCTCAACACCCAGATCAACAAGGAGCTCTACAGCGCCTACCTGTACCTCACCTTCGCCGACTACTACGAGGAGCGCGGCCTCAAGGGCTACGCCAACTGGTACATGGTCCAGGTTGAGGAGGAGGTGGCCCACGCCAAGATTCTCCGCCGCTATCTGCTCGACAACAACTACCCCGTGAAGATGCTGGGCATCGAGCAGCCCACCATGGCCTTTGACAGCGACATCGCCCCGCTCAAGGCCGGCCTCGAGCACGAGCACTACATCACCTCCTGCATCAACGACTGCTATGCCGCCGCCGTGGCCACCAAGGATTACCGCACCATGAAGCTGCTGGACTGGTACATCTCCGAGCAGGGGGAGGAGGAGATCAACGCCGAGGACATGATCAAGGACTACGAGCTGTTCGGCGGCTCCCCCGACGGCCTGTTCAGCCTCGACACCAAGTACGCCGCCCGCACGTTCGTGGCGCCCACGAAGGCGATGTAGGCAGGCCCGTTGGACACTCCCGCAGGAGACCGTTCGCACAACCTGACCGCGCCCGGCCATGGGTCGGCGCGCCACGGGGGCGGAGGGGCCGTCATGGGCCGCTTCGCCCCCTCCCCCTCCGGGCGTATGCACCTAGGCAACGCCTTCTCGGCGCTCATGACCTGGCTGGGCGCCCGGAGCCGCGGGGGGTCGGTGGTCATGCGGGTGGAGGACCTCGACCCGCGCTGCCAGGTGCCGGGGCGCGCGGAGGCCATCATGGACGACCTCCGGTGGCTTGGCCTGGATTGGGACGGTGACCCGGTGTTCCAGAGCCGGCGCGGCGACGCCTACGACGAGGCCCTGGCGCGGCTTGCGGGGCTGGGGCTCACGTACCTATGCTTTTGCACGCGGGCCGAGCTCCATGCGGCGAGCGCGCCCCATGCGAGCGACGGCACCTACGTGTACGCGGGGACCTGCCGCGGGCTCTCTGCCGAGGAGGTGGCGCGCCGGAGCGCGGTGCGGGCGCCGGCCGTGCGGCTGGCGGTGCCCGACGCCGACGACCCGGCCGGCACCGTGGAGGTGGACGACCTCGTGGCGGGGAGGCACCGGGAGGTGCTGGCCCGGGAGTGCGGGGACTTCCTCGTGCGGAGGAGCGACGGCGTGACCGCCTACCAGCTGGCCGTGGTGGTGGACGACGCCGCCATGGGGGTGACGCAGGTGGTGCGCGGCCGCGACCTGCTGGGGTCCGCCGCGAGGCAGCGCTACCTGCAGCGCCTGCTGGGGCTGCCCGAGGTGGAGTACGCCCACGTGCCGCTGCTGATGGCGGCCGACGGCCGGCGCCTCTCCAAACGCGACGGCGACCTCGACCTGGGTGCCATCCGGGCCCGCGGCGTGCGGCCCGAGACCGTGGTGGGGCGCCTGGCCCACGCGGCCGGCCTGACGGACAGCGACGCCCCGACGACGCCGACGGAGCTGCTGCAGGGCTTCTCCTGGGACCCGCTGCGAGGCCGCGGGGACATCCCCTGCGACGGCATCACAACCTGAACCGCCGTCCCACCACCCGGACACTTTTGTCCCAATGGTCGGGCACTTTTGTCCCACTTTGCTGCTTTTACACTTATCGACAAAACCTCCCATTGGTTTGTACTTTTGAACATTCCGCGAAGTATCCCTTATTAACAGCCACGGCGAACCATGTGAGATATTCTCTCCCCACCCCCTCCCACACCGCCCGCTCATGCATGGGCCGGCAAACTTGAAGGAGGGAATCCCATGCCGTTTGCCAGACGACAGAGCAGCTCGGACATCTACCACATCACGACCCGCGGGTCGGGCAGGCAAATCGTCTTCGAGGACGACGACGACCGCCGCGAGCTCCTGAGAATCCTCGACGAAGGCCTGGAGGCCAACGACGTGGGGCTTCTCGCGTGGTGCCTCATGGACAACCACTTCCATCTGGTCGCCGAGGGGGACGCGGACGACATCCCAAAGCTCATGCACCGCGTGAACTCTACCTACGCCCGGGCGTTCAACCATCGGCACGACCGTGTGGGACATCTTTTTCAAGGCCGGTACCTGCGGCTTCCAGTGGAAGACGACGGGTACCTGCTGACCCTCGTCCCCTACGTCCACCGCAATCCGGAGCGGGCGGGGCTCTCCCCCACCAGCGCCTACCCGTGGAGCAGCTACCACGAGGTGATGGAGGGGTGCGGCCGTGTGGATGTGGAGCGGCTGCTCGACCTTTTTGGAGGGTGGGACGGTTTTGAGGAGGCCCACGCCGACCAGGGGCCGCCGCCGGCTCCGGGGACTGTTCGCCAGAGGGACGTGCAACCCGAGGCGCTTCTCGAGATGGCGCGCAGCCTGTTGGGCGGAACGGACCCGAAGGAGGTCAAGGCGATGGCGAGGGGCGAGCGGGACTTCGCGCTGGCGACCCTCCGGAAGGGAGGGATGACCGTCCGGTCGATCGAGCGCCTTACCGGCGTGTCGAGGGGAGTCGTGTCCCGGGCCCCCTTGGGTTAGGGAGCGGTGAACCTGTGGGACAAAAGTGCCCGACCATTGGGACAAAAGTGTCCGGGTGGTGGGACGCGGCGATGGGTTATGATGGGGTGCGCACCCGGAGAGCTGACCGAGAGGCCGAAGGTGCTCGCCTGCTAAGCGAGTATAGGACTCAATCCTATCTGGGGTTCGAATCCCCAGCTCTCCGCCAGTGACTGCCCCAGCCCGCAGACCCCCGTGGCCTGCGGGCTGCTCTTGTTTTCCGGCGCCCTGGCAGGCCGCCGTCCCCATGCACGAAGCCGTATCCAAGCTGAATAAAATTCGTCCTTGACACCCTTGGACCGCCGTTACATACTATTTCTCGCACGCGGCGTTACCTCAGCTGGATAGAGGGTCTGACTACGAATCAGAACGTCACAGGTTCGAATCCTGTACGCCGCACCACTCGATCTTCTAGGCCCTCCGGGGCCTTTTTTCTTGCCGGTCGGAGCCGACCCCCCACCGCCTCGAACCCCGAGGGCCTCCTCGGACGAAGCGGGCGGGTGCCGGACGCCGCCTCTGAAAAAGACGGTATTCGGTGGTTGACAAACGAGGACCCTACCACGATACTCAATATCAGTCGCGGCGTTACCTCAGCTGGATAGAGGGTCTGACTACGAATCAGAACGTCACAGGTTCGAATCCTGTACGCCGCACCACTCGATTTTCCAGGCCCTCCGGGGCCTTTTTTCTTGCCGGCAGAAAGCGCCCCTGATCCGGGCCATGCCGCCGGGCGCCTTACAGCCAGAAACCTCACAACCAGAACGGGTCGCCCCGCACCGAGCACGGCACCCCGGCCGCCATGAGCAGCCCCAGCAGGTCGTCGAACGTGGCCCCGGGCGCCGAGAGGCCTTGCACCAGCGTCTGGGCCTCGCACCCCTCTGGACATCGCAGGGCGGCCCGAAGCGGCTCCCCCTTGGACACCGTGACCACACGCCGCCACGGGCCTTGCGCCCCGGACGCCACCCGCTCCAGCACCGCGACGGCGCGGCCGAGGTCCGCCACGGCCACGGACGGGCCGTCGGGCCCCTGCAGGCCGGGCGACAGGGGCACCACGGGCGCCAGGGGGCGGGCAAGGGCTGCGGGACAACGGCTCACGGGTTCTCCTCTCGGTGTTGACAGGAGTATACCCTAAATACGAACATATGTTCTGTTTAGAGGCGGCAAGCGGCGGTAGAAAGGTCTCGTTCACAAAAAAGAGGGAGGTCCTATGGCGGCTAACAAGGTTGATGGTGTGGGTCTCGCCCTGGCCGGCGGCGGATGGCGGTCCTATGCCCAGGTGGCGGTACTCGCCAACATGGAGGCCAACGGCATCCCCGTGGGTGCGGTGGCGGGCACATCCATGGGCTCGCTCGTGGCCACGCTCACCGCGGCGGGGCTCTCCTCCACCCAGATCGAGGACCTCCTGCTCAAGATGGACGTCAGCGTGGAGGAGGCAGGCATCGTCAAGAACATGCGCCGCCACGTGATCTCGGCCGTCACCCGCCAGGGCTTCGTGGACAACGGCGTGCTGGTGGAGCAGGTCCGCCCCCTGCTCGAGGAGGCGGGCGTGGCCACCTTCTCTGACCTCAAGATGCCCCTGGCCATCACATCGGTGGACATCATCACCGGTGACCTCGTGGTGTTCACGGGCACGGACGGCTTCTTCGAGGGGCCGGGCGCCTGGACCACCATCCCGGGCGACCACGACCTCGCCACCTGCATCGCCGCGTCGGGCGCATATCCGCTGGTGGTGCAGCCCGTCCATTTCCTAGGCCGCACCCTGGTGGACGGCGGCTGCCGCATGAACCTGCCCACGCCGCTGTTCGACCGCTCGGCGGTGGACGCCGTGGTGGGCGTGCACATGCTCAAGACCTACAAGGCCGTGGACGACCTCTCCATCCTCAACGTCATGGGCAAGTGCATGGACTACGGCGCCCAGCAGCTCGAGATCCTCTACGCCCAGGCGGCCGACGTCGCGGTCGACGTGCCCGTGCCCGGCGAGGACACCTTCAACCCCGGCCACGGCGAGGGCGTGGTGGACTTTGCCCGGGAGTGGCTGCTCAAGCACCCGGTGGACTGGTCGGCCGCGCACCCGAGCCTGCTCGACTCCGTGCGCCGTGGCGCCGCGGACTACCTGAGCCGCCTCTTCCGCGGGGGCGGAAACGGGCAGGAGGGGTAGGGCCCAAGCCGGCGATTTGGGACAAAAGTGTCCGGGTGATGGGACAGGGGGCCTGCTACTCGGCCGGCGCCTCCTCCCCGGTATCGTCGGCAGGGCGCGGCCACAGGGCGTCCACCAGCAGCGACACCGCCAGCCCCATGAGAATGAGGCCCCACGCCGGATGCCACGCCCCTTCGAGAAGCCCCACCACGAGAAAGCCCGAGAGCCCCAACCAGAAGCACAGGCCGGCCACGGCCCCGCGCAGCTTGCGCCCGCGCTTGCCGCGCACCACGGCGTTCGCCACGGAGCACAGGCTCTCCCAGGCGGGGATGACGGCAAGCAGGCAGCCGCCCACATCCCAGCGCTGCTCGAAGAGCCCGAGCCAGAGGAACGCGATAATGGCCAGCGGCGCATAGGGGATGCGCGAGACGAACGCCCGCGGCTTGGACCCGTGCCCCTCGGCCCGGTGGGCGTCCGCCCAGCTGTCGTAGCGCTCGTCGTCGATCCACACCGAGCCGTCCTCCTCGGTGCGCACGGTATGCTCGCCGTCGGACGCATTCACATGGATGCCGCCGGGACCCACCTCCACGTGGTCGCCGGTACGGCGGTCGTGCACGTCCACGCCACCCCAGCCCACGGAGACCGACGCGTCGGCCGACGTCACCCGCACACCGTCGTCCCACGAGCACTCGACGGCGTCGCCGGCTCCCGCCGCGGCCTCGACCGGTTCTTCGGCCGCCGGCCCCTCCGGACGCTCTCCTCCGGCCGGCCCATACACCAGCTCGTCCAGGGTCACCCCGTAGAGCCGGGCGAGCGCGATGAGGTTGTCCGTGTCTGGGCTCGACTCCGTGCGCTCCCACTTTGAGACCGCCTGCCGCGAGACCCCGAGCCTCTCGGCGAGCTGTTCCTGGGTGAGGCCGTGCTCGCGCCGCAGGGTGGCCAGGCGCTGGGCGATGGAGACGTTCATGGTCGGTGCCTTCCTGTACGTGGCCGGACGGATGGGACCACCGTGCCGCGACGGCCGGTTGCAGGCCACCACCTTTGGGTTGAGAAACGGGAACGCCCCCGCAACTTTGGGTTGCAGGGGCGCAAAGACACAGGTGAAAGACCCTGTTACGCGTTCACACCCTCCTCGGGCTCGATGACGGTGACCCCGCCCATGTAGGGCACGAGGGCCTCGGGGACCGTGACCGTGCCGTCCTCGTTCTGGTAGTTCTCGATGATGGCGGCCATGGCACGGCCCACGGCCAGACCGCTGCCGTTGAGCGTGTGCACGTAGCGGGTGCCCTTGAACTCGCTGGGGTCCTTGTAGCGGATATTGGCGCGGCGGGCCTGGAAGTCCCAGCAGTTGGAGCAGCTGGAGATCTCCTTGTAGTCGCCGTAGCTGGGCAGCCAGACCTCGAGGTCGTAGGTTTTGGCGGCCGAGAAGCCCAGGTCGCCCGAGCAGAGCGTGACCACGTGGTAGGGCAGGCCGAGGGCCTGGAGGCACAGCTCGGCCTCGTGGGTCATGGCCTCGAGCTGGTTCATGGAGTCCTCGGGGCGGGCGAACTTGACCATCTCCACCTTGTCGAACTCGTGCACGCGGATGATGCCGCGGGTGTCGCGGCCGGCACTGCCCGACTCCTCGCGGAAGCACGGGGTGAAGGCGGTGTACTTGAGCGGCAGCTTGGAGCCGTCGATGATCTCGTCGCGGTGGATGTTGGTGAGCATGACCTCGGCGGTGGGGATGAGGTACAGGTTGGGCTCCACGTGGTAGAGGTCGTCCTCGAACTTGGGCAGCTGGCCGGTGCCGTAGAGGGTGGCGGCGTTGGTGATCACCGGGGGCCACCACTCCTTGAAGCCCGCCTTGATGTGCATGTCGATGAAGAAGTTGATGAGTGCACGCTCCAGGCGGGCGCCCATGCCGCCCAGCAGGTAGAAGCGGCTGCCGGCGATCTTGACGCCGCGCTCGAAGTCGATGATGCCCAGCTCGGGCCCCAGGTCCCAGTGGGCCTTGGCCTCGAAGTCGAGCTCGCGCGGGGTGCCCCAGCGCCTGACCTCGACGTTCTCGCTGTCGTCCTTGCCGTAGGGCACCGACTCGTCGGGGATGTTGGGGATGTGGCTCATGAGGTCGGTGAGGGCCTCCTCGACCTCGCCGCGGCGGGCGTCGAGCTCGGCGATGCGCTCCTTGTCGGCGGCCACGGCGGCCTTGGCGGCCTCGGCCTCGTCGCGCCTGCCCTCGCGCATGAGGCGGCCGATCTCCTTGGAGGCGCTGTTGCGCCGCGCCTGCAGGCCCTCCACCTCGGCGATCACGGAGCGGCGCTCGGCCTCGAGCTCGAAGAAGCGGTCGCGGTCCCAAGAGCCGTTGCGGGAGGCCATGGAGGCGTCCACGGCGTCGGGGTTCTCGCGAACAAACTTGATGTCGAGCATGGTGACCCACTTTCGCTAGGGCTCGTTTGATGCGCCGTCGGGCGCCGTACCTGCGGCTGGGCAGGCGGCACCTGCGCGGCCTGACGCACCAGTATATACTTGCGCCTACGCGCCCGGCCCCACCGGACGGGCCCGCAGGCCCTTTTGCATGAGAGGTTCCCCCATGGATTTCGTGACCTGGCTCTTCGACACCCGCGCAGGCGTGGCCGCCATCTTCATCGGCGGCATCGCCCTGTGCCTGCTCATCGCCTTCATCCTCGAGCGACGCACCAAGAGGATGTACTTCGACCACCCCAAGGGGGACGGCGAGGACGACGGCATCTTCTCGGGCATCTTTGGCGGCGACGACGAGGACGACGAGTAGGCCGCGGCCGCCGCACAGCGACCTTCATGGGGCCCGTGCCGTGGGATGCCGCGGTGCGGGCCCTTGTCGCGTCTCAACCCATGCCAGAGGCGTCTCCGGCATGGGTCTCTCGGCAAAAGCGGCACTCCGACGCGGCGATTCCATGCCAAAGGCTCGTCCGGCATGGGCCGCAGGGGGTCGGCGGGCGGCGGACCCATGCCAGAGGCTGCTATTGGCATGGGCAAAGGGGCCTCGTGAGGGGGCTTGAGACGCCCCGGCGACGGCAGGTCCATGCCAAAAGCCGCTTTGGCATGGCGGCGCGACCCCGCACCCCTGGGGTCCGGGCGGCCGTTGCCTAAAAAACCGTTGCCTCCGGGCGACGGACGTGTATAATTCCGACTTACGCGGGCGTGGCGGAATTGGCAGACGCGTACGGTTCAGGTCCGTATGAGGGTTCCCTCATGAAGGTTCAAGTCCTTTCGCCCGCACCATCGCACTTCCAGAGCCCCCCGGGGCTCTTTTTTTGTGCCGCCGCGCCTCCTGCCGCCCCGTCCCCAGGCGCCCCCACCTCGCCGCCTGACAGGCCCCGTCGGGGAACGGTCGGGCGATTGTCGGGTTTTTGTCAAACTATTTTTGAGAAGTCCAATATAAACCGGTATATTTAGTGCATACTGATTCCCATGAGTACCGTATTGACCGACCTGGGTGCTTGGATCGCATACGCCTCACGAGCCCCGCTCACACCGATCCCGAAGGAAGAGGCGGACCGCATCATGGGGGAGGCCACGTGCACGGCA
The DNA here is from genome assembly GCF_022834715.1 of Granulimonas faecalis. Classification (NCBI taxonomy): domain Bacteria; kingdom Bacillati; phylum Actinomycetota; class Coriobacteriia; order Coriobacteriales; family Kribbibacteriaceae; genus Granulimonas; species Granulimonas faecalis. Next base: position 2,030,145 of record NZ_BQKC01000001.1, read on the forward strand.
CGGCAGGCCGACGCCGTTCGCGACCTGCCGTGGTACAGCGAGATGGGCCCGTTCGCCCGCAGCCTCGCCGGCCTCCCCGACACGCAGCGGCTGCCGGTGCACCTCATGGTGGCCCCGGGGCACGACCGCTGCCGACGGGACGGCGCGGTCCCCCACCGCACGCCGGCCTTCGAGACGCCGATGTCCCCTCTGCTCCGGGTCGAGGGGCCCCTTGCGGGAGGCGACCCGGTCCACGTGCCGGCACCCGGGCTCTACCTGCTGCTCAGGGCCGCGATGCTCGGGGTGGCCGGCACGGCGGCGCTCGGGTGCACGGTGGCGGCGAGCTACCTGTGCGACCCGGCGATCGGCCGGTGCCTCCCCCGCGACCCCCTGATAACCGCAGGCGCCGTGGAGGAACTCTGCCGGAAGGCCCCTGCGGCAAAGGGCAGGGCCGTGCTCGAGGAGGCCCTGGGCGCCATCGCCGACCGCTCGCGCTCCCCCATGGAGACGGCCCTGACGGTCATGCTCGCCCTGAAGCCCGCCCACGGGGGCATGGGGCTGCCAAAACCCGAGCTCAACGCCAAGATAGAGCTCCCGAGCGAGCTCAGACAGGCCGTCGGGGGCCAACGGTCGATGCTCGTGGACCTCTACTGGCCCGACGCCGGCGCTGGCGTGGAGTACGACAGCACCGAGTTCCACGACAACCGCGAGCAGGCTATCAAGGACCGACAGCGGCAGTTGGCCTCGGACCTGCTCGGCATAGACGTGGGCCCGTGGACCTCGGCCGTCGTCCACGACGAGCGGCTCTTCTCCATGGCCTGCGCCCGGCTGGCCGAGCGGCTGGGGCTGTCGTGGCACCCCGACGACCGCTTCACCTGGCAGCGCCGGTGCCTCCGGGCGGTCATGCTGGGCCCCCACCGGTTCTGGTGACGGACGGGACCATGCCAAAGGCGGCACCGGCATGGGCGGGCCACCACCGACCGGGGCGCCCGCGCTACACTGGTGCGGTCAGGCGGCCCCACCACACCCCAACCGCACCCAAGGACTCGCCCATGGAGACACAGACATCGCCGGCCCTGCTCCTGGGCCGTTACCGCACCATAGAGCTGCGCGACACCGGCGGCTTCGGGTCGGTCCTGGTGTGCTGGGACGTGCGCCTGCAGCGGCGCGTGGCCGTGAAGTGCCTGCCCCTGGACGCCGAGGGCGACGCCGCCTCGGTGGTCGACGAGGCCCTGGCCGAGGCCCGCGCCTCCAGCTTCCTCACCCATCCCAACATCGTCACGGTCCACGACTTCGCCGTGGACGACCGCCACGCCTACATTGTCATGGAGTACGTGGACGGCGTGACCCTCGCCGAGCTCATGGCCCGGGTGGAGGGGGGCGTTCTCATCTGGTGCGAGGTGGCCCACGTGCTGAGGTCCGTGGCGGCCGCCCTGGCCTACGCCCACGACAACGGCGTCCTGCACCTGGACATCAAGCCGGCCAACGTCATGGTGGCCCGGGACGGCTCGGTGAAGCTCGCGGACTTTGGCATGGCCTCCATCGCCAGCGCCGCAGGCTGGGGCGGGGCCCGGGGCGGCACCGTGGGCTACATGCCTCCCGAGCAGCTCACCGGCGACCTCGTCGACGAGCGCACCGACGTCTTCGCCCTGGCCGCCGTCTGCTACGAGGCCCTCACCGGCCTGCGGCCCTTCGAGGCGACCACGCCGGCCGCCTCCCTCAAGCTCATCGAGAAGGGCGCGCCGCCGCTCTCCGACGCCGAGGAGGGTCTCGGCGGCCCCACCACCCTGGCGTTCCAGACGGCCCTCGCCCCCTCCCCCGCCGGCCGCATGACAGACCCCGAGGAGTTCGCCGGCGAGGTGCTGCCCTCCCTCGGCGACCCCGATGAGGGCCGCGACTCCATCGTCTCGCTGCTGGACGACGAAGGCTCCGACGAGGAGCTCTTCGACGAGGGGGCCTGGCGCGCCCTCGACCCCCCCGGCCGCCGCATCCCCTGGCTCCCCGCCGCGGCCGCCCGCCTGGCCTCCGCCGGCTGCACGGCCGCTCTGGCGTGGCAGTGCGCCGCCCCGCTCGCCGGCCTCGGGCCGGTGGCCGTGGTCTGCCTGATCGTTGCGGCCGCCGTGGCCGGGGCGGCGGTGCCCACGGCGGCCTGCGCCGCGGGGCTCGCCCTCGCCGGCGTCGCGTGCGCGGCCGCCGGCATCGCAGCCGGGCTACCCGCCCAGGCCGTGGTCGGCTGCGCCGTCGCGGTGGCCTGCGGGTTCGTGCCCCTGCGCCTCGCGGGCGGCCGAGCGCCGCTGGCGCCGGCGGTCCTGGCGGCGCCAGCCCTCGGCGCATGGACCGTGTGCCCGGCCCTGGCCGGCTTCGCGCTGGAGCCCGCCGCCGCAGCCGGCACAGCGGCCGCCGCGTCCGTCGTCACCTGGGTGGTCACCGGTCAGGGGGCGCTCTGGTCGGCGGACCCCGCCACCGTGGCCCAGGCCGTCGCCTCCGTGCCGGCCGCCCTGGCCTCGCCGGGCCCCTGGGCGGCCGCGGCCTTCTCGGCAGGGGCGGCGGCACTCGCCTCGGCCACGGGGCGCCGGGGGTCCGAGGGCACCGCGGCGGCGGGACAGGTGCTCGCGCTCGTCGTCACGCTTGTGGGCTGCTCCCTGGCGGGGGGTCTGGATTTTGGCGGGATATGGGGCGCACCGTCGGGCGCCCCCATGGGCCTTGCGCTAGGCTCTACGGTACTTATGATCGTCGCGATCACGTTGTTCGGGCCTCCCGAATTGCGTCGGGAAGGGGAAGACCGTGAACTTTCTTAACGTGTTCGAAGAACGTATAGCAGGCATCTTCGGATCGTCGTCCCAGGCCGCAGCACCCCTCTCCTTCAAGAAGCTCGCCAAGAAGGCCTCGTCGGAGATGGAGAACGAGACCTACGTCATCAACGGCGTGGACACCGCGCCGGCACTCTTCACCGTGCTCGTGTCGCAGGCGGACGACACCGCCATGCGCCCGCTCTACGCCAACCTCACCGAGGAGACGGCCCTGTTCCTGGAGGCCCACGCCCAGCGGCGCGGCTACACCTTCGTGGGCCAGCCCCTCGTGCGCTTCATGGTGGACCCCGCCCTCAAGCACGGGAAGTTCTCGGTCTTCGCCGAGAACGTGGACGCCCGCACGCTCGACCGCCTGCGCGAGGAGGAGCGCGCCTACACCGGCGCCCCCGCGGGCCAGTCCCGGCCCGAGCCCCAGGCCGCCGACCTCGACCTCGGACTCGGGCCCATCGGCACCCCGGCGGCCGACCCCTCCCAGGACGGCCTGGACGTCATGAGCCCCGACACCGTGCTCGACGTCGTGGAGGACGCCTACGCCATGGGACACGACCCTGCGGCGCCCCTGCCCGCCGGCTACCGCAGCCCGGGCACGCCCGTACCCCCGGCCCAGCCCCGCGCCGGCTACATGGGCTCCGTCTCTCCGTCCGACGAGGTGCACGCCCAGCAGGCCCGTGCCCGCCACGACGACCAGCGCCTCGCCGCGCCGGCGCCCGTCCCTGCCCCCGCGCCGGCCACCCAACGCCGCAACGTGCCCCTGGTGAACCCCCACGCCAACCAGCGCCCGACCTCCACGCCCGTAGGCGCCCTGCTCATCGACCGTCAGTCGGGCCGCACCTACTCCTGCACCTCCGACCGCTGCGTCATCGGCCGCGAGCGCACCACCGGCGGCATCGTCCTGCGCGACCCCAACGTCAGCCGGCGCCATGCCGAGCTCTCGCACCACGGGTCCGGCTGGACCATCACCGACCTCAACTCCACCAACGGCACGCTGGTCAACGACGTCGACGTCGACCAGTGCGCCCTTCGTGACGGCGACCTGATCACCCTCGGCCTCACGAACCTCGAGTTCCGGGAGGGCTGATGATCGACATCGTCCTGTTCGCGGGCCGTATCCTCCTGGTGGTGCTGCTCTACCTCTTCCTCTTCGCCGTCATGCGCACCGGCATCGGCCTGGTGAAGGGGCAGCGCAAGGACTCCGCCATCTGGACCCTCGACCTCGAGAAGGGTCCCCGCAACCTGCGCGGCCTGCACGTGGACATGCTGGGGCCGGTGGTCATCGGCCGCTCCCCCAGCTGCGACATCGTCATCGACGAGCCCTTCGTGAGCGCCAACCACGCGCGCCTCACCATCCAGGGGCCCGCACTGGTCCTCGAGGACCTCGAGTCCACCAACGGCACCATGGTCAACGGCCGCACCGTGACCGAGCCGGTGACCCTGCGCGACGGCGACGACCTCCAGGTGGGGGACGCCGTCCTTAGGGTGAGCCGCCGATGACGGACGAGCAGCACCTGCCCGTGCCTGCGAGCGTCACCCAGGCCACGGCCCCCTCCCGACCCATGCTCGACCTCGAACGCAGGCCCGGATCGGACTCCGAGTCAGGGTCCGACCGGCGCCTCGCGTGGGGGTCCCGCTCGGACGTGGGCCTCATCCGCGACCACAACGAGGACTCCTACCTCTGCCGGCCGCCGCTCTTCGCCGTCTCGGACGGCATGGGCGGCCACGCCGCCGGCGAGGTGGCCAGCTCCATCGCCATCCACACCATCGCCAAGGAGGCGCCCGCCACGGCGGATTCCGCCCAGCTCGGCGCCGCCATCGAGGCGGCCAACATGGACGTCCTCACGGCCCCCGAGACCGGGCGGGGCCGCGAGGGCATGGGCTGCACCGCCACGGCGTGCATCATCGAGGACGACCGCATGGCCGTGGCCCACGTGGGCGACTCACGGCTCTACCTGCTGCACAAGGGAGCCCTCGTGCGCGTGACCCACGACCACTCCTTCGTGGAGGAGCTCGTGGATGCCGGCGAGATCACGGCCGACGAGGCCCGCGTGCACCCCTCGCGCTCCGTCATCACCCGCGCCCTGGGCTCCGACCCCGACATGTACGCGGACCACTTCACCATCGGCGTCGAGGCAGGCGAGCGTGTGATCCTGTGCTCCGACGGCCTCTCGTCCATGGTCACGGACGCCGAGATCGAGGACATCTGCGTCACCTCGGCGAGCCCCCAGGTCTGCGCCGACGCCCTCGTGTCGGCCGCCCTCATCGCCGGCGGCCACGACAACGTGACCGTCATCGTGGTGGACATCAGGAACGACGGCAAGGAGGACATCCGCCGCCGCGGCCGCCGCCGCGCGGTCCTGGCCTGGGTGGGCGTGCTCGCGGCCTTCCTGGCCGTGGCGGCCGTCGTGCTCTCCCTCTTCATCAACAGCACGTTCTACCTCGCCCCCTCCGGCGACACCGTGGGCATCTACCAGGGCATGGAGGGGGACTTCCTCGGAGTGCCCCTCTCCCACCTCGTGGAGGAGACCGACGTCCCGGTGGCCTCGCTGCCCGAGGCCGTGCAGAGCCGCCTTTCCGAGGGCATCTCCGTGGAGTCCGAGGACAAGGCCCGCACCACGGTGGAGGACTACCGCCGCCAGATCCAGGAGGCCGCCGGCCAGGCCAAGGAGACGGCCGACACGCTCAAGAGCTCCGGCGACCAGGGAGGTGCCGCATCATGATGGGACACGTCTCCGCCTACGCCCAGGAGCGCCTCGAGCGCGGGGCCAACCGACGCACCACCGAGCTCCTGCTCCTCTGCGCCGGCGCCGTCCCTGTACTGCTCATCTACGCCATGTACGTGGTGGACACCGGCGCGACCCTCTCCTTCGAGACCGTGGCCGTGCCCATCTGTCTGTTCGCCGCCTTCGCCGCCGCGCACCTGGCCGTGCGCATGTTGGCCCCCGGGGCCGACCCGGCCATCCTGCCCATCGTCTTCGTGCTGTCGGGCATAGGCATCACGTTCGTCACACGCCTGGCGCCCACGCTGGCCATGAACCAGGTGACCTGGCTGTTCCTCTCGGTGGCGGCCATGGTGGTCACGCTGTTCGTGGTGCGCAACCTCGACGAGCTGGCCGACTACAAGTTCACCATCGGCATCATCGGCGTGGCGCTCATCCTGCTGCCCATGGTCTTTGGCACCGAGCAGGGCGGCTCCAAGTTGTGGCTCAGGCTGGGTTCCTTCTCCTTCCAGCCCGGCGAGCTGGCCAAGATCGCCATCGTCCTGTTCCTCGCGAGCTTCTTCGCAGCCAACCGCGAGCTCCTGAGCGTGTCGAGCCGCAAGATCGGCCCGCTCACCCTGCCGCGCCCGCGCATGCTCGCGCCGGTGCTCTGCATGTGGGGCCTGTCGCTGCTCATCGTGGTCTTCGAGCGCGACCTCGGCAGCGCCCTGCTCTTCTTCACCATCTTCGTGGTGATGATCTACGTCACCACGGGGCGCGCCAGCTACGTGCTCATCTCCGTAGCCCTGCTCGCCGCGGGCGCCGTGGGCTGCTACTTCCTGTTCAACCACGTGCGTGTGCGCTTCAACATCTGGCTCGACCCCTTCGCCGACGCCCAAGGCGGCGGCCTCCAGATCGTGCAGTCGCTCTACTCCCTGGCCGACGGCGGCCTCTTCGGCGCCGGCGTGGGCCGTGGCATGCCCCGCCTCATCCCGGTGGTTGAGTCCGACTTCATCTTCTCGGCCATTGGCGAGGAGATGGGCCTGCTCGGCGGCAGCGCCGTCCTCCTGCTGTTCATGCTGTTCGCCGTGCGCGGCTTCGCCACGGCGGCGCGCGCCAAGAGCGACATGGCCGCCTTCACCGCCACGGGCCTCACCACCTCGGTGTGCTTCCAGGCCTTCCTCATCGTGGCCGGCGTCACCAAGTTCATGCCGCTCACGGGCGTGACGCTGCCCTTCATGAGCCAGGGCGGCTCGTCGCTGCTCGCCAGCTTCATCATCGTGGGCCTGCTCCTGCGCTGCGGCGACCAGGGCACGGGCCACAACGTACTGGTGAGCGGCTCGGGCGTGGCCGGCTCCACCGTCACCCCCGCGCTCCACGCCAACGGCGTGTCGCAGGTGCACGACGCCCTCAAGGACAGCCCCTACGCCATGGTGAGCTTCGGTATGGAGACACCCGAGTCCGGCGTACTCGGCCGCGTGGCCCTCTCGCACCGTCTCACGGCGCTCGTCACCTTCTTCACGGTGCTCTTCGCCCTGCTCATCGCCAACCTCACGTTCATCCAGGTCATCAAGGCCGGCGACTACCAGTCCATGCCGTCCAACAACCACACCATCGCCCGTTCGGCCAAGGTGCAGCGCGGCGCCATCATCACGTCGGACGGCGTGACGCTGGCGGAGTCGCTCAAGCAGTCCGACGGCACCTACGTGCGCAGCTACCCGGCCGGCAACCTGGCCGTGCACACCGTGGGCTACCTCTCCACCCAGTACGGCGCCACCGGCATCGAGAGCACCATGAACAACGCCCTCACCGGCCACGCCGACCACTCCAGCTGGCAGGGGGCCATGAACTCCCTCGCCGGCATCGAGCAGCCCGGCGACTCCGTGGTGCTCACCATCAACTCCAAGATCCAGCAGGTGGCCGACGAGGCCCTCGCCGGCCGGGTGGGCGCTGTCGTGGTGCTCGACCCGTCCACCGGCGCCGTCCTGGCCAAGTCGAGCGCGCCCACCTACTCCTACGACGACCTCGCCGCAGCCATCACGGGGGCCAGCGGCAACGGCGCCCTCGTCGACCGCACCACCCAGGCCCTCTACGCGCCCGGCTCCACCTTCAAGGCCGTGACGCTCTCGGCCGCCCTCAACTCCGGCGCGTTCACGCTCGACTCCACCTTCGACGCCCCGGCCTCCATGGACATCGGGGGCGCCGCGGTGACCAACGACGGCGACCGCGAGTACGGCACCCTCACCCTGCGCGAGGCCTTCGCCGTCTCGAGCAACGTGGCCTTCGGCCAGCTTGCCGTGCAGGAGGGCGCCGGTGAGCTCGTCAAGTACGCCGAGGCCTTCGGCTACGACGGCTCCCTGGGCCTGGACTTCTCGTGCATCCCCTCCGTCATGGCCAACCCCGGCGACATGGGCGAGTGGGAGACCGCCTGGGCCGGCTGCGGCCAGCCCGTGGGCGAGCACGCCAGCGCCAACGGACCCCAGGCCACCGTCATGCAAAACGCCGTAGTGGCGGCCGCCATCGCCAACGGCGGCGTGGTCATGAACCCCTACGTCGTCGACTCCGTGCTCTCCCCCGAGGGCACCCAGATCTCAAAGACCGCCCCCAAGTCGCTCGGGCAGGCCATCTCGGCCGACACCGCCCGAGAGGTCACCGACGCCATGGTCTCCGTGGTTGAGTCGGGCACCGGCGGAGCGGCGTCGCTGTCGGGCGTCACGGTGGCCGGCAAGACCGGCACCGCCGAGACCGGCAGCGGCATCAACTCGCTCTTCATCGGCTTCGCACCTGCCGACAAGCCCACCCTGGCCATCTCGGTGTGCATCGAGGGGTCCAACGACGCGGAGGCCCGCGGCGTGGCGACCTCGATAGCCGGCAAGGTCATCGCCCGGACCCTCCAGATCCAGGCGGCGGCATGATGGAGACGACCGCACCACCCACGCACCACTGACAGACATCGACGGCACCAGGCACAAACGCAGTTAAAACAGGACACCGGCAGGGCGCCCACATCATCTCGAGCACCACGGCCCCGGCACGTACGGAACAGGAGCGGAATATGCCAGAGCGGATCCTTGGCGGACGCTACAAGGTACAGGGAAAGATCGGCATCGGCGGCATGGCCACGGTGTACCGCGGGACCGACGAGGTCCTGGGGCGCACGGTGGCCATCAAGACCATGCTGCCGCAGTACGCGGCCGACCCCTCATTCGCCGCCCGCTTCAAGCAGGAGGCCCAGGCGGCCGCCGCCCTCCAGAGCCCCTACATCGTGGGCATCTTCGACTGGGGCAAGGACGGCGACACCTACTACATCGTTATGGAGTACCTGCGCGGCACCGACCTCAAGAGCGGCATCCGCACCCACGGCGCCCTCGACTCGCGCAAGGTTGCCCAGATCGGCTCCCAGATCTGCCAGGCCCTCTCGGTGGCCCACAAGCACGACATCATCCACCGCGACATCAAGCCGCAGAACATCATGGTGCAGCCCGACGGCACCATCAAGGTCATGGACTTCGGCATCGCCCGGGCCAAGAACAGCCACCTCACGGCCGACAACTCCGTTCTCGGCACGGCCCACTACGTCTCGCCCGAGCAGACCCAGGGCAAGCCCCTCGGTCCTACCTCCGACATCTACAGCCTCGGCATCGTCATGTACGAGGCCAGCTGCGGCAAGGTGCCCTTCGATGGGGACGACGCCATCTCGGTGGCCCTCAAGCAGGTCAACGAGCAGCCTGTGCCGCCATCGCAGGTCAACCCCAACGTGGACCCGCAGCTCGAGACCATCATCATGAAGTGCCTCATGAAGGACCCGCAGGCGCGCTTCCAGACCGCCGACGAGCTGCGCCGCGCCCTCACCGACTACCTGGCGGGCCGCGTGGTCTCGGTCTCCAACAACGCCACCACGATGATCCCGGCCGGCCCCACCAGCCGCATGAACCGTACCGGCGGTACCCAGCAGATGAACCGCGTCTCCAACCCCTCCGGCGCCACCCGCGTGGCCGCCAAGGTGGACAGCGACGACGAGGACGACGAGCCCTCGGGCGGCGGCACCGGCAAGAAGGTGGGCATCGTCGTCGGCGTGATCGCAGCCATCGTCCTCATCGGCGCCATCGTGTACTTTGCCTTGGGCAACCAGAACGCCACCCAGTCGGTGCCCAACTACATCTCCATGACCCAGGACTCCGCCGTGGCGGCTATCGAGCAGACCGACTTCTTCCAGGTAGGCTCGGTGACCCAGGAGTACAGCGACACCGCCGAGGAGGGCACGGTCATCGACCAGGACCCGCAGTCCGGCACCCTCCAGGAGCGCGGCACCAAGATCAACCTCACCGTGTCCAAGGGCAAGAAGCCAGCCCAGGAGGTGACGGTGCCGCCCCTCGACAACATGACCCCCGACCAGGCCCAGGAGGCCCTCTCCAAGCTCGGCCTCGTAGCCAAGGCCGGCGACTCCGTGTTCAGCGACTCCGTGGACAGCGGCCTCGTGGTAAGCCAGTCCCCCGCCGCCGGCACCACCGCCAAGGAGGGCGACACGGTGACCTACAGCCTGTCCAAGGGCAAGGACTCCAAGTCGGTGCCCGACGTGCGCGGCTACTCTGAGTCCAGCGCCACCTCTACCCTGCAGAACGCGGGCTTCGCCGTGTCGGTGGGCAACTCGGTCTACAGCGACTCCGTCGACGAGGGCTGCGTCATCTCGTACACCCCCAACGGCGAGCAGCCCGCCGGCACCACCATCTCGCTCACCATCAGCAAGGGCCCCAAGCCGGCCCCGCAGCAGCCCACCACCCCCACGACGCCCTCCCAAGGCGGGAACTCGAGCGGCAACTCGGACAACCAGGGCGGTGACACCGGCAACGAGGGCGGCAACTCGGACAACCAGGGTGGCGACACCGGTAACGAGGGCGAGGGCGGCTCGGACTCCAACAACCCGTAAGCCACTGGCAGCATCGAGACGAGAGACCCGAGGGGCCCGCGCATCCGACGACGCGTGGGCCCCTTTCTCATGCCCCGTCCCATTGGTCGGACACTTTTGTCCCACCACCCGGACACTTTTGTCCCACGCGAGCCCCTGACGCTGTCCCCTGCCCGCCGCCCGCCGGTCCCATGCCCGCCGCCCGTGCCGCCCGTGCCCCCCCCGTGCCCCTCGGCACCTGAACGCGGTTGAGGGCGACTCCGGACGGCCGAACGAGCCGGAATCCGCCCTCAGACGCACTCAGGGGCGCCAAATCCGCCCTCAACCGCGTTCAGGTGGGAATGGGGGTGCCCTCGGACGCGTTCAGGTGCCGAGGGGAGACGGTCGGGAGAGGGGGCCGGCCGCCGGGTCGCGGCAGCAAAAAGGCCGGGACGCCCGTTGGCGGTCCCGGCCTGCGGTTATCGTGGTGCGCCTGGGCGGATTCGAACCGTCGACACCCGCTTTAGGAGAGCGGTGCTCTATCCCCTGAGCTACAGGCGCGTTGTGCAAAGGCTATTCTAGCCTACTTGGTGCCCCGCTTGCGCTGCTCGCGGGCCAGACGGGCCTCCTCCTCGCGACGGAAGTCGTCGTCCACGATCTGCTGCATGCGCTTCTCGGTCATGCCGGCCACGGTAGCCTCGATCTTGCGGCGGATGGGGCGCACCTTCACCCAGTCGAAGATGAAGCCGCCGATGATGCACACGTACGCCAGTATGATGCAGACCATGGCGGCCATACCCATGGGGGTGCCCGGGTCGCTGGAGGCGCCGGGAACGATGAACATGCAGATCCAGGAGACGGCCGTGAAGGCGAGGCCGGCGCCCAGGAGGATCCACCACAGACGGCGCAGGCCAGCGTAGGCCGGGTCCTGGCGCTGCAGGATGTTGCTGACCACCGTCACGCGGTCGCGCTCGTCGCGCTCGCGGCGCTTGAGCTCCTTCTTCTCCTCCTTGGAGAGGGTGGCAGGGTTGGCCTTGGAGCGGGTCTTGGACCGGCGCTCCACGACCTGCACCGTGGAGCCCGCCTGCGACACCGGCTTGGCCCGGGAGGCGCCCTTGCGCGTCATGCCCGAGACGCCCTCGGTGCGCTGCTTCTGGGAGCGGTCGTTGTTGGGGTTACGCTGAGACATGCTGCTCCTTTGCGGGAACGAACGGCTCCCCGCAGACGATCTCGTACGCCTCCTGGTACCGCGCGGCCGTGCCCTCGACCACGTCGGCCGGAAGGTGGGGCGGCTCCCCCTCCATGTCCCAGTTGGCCCGCAGCCAGTCACGCACGTACTGCTTGTCGTAGCTGGGCTGGACCTCGCCCTCCCCATAGGTGGAGGCGGGCCAGAAGCGGCTGGAGTCGGGGGTGAGGCACTCGTCGATGAGGACGATCTCGCCGTCGATGAGTCCGAACTCGAATTTTGTATCGGCGATGATGATACCGCGCTCGGCGGCATACTCGGAAGCCGCCTTGTACAAGGCTATGGAGAGGCTGCGCAGACGGTCCGCCACCTCGGGCCCCACGATCTGGGCGCAGCGCTCGAACGAGATGTTCTCGTCGTGGTCGCCCAAATCGGCCTTGGTGGAGGGGGTGAAGATGGGCTCGGGCAGCTTTGAGGCCTCCCGGAGGCCGTCGGGCAGCGCGATGCCGCACACGGTGCCGTCCTCGTCGTAGGTCTTCTTGCCGGAGCCGGTGAGGTAGCCGCGCACGATGCACTCCACGGGCAGCGGCTGGGCCTTCCTCACGAGCATGGCGCGGCCGTCCAGGTAGTCGGCCCACCGGGAGAACTCCTCGGGGAAGTCCGCCACGTCCATGGAGACCATGTGGTTGGGCACGAGGTCGGCGAAGCGGTCGAACCAGAACGCCGAGATGCGGGTGAGGACCTCGCCCTTGGACGGGATCTCGTCGGGCAGCACGAAGTCGTAGGCACTGATGCGGTCGCTCGCCACCATGAGGAGGTTGTCGCCGCAGTCGTAGATGTCGCGGACCTTGCCCGAGCCGTCCGGCCGCCTGTCCATGGTCTCCATATGGGTCCTCTCCCCCGTCTGTGGGCCTCGGCGCCCCTCTCTTCGGACGCACTGACCCTCCATTGTAGAGGAACCCTAATGCGTAGACCCGAGGCCGCGGACGCGGTGGGAGGGCTGCTCGGCTGGGATGTGGATGATGAACACGGTCCCCTGCCCGAGCTCCGACTTCACCTCCACGAAGCCGTTGTGCTTGGAGACGATCTCCTTCACGAGGGACAGGCCCACGCCGAGGCCGCCGCTCACGCGCTCACGGCTGGCGTCGGAGCGCCAGAACCGCGAGAAGACGCGGGGCAGGTCCTCCTCTGCGATGCCTATGCCGGTGTCGGCCACGGAGATGACCATGTCGGAGCCCTCGCGGCCCACGGACACCACCACGTGGCCGCCCTCGGGCGTGTAGCGCATGGCGTTGCTCATGAGGTTGATGACGGCCTGCTTGATCATGTCGGGGTCAGCCGCACAGCGCAGCTCGTCTGAGGGGGCGCGGCCGATGTAGGTGAGCTCGAGCCCCTGGTCGCGGAACAGGCCCTCCTGGCTCTCCACGATGGCACCCACCAGCGCGCCGATGTCGCAGGTCTCCAGCTTGACGGCCGTGGTCCCGTTCTCGATGCGCGAGAGCCGCAGCATGGCGTCCACGAGGCGCGACAGGCGGCGCACCTCGCTGGCCACGAGGGCCAGGTGCTCGTCGTCGGCCGGCAGCACGCCGTCCTGCATGGCCTCCACGTTCACGAGCATGGCCATGAGGGGCGTACGCAGCTCGTGGGCCACGTCGGAGGTGAGGCGGTGCTCCATCGTGAGGTCGCGCTCGAGGCTCGTGGCCATGTCGTCGAAGGTCTCCCCCAACCGGCCGATCTCGTCCTCGCCGTCCACGCGGCAGCGGGCCGTGAGGTCGCCGTTGCGCAGGGCCTTGGCGGCCTGCGCGATGCGCCGGATGGGTTTGGAGAGGGAGTGCGAGATGAACACGCCCATGATGCAGGCGAGCAACATGGCGGCACAGGCCGCGGCCGCGATGGCCCCGTAGGAGTTCTTGCGGAACGCGGCGTCGGACTTGGTGAGCAGGGCGTCCGAGCCGAAGGCCCACACGCGCACGGTGCCCACGCGCCCGCCGTCCACCTCCACGGGAGCCGTGACGGCAGACTCCGGCGCGGCCGGCGCGAGCGACACGGAGGGCGCGCCGTCCTCGCCGACGACGGCCGAGGCGGGCCATGTGTCGTCGTAGATGATCGTGCCGTTGGCGTTGATGACCTGGATGCCCACGTCGGACGCCTGGGCGCTCGCGGCGCTCACCACCTGGTTGGTGGAGGCGCCCCAGCCGTCGGCGGCCTTGTAGGCGCGGGCCAGCATGCTGGCCGTGTTGGAGGCCATGCGCTCCATGTTGTCGCGGGTGTAGCTCTGGAACTGCCCCTCCCACACCACGCCGAGCACCGCCACGAGCAGAGCAGCCGTCATGACCGCCGTGAGGGCGAACGAGAGGATGAGCCGGCTCGAGAAGCTCGGCCCACGCCCGACGTCCGCCCTACCGGTCTGCCACGCGGCCCCCTGGCCCTCGGCGTGCTCCTGGCCGCCCTGACCTTCGTGGGCGGTGCTGTGGGAGTCGACGCGGGCCATGGGTTACTTCTGCTCCTCCGCCGGCTTCTCCGGGGCCTCGAAGCGGTAGCCCACACCGTGGACGGTGTAGAGCCACTTGGGGTTGCGGGGGTCGTCGCCCAGCTTGGCGCGAAGGTTCTTCACGTGGGAGTCGATGGTGCGCTCGTAGCCCTCGAAGTCGTAGCCGAGAACCTTCTCCACGAGCTCCATGCGGGTGTACACGCGGCCGGGGTAGCGGGCGAGGGTGGTGAGGAGCTTGAACTCGGAGGCCGTGAGGTCGACCTCCTTGCCCTCCACCATCACCTTGTGGCCGGAGATGTCGATGACCAGGTCCCCGAAGTCCAGGACCTCGATCTGGGGCTCGGCTTCCACGCGGGCGCGGCGCAGCAGGGCGCGGACGCGGGCCACGAGCTCGCGGGGCGAGAAAGGCTTGATGAGGTAGTCGTCGGCGCCGAGCTCGAGGCCGATGATGCGGTCCTCGACCTCACCCTTGGCGGTGAGCATGATGATGGGCACGTCGGAGGTGTCGCGGATGGCGCGGCAAACGCGCTCGCCGGACAGCTTGGGGAGCATGAGGTCGAGGATGATGAGGTCGAAGGTGTGCTTCTCGAACTCCTCCACGGCCGACTGGCCGTCGCCCACGGAGCGCACCCAGTAACCCTCGCGCTCCAGGTACGCCTGCACGGCGTCGCGGATTACCTTCTCGTCCTCAACCAACAGAATGCGCTTGGCGTCTGAAGCCATGGAGGGCCCCCTTGCTCGCAAAAAACCGGTGCAACGGCCCGGTGTCGCGGGCCGTTCCATATAACTGAACAAATACCAGTCTACCCCAGCCAGGGAATTTCCATCCAAAAGGGGGCATGGATGACAAGGGTGAAAGGGACCGCCCCGCCTAGGCCACGGAGAAGGCCCGGACCGACACCGCGGAGGGGTAGCCGGTGGTGGGGTCCTTGACGGTGCAGAACGTGACGAAGGTGTCGCACGTTCCCACGCGGGCCGGGTACTCGCCGTAGTCGACGGCACGGTCCTCGGCGGCCAGGGTGCCGTAGGTCGAGTTGGCGAGGTCGGCGACCACGTAGCTGGCCCGCACCTTCACCACCACGATGTCGCCCTTGCCGGCTGGCGCCGCCAGGGGCTCGCGGGCCACGGAGACGAACGAGCCGTCCCCCTGCGACACGTAGGTGCCCATCTTGCCCAGTTGGCCGCCCGACTGGTAGTTGGCCTCGATCTGGAAGACGAAGCGCTCCCCCATGCGCACGGCCGAGAAGGGCCTGACGGTCTGGGGCAACACGAGCTGGTCCACCTGCTTTGAGAGGTCGGACGCCAGGTCGTAGGCGGTGATGCCGTAATAGACGCCCTCGTCCTCGCGCACGCGGGGCACCAGGGTGACGACGCCGTCGGAGACGGTGGGCTCGCAGGCGAAGCGCCCGTGGGAGGTCACCGCCACAGACCCCTCGGCCTGGCCGGCGCGCCAGATGTGGCAGGTGGAGTCCTGGGTGGACTGCGACCCGGAGGCCACGGGCATGACGAGCCACAGGACGGCGTCGCCGGAGCACGCCACCAGGGGAGGCTCCCACTCGGTGTCGGCCGAGTAGAGCTCCACGGGCTCACCGGCGAGAGCGCCGCCCGAGAAGGCCGAGCCGTAGAGGGTCCAGGAGCCCGAGACGGTGTCGAGCTCCACCCAGGCGTAGACCGAGTCGGAGCAGCGGGCCTCGTAGACCACGTAGGTGGCGCCCTGGGTGCGGGGCCGCTCCACCACGGCCTGGACCGTGCCGGAGGCCAGGGAGAACGCGCCGGCGCTCACGGGCGGGTTGGCGTTCTCGCCGGTGAGCGTGCAGGCGATCCACTGCCCCTCCGACGGCGTGAGCACGGTGCCCAGGGGCAGCGTCCACGCGCCGGTCTGGGCGAGGCCGGGGGCGGCGTCGGCGGCGGTGTAGGAGTCGAGGACGCTCGTGGCCGAGCCCTCGTCGACCACCACGGGGCCGGGGGCCTGGGCGTCTCCCTGACCCTTGGACGAGCAGCCCTGGATGGAGCTCAGGGCCGAGCCGAGGACCGCCACGGCGCCGATGCCCGCGCCGCCCTTGATGAGGGTGCGGCGGTCGATGGCTGACCGGTCGGCGCCCTCGGGGCGCGGCACGGCGTAACCGGCGGCCGTGCGGGCGGCGGCGGCCCGGGTCTTGGGGGTCTTGGGGGTCTTGGGCTTGGTGCGGCCGGACGGGGCCGGACGGGTCCGGCCGGCGGCCCGGCGCGGCGTGGGCCGGCGCTGGGTCGATGCCATGGGCTACACCTCCGCCTGGGCCGCCCGGAGGGCGCGGGTGAGCTGGTCGGCGCAGGAGGTGGGTCGGCGGCCGCAGGTGTTGCCCTCGAGGAGCGCCACGATCTCGTCGACCGGGCGGCCGGCACACAGGGTGCCGATGGCCTTGAGGTTGCCGTCGCAGCCACCTTCGAAGGACACGGAGCGCAGGGTGCGGCCGTCGTCCTCGAGCTCTATATGGATCGCGCGGGAGCAGACCCCGCGCGGCGCAAAGTCATGGGTGGTCATGAAGCTAGAACCCTTTCGTCAGGGGAGAAGTATACGACGGCCCGGGTTTTTTCAGCTTGTATGCACAGACCCTGCGCACGGTTGTCACGCCATCATCACGGGACACAACCCCCCCTGTCCCTTTGGTCGGACACTTCTGTCCCATTTTCCGGGGGCGCCCCGTCAGGGGGGCCGGATGACATAAATAGAGCATAGGGGGAGTGACAGATGGGCCAGGCACCTCTGTCACCCCCTCCCGGCAGCGAGCGCCCCTACAGCGCCATCAGGTTCTCGATCGCCTGGATGTACACGGCCAGGGCCTCGCGCAGGGCCGCCTCGCTCACCGCCTCGTTGGGGCCGTGCATGGAGCCGGCCCACTCGGGCATGGCGGGGTCGTCGCCCTCCGGGCCAAAGGATACCGCGTTTGCGAAGTGCCGCGCGTAGGTGCCGCCGCCCATGGTGAAGGCGTCACCCTCCCGGCCGGTCACCCCCTCGTAGGCGTCGATCAGCGCCATCACCTGCGGGGAGTCCGGCTCGATGTAGGAAGGCTCCATGACGTGGGGTGCGCTCATGCGCATGCCGTGCTCCTCGGCGAACCGGAAGAGGACCGCGTGCAGGTGCTCGGAGGTCGTCGACGTCGGGAAGCGGATGTCCACGGTCTGGGTGAAGCGGCCGTCCACGGTGCGGGCCACGCCGCCCACCATGGTGAGGGGGCCGAACTTGTCGTCGGCGGAGGCAAGGCCCACGGAGGAGCCATCGGTGGAGGCGAGCAGCCCCTGCACGAACGACACGTAGCCGCCCTGGGTGCGTGCGTCGTACAGGCCGTTGTCCGCGATGTAGCCGATGAGCACGGCGATGGCGTTGACCGTGCCGTCGGGCAGCGACGCGTGGCCGCCCACGCCGGTGGCCGACAGCTCGGCCAGGCCGCCGCCGAGGTCTCGGACCTCGATGCCGTCGGCCACGGGCAGGCTCGCCGCCTGGGCCTCCACCACGGCCGTGGCGGTGCCGGGCACGGCGTTGGCCACGGTGCCGCCGCTCACCGAGACGAGGGGCGCGCCGGCCACGGGGCCCGAGAGGAACGTGGCCGTGAGGTGGCCCTTCTCGCCGCAGCCCACGCAGAACTCGGCGTCGGGGGTGAACAGGAACCACGGCTCGCCCTCGCGCTCGAGGTAGGCCGCCACGTCCTTCATGCCGGTCTCCTCGTTGGCGCCCACGATGCAGCGCAGCGTGCGGGGCAGCGGCCTGCCGGCGCGACGGAAGTACTCGGCCGCCCAGAGCGTGAGCACGAAGGGCCCCTTGTCGTCCACGACGCCGCGGCCCACGAGGTAGCCGTCGCGCTCGCGCAGCTCGAAGGGGTTGGAGTCCCAGCCGGGGCCGGCGGGCACCACGTCCACGTGGGCGATGGTGGCCAGCACGCCGTCGCCGGTGCCAGGGAGGTCGGCATAGGCGATGCGCCCGTCGATGTCGCAGGTCTCGAGCCCGTGACGCCGGGCCTGGTCGAGTGCCTCGTCCATCGCCGCGCGGGGGCCGGGGCCCCAGGGCGCGCCGGGCGCCGCCGCGGCGAGGTCCTCCACGGAGTCCACCGCCACCAGGGCCGCGATGTCCTTCTTGACGCTCGGCCACACCTCGTCGACGAACTCCGAGATCTCCTTCGAAACAGCCATGCCCGCTTCCTCTCTCCTGGGTTCCATGGGGGTCTTCGTGCCCATTGAGCCCCATGCTGAAACGTGGGGACCGAAAAAGGGCGGACAGGACGGCCTACTCGAAGGAGAGCTCCCCCAGGCGGTCGAAGACCGCGTCCACACGGGTGAGGAAGGAACGCGGGTCGAAGATGGCGTCGAGCGCCTCCCCGGAGAGGGACACCCGTGGGTCGGCGGCGAGCTTCTCGCGGAAGGTGGTGCCGGGCTCGCCCGCCTGGATCTCGCGCCAGGTGGCCATGGCGTTCTCCTGCACCACGGCGTAGGCGTCCTCGCGGCTCAGGCCCTCGTCCACCAGGGCGAGCAGCACCTTGGACGAGAAGATGAGGCCGCGGGTCTTGTTGAGGTTGGCGAGCATCTGGGCCGGGTAGAGCACGAGGCCGTCCACGATGCGGATGAGGCAGTGGAGCATGTGGTCGAGGGCGATGAAGGAGTCGGCCATGGCCACGCGCTCGGCCGAGGAGTGCGAGATGTCGCGCTCGTGCCAGAGGGCCACGTTGTCGAAGGCCACCTGGGCGTTGGCCTTGACCACGCGGGCCAGGCCGCAGACCTTCTCGGCGGTGATGGGGTTGCGCTTGTGGGGCATGGCCGAGCTGCCCTTCTGGCCGGCGCGGAAGGGCTCCTCGGCCTCGAGGGTGTCGGTCTTCTGCAGGTTACGGATCTCGGTGGCGATGCGCTCGCAGGTGGCCGCCGTCGTGGCGAGGACACCGGCGAGGTAGGCGTGGTGGTCGCGGCTGATCACCTGGGTGGACAGCGGGTCGGCGTTCAGGCCGAGGTGCTCGCAGACGTAGGCCTCCACGGCCGGGTCGATGGAGGAGTAGGTGCCCACCGCGCCGCTGATGGCGCCGCAGGCCACGTTGGCGCGGGCGTCCTCGAGGCGCCGCAGGTCCCGGTGGAGCTCCCACGCCCAGCTGCCGAACTTCATGCCGAAGGTCATGGGCTCGGCGTGGATGCCGTGGGTGCGGCCCACGCAGAGGGTGTCGCGCTCCTCGAAGGCACGGCGCAGGCAGATGCCGCCGAGACGCCGGACGTCGTCGACGATGATGTCGGTGGCCTGCACCAGCTGAAGGCAGAGGGCGGTGTCGCCCAGGTCGGAGCTGGTCATGCCGTAGTGCACGTGGCGGCTGGGTTTGGGCTCGCCCTCGGGGACCTCGGCGTCGATGTGCTCGCCCAGGTCGGTGAGGAAGGCGATGACGTCGTGGTTGGTGACCGCCTCGATGGCGTCCACCTCGTCCACGTCGAAGCCCGCATGGGCGCGGATCCAGGCGGCCTCCTCCTCGGTGATGCCCGACTCGCCCAGCTTGGCGTGGGCCTCGCACGCCAGCACCTCGATCTCCTGCCAGATGGCGTACTTGTTCTCGAGCGAGAAGATGTGGCCCATCTCGGGGCGGGTGTAGCGGTCGATCATGGGGAGTCCTTTCCGGGTGGCGGGGGCCGGCTGCTAACTGGGGATGATTCTACCGGCTGAACCGCGGCCGTGCGGACTCACGGGCCGTCGGGACGCGGTGTATTCTTGTGCGGACCTCGGGAAGGGGGGGGGCATGGGCCACGACGACATGAACGGCGCCATCGCGCGCCCAGGGCGCAGGCCCATACTCAACGCCGGCATCGCGCTGTGCGCGGCCGTCGTGGTGAGCCTCGTCGTGCTCACCTGCGCCTTGGCGAACCCTGCCGCGACGGCGGGCGAGGTCTCGGCCTGCTCCCTGGCCTGCATGGTGGTGGCCTACGCCGTCCCTTGCGTCGCCGGCATGGTGGTGGTCATCATGCGCGACATCTGCGTGCCCCGGCGCCTCCGCTATGCCATGGCTGCGGCGTCCTTCGGGTTCCTGTGCTTCATCGCGGCCTTCCCTATCATGGGCACCATCGCGCTGCCCGCCACAGAGACCGCCCGGCAGCTCGACGCCTTCTCCGGCGACATAGTGCGGCGCGGCGCGTGGCTCATCGTGCTCCTCGGCCTCGCCATGGGCTTCGCCATGCCCGTGAGCACCCGGGCCAAGGACGGCCCGGCCCTGCAGGCGCCGAGGAGGAGGCTCATCCAGACGACGCTCGCCTGCCTGCTGTGGATGACGCTCTCGTTCCAGCTGGCCTTCGCCGTGATGGCCAACGACGCGGGGATCCTGGCCATGGGCCCGGCGGTGACCTTCGTCTCGCGCTCCACCTGCGTGCCGCTCGGGGCGTTCCTCATCACCTCGCTCGTGGTGTCGTGGCTCTGGGGCCTGGCCGCCTTCGGCTACCCCTCGTGGCTCCCCAAGCTCCTGTTCTGGGTGCCGCTGGCCGTGATGGCGGCGCTCTTTGTCTCAGACATCCTCGACGTGCTCCAGCTCCACACGACCCTGAGCGTCGACTTCAACGACTACCGCCTCTCGGGCGTCGGCATCGTCTACACCACGATCTTGGGGATCCTCTTCGGCGTCGGCCTCTCGGCCGTGGACGACTAGGTCACTCCCCCGAGGGCAGCAGCCCCCTGAACCCGAAGAGCCTCTGGCGCAGCGTGGCCGACTTGATGCGGCCCAGGGTCTCCGTGGCAGAGTTGGCCCGCACCAGGGCGTCGCGCAGGGCGGCGGAGGCCTCCCGGGCCTCGTCCCTCTCCTTCTCGATGGAGGCGTTCTGGGCCTCGAGCAGCGACGTGAGCTGGGCTATCTGGGCGTCTTTGGCAACGAGCTGCTCTTTAAGGCCCTCAATGCGCTCCTCGTAGGCACGGCGGCTGTCCTCGATCCACGAACGGTAGACCTCGGCCGTCTCGCTCTCCCGCGGCGCGGCATCCGCCGCGGCCGCCGGTTGGGCCTCCTCGGCCTTGGCAGGCTGGGGCTCGGCGCGCTTCATCAGGGTGTCCGCGATGAGGGAGGCGGCGTAGTCGTCGATGTCGAGCATGCCGCGCTCGCCCTTCTTGACCACGTGCTCGCCGCGCAGGCCCAGGCTGTCGATGGTGCGGATGACCGTCATCTTGGAGACGTTGCAGCGGGTTGCGAGTTCTTTGAGGGTGGCCACAGGGCTTGCTCCTTTTAGGGTGCGACGAACGTGACGGTCATTGTATCACCGCCGGCCCACCGTATCCTGTTGCCGTTAAGGCGTGTTATCCACCCTCTTTGTGCGACACCATACCGTGACGGAAGTGACCCAAGACCGGATCGGATCCACGCCGTAACACAACGTACCTGAACAGGATATGCATTGCGTAACGCCAGTATCCACATGCTGTTGTAAATATAGACTTAAAGAATCAATACCTCGGTACGACGCCGTTGTGAAGACGGTTGTGACACAGGACCGTACCTGTAACGCCATAACATCAACTAACAATTATATAGATACGTTCACCGGTTGCCATAACGGGGCGCAATGGGTCCCCTCCCGGGGCCACGGCGGGCCCCGTCAGCACCCCGCCACGAGGCGCCGGCCCCCTAGGGCGCGCACCGTCGCGCCGCGGGACGCGAAGAACAGCTCCAGCCACGGTCCCACGGGTTCAGGACCGGAGTCGAGGGACTCGTCCCAGGAGAGGGACTGGGCCCCGCAGGCGTCGTGAAGGTGGACCGAGCCGGAGAAGCCGGCCTCGGCAAGGGCGCGGTTGCAGTCGACGACGTCGAACGTGGTGATGACGGCCATGGTCACTCCTCCCCCACCGGGCGCTCCAGGACCACGCGGTAGCCCCAGGTCCGGTCGCTCCCCTGCATGTAGGCCACGCGCTCGCTCAACATGGGGATCACCTGCACGAGGCGCCAGCCGTCCCGCGCCTCCTCGGCCACGATCTCCATGCAGCGGTCCAGGGCGGCGCAGGCGCCGTCGTTGTCACGCACCCCCCTGGGGAGCAACCCCTCACCCACGTTCGTAGCCAAGAAGTCGCGGAACGGCACGTCGCGGTGGCGATACTCGAACCCTGCCATGGGAACCCCCATCTCTCATGATTCCGTTGATTGTCCACGACTATATATAAAAGGAACGCCCCCACCCGCCGGCTGTCGGCGGGTGGGGGCGTCTGTGCCTCTGGTGGGCCCTGTGGGGTTCGAACCCACGACCTTGAGATTAAAAGTCTCCTGCTCTGCCAGCTGAGCTAAAGGCCCATGAACGCACGCGATGCGCACGGTATGTGCAATCTTACCCTACTCCCACGCCCACTGGCCATGGATGAACACCGGGACCTCTTCGCCCTTGGCGGTGACACCCGTGATGTCGAGGTCGTCGGTGCCGATCATGAAGTCCACGTGCTGGGCGCTCTGGTTGACACCGGAGGCCTCGAGCTCCGTGGGCGAGAGGTCGTAACCGCCCTCGTAGCACTCGGGGAAGCCCATGCCCAACGCCAGGTGGCATGAGGCGTTCTCGTCATAGAGGGTGTTGTAGAAGAGCAGGCCGCTCTCGCGGATGGGCGTGTTCTTGGAGATGAGCGCGCACTCCCCCAGGCGAGCCGCCCCCTCGTCGGTGGCGAGGATGTGCTCAAGGACGTCCGCCCCCTCGGCGGCGCCGAAGTCGGACACGCGACCCCCCTCGAAGCGGAACCAGAAATCGCGCACCACACTGCCGTTGTGGACGAGCGGCAGGGCCGAGTGGACGATGCCGTCGGCGCGGTTGCGGTCGGGGGTGGTGAAGACCTCCTCGGTGGGGATGTTGGGGAAGAACCGCACCCCGCCCTGGGTCTCGGCGGCGCCGCCGTCCCAGATGTGACGCGGCGAGAGGCCGATCACGAGGTCCGTGCCGTTGCTCTCGCTCACGTAGTGGAGGGCGTCGAAATGACGGCGGTTGAGCGAGCGCTTGTTCTTCTCGAGCGTGGCGTTGTGGGTCTCCCAGGCGCTCTGGGGGTCGTCGGTCACGCGGGCCACGGAGAGGATGGCCTCCCACAGCTCGACGACCGCGGCGTGGGGACCGAGGTCGGGGAAGACCTTCTGGGCCCAGGCGCGGGTGGACACGCCGCCGATGCACCAGGCGTTGAGGCCGAAGTCCAGTCCGTGGCGCCACACGTCGCACTGGGTGTTGGAGGCCTTGCGGCGGGCCGCCACCTTGGCCTGGTCCACGCCGGCCATGCCGTCGGGGTCGTCGCCGTCCAACCACAGGAAGGCGGCTCCCTGCTCGGCGAGCCCGTTCATCTGCTTGACGCGCCACTCGGGCACGCGCTCGAACCAATCCTTGGGCACGTTCTCGTACTCCATGCGGGTGACGGCCTCGTCGCTCCACACCACGGTGACATGGCCGGCACCCTCGGCGTAACCGGCCGCGACGACGTCGCGCACAAAGGAGACGGCCTCGACGGCCGCCTCCACCACGAGCTCCTGGCCCTCGGTGAGGCCGAGGCCCTCGCGCACCAGCAGGTGCGCGTACTTCTTGAGACGGGGTGCGAGCGCCCCCATCTGAATGTCGAACTCCTCGTCGGTAAGCTCACGGCTCATGACCGGACGACTCCTTTCAGAGTTTTGCAGAAGACCTTGCACGCGGGCGGGTCCGGCTCAGCAACGGAACAGCCGGTCGTCGTCCGCCCCCGTCTCATACCCAAGGCAGAAGTCGAGCGCGTCCACGAGGTACGGGGCGAACGTCGACGCCTTGGTGGCGGCCAACTTGGGCACCGGGACCAGCTTGCGCCAGAAGGGGGTGTTGCGCGCCATGAGGACGGATGTCGCATAGAAGTTCTTCATCACGCCGTCGTCGAACCCGAACCTCCGGTACCACTGGTCGGCGTTCCTCACCCCGTACTCCGCCAGGAAGGCCTTGGCGTCGCCTCGCGACTCCACCGGGCATGCCGGTATGACGAAGCCCATGTGCCGTGCCACATCCCACACAAGCTGGTCGGCCTCAGGGTAGAACGAGAGCTCGTCGCCGACGGCCTCGTGGATGAGGGAGACCAGGGCCTCCGGCGCGATCTTGGGGTCGAGGGAATAGGTGCCGTCGGAGTTGCGGTTGCGCACGACGAACGCCCTGATCGCCTCCGCCATTCCCCGGTCGAACCTCTCCTGCATGGCCTCCTCCTGTCTGCCACACACACAAAAAAGCCCCCTTGGCGGGGGCCGGAAGCGCGATGGAGCGGGCAACGGGACTCGAACCCGCGGATGTCAGCTTGGGAAGCTGATGCCTTACCACTTGGCGATGCCCGCATCGGGCTTGCATTATAGCCCAGATGCGCCCGCGTGGCACGGCGGCGCGACGCGGTATCCCGTCCCCATCACCCATCCTCGACACCCGCGCCCGACATTCTCCCCGTACCTTCCTCCCCGCCCCTGCGCCTTTCTCTCCACTCCCACCCGGCACCCCTGCCCGGCACCTGAACGCGTCTGAGGGCGACCCCTCCCCCACCTGAACGCGGTCAAGGGCGGATTCTGGCCGCCTGAACACGGATGAGGGCGACTTCCGGGGGTTTCGCCCGCGGAAAGTCGCCCTCAATCGCGTTCAGGTGGAGATGGATGGGTGGGGGCCGGGAAGGACCCGGGGCCTAGCCGTCGCGGCGGCGCGACCGCGCCACGAGCGCGCCCGTGGCGCCCAGGGCGACGGCCGCGAGGCTGCCGAGCACCGGGACCAGGGAGGCCACGTCCCCGGTGACCGGCAGGATGCGCCCCACCGGCACGCGGGAGAGCGGTGTGAGGGCGGGCCTCAAGGTGCCGCTGCCGCCGGAGCCGTCGGTACCGTTGCCGTCAGCGCCGCCGAAGCCGCCCTCGGCGGGGGCCACCGGGTCGGAGGCGCCGTCCGGGTAGGCGGCCGGCGTGGGGTCGAGGACCACGGAGCCGGCGAAGTCCTCCGGCTTGGCGGGGTCGCCGGGCCCGGGAGCGTCGTCGTCACGGCCGAAGATCGTCTCCGTGGGCGCGTCGGACGGCCGCACGAAGGACGCCACGGCGTGGTTGCCGATGTCGCGGCCCTCGGCGTCCTCGGTCACCCGGGCGTCGAACCGCAGCACAACCCGCTCGCCGCCCTTGAGCGAGCCGCCGAACACCGAGATGGCGTGGGTCGCCGGGTCGCACACGGCGTCGGGCACGGCCACCGTCTCCCCGCTGGGGAGCTCCAGGGTCATGGTGCCGGCCACGACCTCCACGCCCACGGGAAGCTCGTCGGAGACCACCACGTCGTACACGCAGGTCTCGGCCGAGCCGCCGTTGGCCACGGTGACGGTGTAGGAGATGAGGTCGCCCACGTGGGCCTTGCCGTCCCCGTGGGGCGTCTTGTTGGCGGACTCCTTGACCACGGTCACCTGGGCCGTGTCGGGGTCGGCGGGGGCCACGGGGCCCACGGTGCCGGGCACCGGGTCGCTCTCGGGGTAGGTGCCGTCAAAGAGCACGTAGCCCAGGGCCAGGGTGCCGGTCAGCCCGCGCGTGTCACCGGCGGCGTCGCGGTGGTAGGAGACGTCCGCCCGGTAGGTCGCGGGCTCGGAGAGGTCCACCTCGGCGTCGGGGGCCACCGCCTCCTCGGAGCCGTCGGCAGCCACGCGCACGAGCCTCCAGTCGCCCGCGGCGACGCCGGCAGGCAGGGTCAGGCCACGGTCGGCCGCCAGGGCCAGGGCGCGGTCCTTGAGCTCGGAGGCGGTGACGGTACCCTCGGAGACGCGCTCGGAGACCGTCATGGCCGCCGAGAAGGTCCCGGGTGCAGGGCCGTCGCCGGGGCGTTCGTCCTCGGGGGTGCCGTCGTCCCACACCACGTGGTGCAGGACGGCCCTCACCCGGGAGCCGTCCTCGGCCACGTAGGTGGCCGCAAGGTCGCTCCGGCCGGTCTCGACGAGCGAGGTGGCCTCGTCGCCGGTGACGGCGCGGCCGAGGGGTGCCACGGCGTGGGCCGCCGTGAACGCGAGGTCGGTGGGCTCGGCCCCAAGCTCGTAGCCGTCGGCCGCCGCAAAGCCACGCAGGTGCCCGAGCAGCTCGTCGCGGGTGATGGAGGTGACCTCGGCGTCGGCGGCCACGGCGCGCACATGCTCCGTGTACTCCAGCTCGACGTCCGCGGGCTCCTCGTCCTTGCGGTCGTCGAGGGTGGGGTCGGCGGGCGGGTTGTCGTCGCCGAAGGGCCCGGGGGTGTCGTCGGGCGGCGTCACCACGACCTTCTTGGGGGCGTCGGGATCGTCGGGGTCGGGGTCGGGGTCGCTCACGGTGTCCGTGGGCAGCGTGCCGAAGGCGCGTCCCACGTTCACGAGCGACTGCGGGTCGGTGTGGCTCAGGCGCTCGGCGGTCACGCGGGCCCTGAAGCGCACGGTGGCCGTCTCGCCGCCGTAGAGGTCGCCAACGGCCACGTAGAGCGTGCGGCTGTCGGCGCCGTAGTCGACCGAGAAGTCGTCGGCCTTGAGCAGGCGCTCCTTCTCGGTGCCGCGGCGGCACACGACCTCGATGGAGCCGGGCACGTACTCCACGCCCACGGGGAGCGTGTCAGCCACCACGGCGGCGTGGTACACGGAGCCCGCCTTGGCGTTGGTCGCGGTGATGGTGTAGAGCAGCTCGTCACCCACCTGCACGACCTCGCGGTTGCCGCGGTCCTCGGCACCGGCCGTCACGTTGGCCCAGGTCTTGGCCACGGAGATGTCGCCCGCAGGCACGTCGGGGTCGGCAGGGACCACCACGAGGTCGTGGTCGTCCCCGTCGGTTACGTCCACCTGCACCACCACGGTGGTAGTGGAGATGGAGCCGTCTTCGCCCTCGTGCTCCCAGGTGACGGCCACGCGATAGGTGGAGGGGGCCGAGAGGGGCACGCCCCCGGTCACGGTGACCCCGCCGGCGCCGTCGACGCGCGTCACGGACACCGTGGGCGTCACACCATCGGGGAGCCCCTTGCCGTTCTCGGCGGCGATACGGGCAGCCACCTCGGCGAGCTCGTCGTCACCCATCACGGCTCCGGGGTCCACGGGGCGGGTCTCGGTGCCCTCGGCGTCGTCGACGGTATGGGACGGGTCGTCGGGGTCGGGGTCGGAGGGGTCCCGCTTCTCGGCCATGGGGTCGGCCCAGGCGCTTGCGGCGGGCTCGTCGGCGCTGCCCAGCTCCTTGCCGTTCTCAAAGTCAAAGCGCGTGTCCCACGGGAACACGTCGCCATGGAACTTGTCCTGGCCGTACACGCCCCAGGTGGCGCACTCGGAGCGTAGGGCCTCCAGAGGCCCGTGCTCGGGCAGGATCACTCCGTCGTTCACGGTGACGTCCATCACAAAGCGCACGGACTGGCCGCCGTAGAGGGCCGGCAGGCTCGCCACGGTGAGGGTGTCGCCCGAGCGCGTGTAGCCGCTGCCCTCCTCGAGGGCGGTCACGGAGCCGTCGGCCGCCACGAGGCGCAGGGACGAGAGCGTGGCATCGGCCGGCACGGTGAGGGAGTAGACCGGGTTCTGGTACATGGTCAGGCCAGCGGTGTTGGAGACCACCGCGGTGTAACGCACGGTGTCGCCCGGGCGCACGGTGCCGTCGGAGCGCGAGACGTCCCGCGCCGTCATGGCCGCCTCGAGCGCGGGCTCCGTGGCGAGGTCCGGGTTCACGAACACCCGGAAGCTGCGGGTGGCCCCGTCGTAGGCGCCTGTGCCGTGGATGGTGGCGGTGATCACGGCCACGCCGG
The DNA here is from genome assembly GCF_022834715.1 of Granulimonas faecalis. Taxonomy (NCBI): domain Bacteria; kingdom Bacillati; phylum Actinomycetota; class Coriobacteriia; order Coriobacteriales; family Kribbibacteriaceae; genus Granulimonas; species Granulimonas faecalis. Next base: position 2,057,869 of record NZ_BQKC01000001.1, read on the forward strand.
GACCCACCACGCGGGCCTTGGTGCCGGCCACGTAGGCGGAGGTGCCGGGCCGGTACTGGGCGCGGCGCCCCACGAGGCTGGCGTTGGGCTCCACAGCGACGACGCCGGGGTCGGAGCTCACGATGTCGATCTCGCCCACGGAGCTCGTGAGCGTGTAGACGTCGAACCAGTTCTTGTCCTTGCCGATGAACATGGCGCCGTCGACCACCTGTTGGGCCGGTGCGGCCTCGTAGTCGGCGTCGACCACCCAGGTCTTGAGGGAGCCGTCGTCGCCCACCACCAGGTTGCCGGCGTCGTCGCGCTCGGCGTCGAGGTAGCTCATGCGGGCCGCGGCCACGTCGAGGGCGGAGGGGTCCTTGGCAAAGGGGGCGGCCGGGTCGAAGCCCGTGGCCGTCAGGGCGCCGCTGTAGAGTGTGAAGCCGGGCTGGGCTATCTCGATCTCGACGTTGGTGACCGGGCTCTCGCTCTCGTAGTAGTTGAGGTAGGCGCTGTCCTCATAGGCAGGGCCCGCGGAGCGCTCGCCGCGCAGGGGCGGGTCATCCGAGGTCACAGACGTGTAGCGCACCTGCACGGTGTGCTGGTTGTCCTCGGTGGCGGCGAGGCCCCAGGCCTCGAGCTGGGAGCGCGTGATCTTGAAGTACCCCACCACGTGCTCGCGACCGTCGACCTTCTCGACCGCTACGGGAACGGAGGCGTCCCTGAAGGTCCCCTCGTCGAGCTCGATCACGCCGCCCTGGGAGGCCGTGAGGGGGCGGCCGTCGAGGTAGAGGCTCACGGTGCCCGTGGGGGCCGCGCACGTGGCGGCCGACGGCGTGTCGGTGCCGGGGATGGTGCCGCTCGTCACGTCGAAGGGCACCACGAGGCAGTCCATGGTGGCGGTGTTGAAGTCGATGGCGGAGTCGGAGCCCTGGGCCCACGTGGGCTCGCTGTAGGAGCGGGTCTCCCCTCCCACCTCGACGTCGACGCCGTGGCCGAGGGAGGAGATGTCGGCCTGGGCGGCGGAGTTCACCGGGTTGATGACGGCGTTGCCGCGGATGCGGTGGCCCCAGTACGACTGCATGCCAGGGTCGGAGGCGTACTGCTTGGAGACGATCTCGATGAGCTGGCGCCCGGAGTCCGTTGGCAGGGACGAGCCGGAACCGATGATCACAGGGTCGCCGTTCTTGTCGACCTCCTCGGAGACGGTCTGGTAGGTGTACTCGAGGGAGCTGGAGTCGGTGAGGCGCTTGGGCACGGTCTCGAGGCCCGCGGTAGAGATGTAGTGGCCCTCCTCCTCGGAGAGCTCGAGGCCGGGCAGGGGCAGGCCGTCGTAGTACTTGTCGAGCTTGGAGAAGTAGCCGGCCACTACCTCGCGGGCGGCGGGGTCGAGCTCCTCGTTGTCGAGGTCGATGTTGACGTAGCGCTTGAGGGTGGACCCGGAGGAGCCGCCGAGCTCCTCGACGTAGAGGGGCTCGAGGCGTTGCTCCTTGCCGTTGGCGTCGATGTAGTTGAGGCGCACCTCGATGCGGGCGGACTTGCCGGTCTCGGGGTCCTTCTGGAGATAGGCGTCGGAGAGCCAGAGGTACAGCTTGCCGTCGTCGAACATGGTGGGCGCGCCGTAGCTGTGGGGCTGCCCGTTGACGAAGAGCTGCCAGCCGCTGATCTTGGAGTTGAGGCTGTCGAGCTGCTCGAGCTCGGCCTTCATGTCGATGGTGACCATGGTCAGCTTGGTGGTCTTGGTCTCGTCGGACCACGGGCCGTCGCCCTGGAACTTGCTCATGTTGGCGATGCGCATGGAGCCGCCGGTGACGATGACGGTGCCGTCGCGGCCACCGAGGTCCCAATGGCCGCTCCCCGACGTGGGCAGCAGGGTGCCACCGGTGACCTTGATGACCTTGCCCTTGGCGCCCGGGGCGGCCGCGGAGTCGCAGGCGCCGCCGAAGGCGTTGCCGTGGGTGAAGCCGCGGGCCTTGAGAAAGCCGCCGTTGATGGTGATGTTTCCACAGGTGGAGTTGGGGGTGGTGGTGAGGGCGCTGGGCTGGCGGGCGCCGCCGTTGTAGGTGGTGCCGCCCTCGTAGCGCAGCGGGGCGCCGATGGCGGCGCCGTGGTACGAGCCGTAGGCGTCGATGTCGGCGGCGTTGAAGACCATGTCGGTGGCACCGCCGCCGCAGCCGGCGCCGATGCCCGCGCCGGCGCTGGCGTAGTAGCTGCCGCTCACCGGGATGTCGGCGTCGCCGCCGGCACCGGGGTTGTCGAGGTCCACGGCCACGCCGCGCCAGGTCACCGCGACGACGGAGCCGCCGTCGAAGACCATGAGCCCGGCGTTCTTCATGGAGCCGGAGCCGATGGCCGCACAGCCGTAGCCTCCGGCCACCTTGAGGACGCCGGGGTCGTCGGAGGCAAGTTTGAGGATCTCGTCGCCCACGGCCACCTCGGTGCCGTCGAGCAGCGTGCCGGCCGTGGCGATCTTGCCGCCGTCCACCTCCACGTGGGTACCGTCGGTGAGGCGGTTGGTCACGGAGTCGTCGATGGTGAGCTTGGCGGTCTCGGCCACGTGGATGCCGGCGCAGTTGGTGTCGAGCTGCGTGCGCAGATAGTTGGTGGAGCCGTCGGCAAGGGTGATGTGGAGCGACGAGCCGGGCCAGAGGTCGATAGGCGAGTTGCGGTCCGCCGCCGTCGTAGGCGCGGAGCTCTTGCTCGTGAGGTCGAGGTTGTCGAGCGTGATGGAGGCGTCCACCCCCTCAGCGATCTTGATAGAGCCCTCGCCGGTGCCCGAGAAGCTCAGCGGGGTCCCCGTCTTCACGGTGAGCAGGAGCGGCGAGACACTCACGTCGTAGTCGACGCCGCTCATGCCGCCCGTGACCGTGACACCGCCGAAGACGGTGGTCGACGTCCCCTCCCGGACAGCCTCGGCCACAGCGGCCACACAGGGCTGAGGCACCGAGAGGGCCACGGCCAGCAAGGCGGCCAGCAAGGTGCGCAGGGACAGAAGGCGTGGGTGGGTGCGTTTGGACTTCATGGGTTCCACTTCCTTCCCTTATCGGGATAGCTGTATTCAGCCTGAATATATATACACTACCTCACTTTTCCCTTTTGAAGACCCATGGGCAGGCGGTCGGCGGCGGGCCCATCGGCCTGCGGGTTCCATTCCCACAGGAAAGGGCCCGCACCTTTCGATGCGGGCCCTTTGGGAAGCGGTGATGGGCGGTACCCTCCCCCGCCGCCGTTACTCCTCGTCGTCGCGACGCTTGCGACGGATGACCAGGGCGCCGGTGGCCGCCAGGGCGATGGCACCCAGGATGCCCATGGCGGGGGCCACGGAGGCGATGTCTCCGGTCCTGGGAACCGCGCCGCCGGTGAAGGGGAGCCTGCGCGTCGTGGTCGTGGTGGTCGTGCTCTGGCTCTTCAGCCAGTCGAGGTACTTCTGGTGGTCGGGGTGGCCCTCGTCCTTCCAGTCGTAGACGCCGTCACCGTTGGTGTCCCCGCCCTTGATCGAGTCGAGGTACTTCTGGTGGTCGGGGTGGCCCTCGTCCTTCCAGTCGTAGACGCCGTCACCGTCGGTGTCCACGTTCTTGTCGGGCTTGCCGTCGCCGTCGGTGTCGATGTTGATGTCAGGCCAGCCGTCGCCGTCGGTGTCCACGTTGACATCGGGGGTGGGCACGGGATCGGCCTTGGGATCCACGGGGTCCGGGACGCCGTCGCCGTCCTTGTCCACGATGTTGAGATCAGGCTTGCCGTCGCCGTCCTTGTCGATGTTGAGGTCGGGCTTGCCGTCGCCGTCGGTGTCGATGTTCACGTTGGGCTTGGGCGCCTCGGGGTCCTTGGGGTCCACGGGGTCGGGCTTGCCGTCCAGGTCGACGTCCACGATGTTGGTGTCGGGCTTGCCGTCGCCGTCGGTGTCCACGTTGGTGTCGGGCCTGCCGTCGCCGTCGGTGTCCACGTTGGTGGTGGGGACCTTGGGAGAATCCGGGTCCTTGGGGTCCACGGGGTCGGGCTTGCCGTCGCCGTCGGGGTCGACGATGTTGATGTCGGGCTCGCCGTCGCCGTCGGTGTCGATGTTCACGTCGGGCTTGCCGTCGCCGTCGGTGTCCACGTTGACCTCAGGGATGCCGTCGCCGTCCTTGTCGATGTTGGTGGTGGGCTTCTTGGGGTCCTTGTCCGGGTCGTCAGGGTCCACGACGTCGGGGTCGGGCTTGCCGTCGCCGTCCTCGTCGACGATGTTGGTGTCGGGCTCGCCGTCGCCGTCGGTGTCCACGTTGGTGTCGGGCTCGCCGTTACCGTCGGTGTCCACGTTGGTGTCGGGCTTGCCGTTACCGTCGGTGTCCTCGTTCAGGAGGATGGTGGTCACGGCCACGTGGTGGTCGGCGTCCACGTTGGTGAAGCCCTTGTCACCAGCGGAGCGGGTGGAGACCTGGGACCCGCCGTGGTTGAACACGTTGTCGCTCACAGAAGCAGAGTCGCCGTCCACCTCGACGTCGATGATGTAGGGGACGTTGAGGGGCATGGCGGAGGAGCCGCCCTCGTCACCCTCGGCCTGGGCGACTGGTGCGCCGTCGATCTCCCAGGTGACCTGGTGGTCGGCCCCGGCGCTCACGGTCTTGGTGGGCGTGATGGTGAGGGCGCCGTAACCGCGCACGTCGGTGGAGATGACGTAGCGGGGCTCGAATCCGCTCTCCTTGATGGGGTCGGAGGGACGGTTGGGCTCGAGGACCACCGTCACCACGGTGTCGGCAGTGACGTTGTCGAGGTTGATGGTGGAGGCTGCGGCCCCGCCGTTGACGGAGACCACGCGGTACCCGGCGAGGTCGGCCCAGGAGAGGGTGGCGTTGCCGCCGTCGGGCACGAAGCCTTCACCCTCGGTCTTGGGCTCGGTGGCGAGCACGTTGCCCTCGGGGTCGGTGAAGACCACGGAGACGCGGTGGAGTTTGCCGTCCTGACGGTCGGAGACGACCTGCTTGGTGTCCTCGGGCGTCTCGCTCTCGGACACGAAGTAGACCACCACCATCTGGTCCTCGGTGATGTTGGTGATGCTCACCGAGGTCTTGCCGTCGGTGGTGACCGGCTCGGTGAAGACGTTCTTGTCGGCGTCGGGGCCGTTGGTGCCGTCGGCGTAGGCCTTGGTCATGAGGGAGAAGCCCTCGTCGGCTGGGGCGTCGTCGGAGAGCTGGGAGGCGGCGGCCGCCAGGGCGTCGTCGGCCGCAGCACCCTCGGGCTCCTGGGCCTGGGTGTCGTCGGACGCAGGCTCGGTGCCATCGGCCTCATCGGCCACAGGGGCGGAGACGCTGGGGGCAACCGGGTCCTCGACGGGCTCGGCGGCCTGGGGCTCGTCGGCCTGGATGTTGCGAGGGTCGCTGGCGGGAGCCTGGGCGGCCGGGTCGGCCGAGAGCGCCTCGGGGTTCACCTGGTCGGCAAGGGCCTGGGGCTCGTCCGCGGTCTCCTGCTCGGAGGCTGTGGCGGCACCGTTCCAGGTGACCTTGCCCTTGATGGTCTCGGCGATCGCGCCGTCCTGCCCGATCAGGTGGGTGATGGTGCCCGTCTGGGACGCGGCGGCACCGTTGCGCCTGTCGGTGACCTCCACGGCCCCCACCCTGAAGCCGGACTTGGGGGTGGCGAGGATATTGGAGTAGTTGCCGTAGAGACCAACCGTGCGGGAGGCCACGATGGAGCCGCCGTCGGCGTTGGGGACGACCTGACCGTCGACCACCTGGCGGGTGACCTTGTAGGTCTCCACCTTGCGCACCACGGGCTCCACATAGACCTTCACGTCGGCGTCCTGGGTGAGGGTGACGGTGACCTGCTGGTTGTCCTGGTCGACCTTGGCGGCGGTGTCGCCGGTGACCTCGACCTTACTCACCTGATAGTAGGTGTAGTCCTCGGAATCGTAGTTGTCGCCGTTCTCGACCTTGTACTCCACGGTGTGGGTGTCGCCCTCCACCTTCTTGGAGACAAAGCCGCCGTCGATCTCACCGGCACCGCCAATGATCTGGGTGGTCACCTTGACCCACTCGTCGGGGTCGGAGAAGTCCGGCACTACCGGGTCGGGGTCGGTGCCGTCCTCGGAGGCCGGTTCCTGGAAGAAGTAGATGTCGACGACGTGGTTGGCGTTGGGGGTGAGGCCATAGCTGGCTGCATCCTTGAGGTTGGTGCGGAAGTTGCCGTTGGCGTCCACACCACCGCGCACGGTCTTGCCGTCGACACGGATCTCATAGGCCTTGTAGGCCGACCCGTTGCGGTCCCACGTGAAGGTCCAGTCGGCGCCGGCGGCGTCGGCGAACGGGATGGTCTTGCTCGTGGAGGTAAGGAAGGTGCTGTCGCCGCCATAGCGGTTCACGGTGATGGTGTAGGCACCGTCGCTGCTGGTTCCGCCGATGGTGGGCATGGAGGTGCTCGTCACATAGACGGCCACCTTGTGGTCGGCGGCAAGGCCCTTGAAGTCGAAGGTGTTGCCGGAGACCTCGACCTCGCGGCCGTCCACCAGCACGCGGTTTATCTTGCAGCCGGAGCACACGTTCCACTCGATACGGGCGTCGGTGCCGGCCAGGTATGGCCTGGTTCCGGTGATGGTGCAGCCGTCGGAGGCACTGCAGCCGTGGATCTCGGTGGTCACGGTGTAGGCCTTGCGGGGCACGTCGCCACCGGTGGGGCCGGAGGGGTCGGTGGTGCCGGAGTCCTTCACGAACTCCACCACGATGTTGACGTTGTCGGTGAGGCCGTCCTCGGGGGTGAACGAGCCCTTGGCGATCAGGTCGTCACGGACCACGCCGTCCACGGTGACCTTGGCCACGTGGCTGCCGGCGTCGGCCTTCCAGCTGACCGTGGGTTTGGAACCCTCACGCTGGGCGGTCTTGGACTCCACGGTGCCGGTGCCGGTGCTGTGGCCGTCGGCCTTCACCACCACGTCGAGGTAGCGGTCGTAGTAGAGGCGCAGGGCCAGGCTCGGGCTGCCGGTGACGGTGCCGGTGAGCACGTTGTTGGGGTTGTCGGCGTTGTACCAGTACTTGGCACCGCCCACGGTGAGCTCGGCCGTCTTGTCGCCGTCGGCCACGGCCACGGTGGACTCGGTGGCGGCGGTGTAGGTCTTGGTGACGGAGGCGTCGTTCACACGGGTGTAGACGGCGTTGCCCTCGGCGTCCTTGGCGCCGGAGTTGATCCAGTACTCGACGGTGTACTTGGTGTCGTCACGCGGGGCCCACGTGGCCTTGAAGGTGTGGTTCTCGGTGACGATGGGGGCACCGGTACCGTCGGTGGTCTCCTCGCGGAGCTCACCGTCCTCCTCCACGTAGTGCCAGCCGGTGAAGTCGTAACCGGTCTTGGAGGGGGTGGGGAACCGGGCCATGGAGCTGGTGGCGTAGGAGGGAGCGTTGGCCTTCTGGTAGGAGACGTCGCCCACGCGGCTGCCGCCGTCGGAGTCGAAGGAGACGATGAACTTGCTGGTGTCGTACTTCCACACCGCGTAGACCGTGATGTCGTGGGACGGCATGGTGGGGGCGGCCACAGGGGTCAGGCCGGCGTCGGCCGTGGAGGACTTGGCGAAGGTGTTGGCGTAGTCGTCCATGGCGTTCTTGGTGGTGGACCAACCCTGGAAGATGTAGCCGGCCTTGGTGGGCACGCCGCGGCCCTGGACGGGGATGGCAAGGGAGCCCACGTTGGTGCCGAAGGCCACGTCCTCGATGGAGCGGACGTTGCCGAGGGAGCCGCCGTTGGCGTCGAAGCGCACGACGTAGTTGCCGACCTCCCACTGGGCCACGAGGTAGTAGGTGTCGCGCTTGACGGCGCCGCTCTCCTCGTCGACCTCCTTGACGGCCAGCTGGTCGGTGACGTCGGCCACGTTGGCCTTGTTGTTGATGTAGGCGGAGTCGGCCACCTTGGTGGCGTCGTCGGTGTTGAGGAGCTTCCAGCCCATGAAGGTGTATCCCTCACGGGTGGGGGTCACGTTGTGGTCCTCGATCTTCTTGTAGATGGAGGACTTGGAGACCACCTGGAACTCGGAGGAGGGCTTGCCGGAGATGTCACCGCCGTTGGCCAGGTAGATGAGCTTGGCGTAGTCCTTGGAGTAGGACGGGCGGATGATGATCTCGTTGCCCTCGGGGTCGGGGGTGGAGCCCGGGGTCACCGGGTCGCCGCCGGGGGTGGTCCAGCCGCTGAACTTGTTGTTCTCGGGGTCGTCCTCGGAGTCGGGGACCTCGTCGTCCTCGGGCAGCACGATGATGGGCTTCTCACCGATGACGTAGTAGTCGTCGATGGGGTTGCCGTTCTCATCCTCGACGCGCACGTGGGTGGGCTGGAAGACGGCCTTGTTGCCGATGTTGCCGCACTCGTCGCGCACCCACACCACCAGGGGCGAGGTGTCAACGATGTCGAGGTCGAACGCGAACTGGTGCTGCGGGATGGGCAGGGTCTCCCAGTCGTCGTCGGTGGGGGTGGCGTTGACGTCGTTGGTCACCCAGTAGGCCGCCACACCGGAACCGCGGCCGTCGGTGATGAAGGTGATGCCATCCTCGTCGATGCCCTCGCCGGTGTCGGTGAGGGTGATGGTGGCCTTGTTCTTGCCGGTGTTGGCACCCTCGATGAAGGGCTCCTCGTTGTCGAGGTAAGCGGTCACGTAGGTCTGGGAGATCTTGGAGACGTTGCCCTTGTCGTCGGTGACGGAGAGCTCGAAGGTCCAGCGGCCGTGGGCGCTGTCCCTGGTGAACAGGTAGTCCTCGATCTTGGAGGGGTCGTCGTAGGTCTTGTCGAAGACCTTGGTGTTGGTGGGGTCGTAGACGCTCCAGTGCCAGCTCACCAGCTTGCCGTCATCACCGGAAAGGGTGCCGGTCATGGACTTGTCCACCATGTTGACCGGAACGGTGCCGTTGGTGTTCACCAGGTGCTGCAGGTGCACCGTCATGAGCTGCTCGTCGGTGTCGCTGTCGACGATGTAGAAGTTGGCCAGGGGCAGTTCGGAGCTGATGGGTGCCTGGTTGAACTTCTTGCCCTCCACGAAGTTCTTGTAGATGTAGCCGGCGATCTCGCCCACGTAGTCGTCGCCCATGGCGATGAAACCGTTATCGGCGCCGAGGCCCTGGTGGGTGGTGTTACCGTTCTCATCCTTGGTGGAATCGGTGACCACCTTGCCGTCCTGAGCGTTGGAGATGTAGAAGATCTCGTTCTCGTTGAGGCGGTTGATGCCGTCGGTGTAGTCGGGGTTGGTGCCGCCGGCCTCACCGAACTCGTCGGGGATCTGGGGGTCGTTGGAAGTGCCGGCGAGGTTGATGAAGTACTTCTGCTCGGCGCCCTGGAAGTACTGGGTGTTCTTGAGGGCGTCGAAGGCGGAGGCGGCATAGCTCATCTCGAGGTCGGAGAACTTCATGATCGAGAGGGAGGAGCAGCCGTGGCTCACATAGTTGACCAAGGGTCCGAAGCCGTTGAACCCGGTGTTGTCCAGGGGCTGGTTTTTGAGGAGGTTCACCGGGTCGCCGAGGTTGCCGGACGCATCGTAGGTCTGGTACTGCATGGTGACGTTGTTCTTGTTGAGCTCGACGGTCACGCGAACCATGTTCTTGGGACCGAAGTTCATGGCAGGCACCGACGCGACCTGGGTGCCGGTGGCGGCGGCCAAGGTGGTGTCGGCCCCCACGCTCACCTTGCGCAGGGTGCAGGCGTTGTTGCCGGCCGTGAACATGAGCACGTAGCCGGAGACCGTGTTGTTCTCGATGCCGGCGTTGAGCCAGAAGCCGTAGCTGCCCAGGGTGTGGGTGTCGATGACGGCGGGGTTGATGTCAAAGGAGAAGGTACGGCGGGAGTCGCTCGAGGCAGGGTAGATCATGTAGTCGCTCAGGGCCGACGTGCCGTAACCGGCGAACACCATGGACGACTTTCCCTGGTCGTCAACGGACGAGTAGATGTGCCTGTCGAAGTTTTTGCAGGAGTTGCCCGTGGTGTTGGTGTTGTTCTTGAAATAGCTTTCAATGGTGCCGGTGCCGTTGGTGTGGGAGTTGTCGGCCTGACGGAAGGGCTGGTTGGCCCGCTGGTCGGCGGACACGATGCTGTTATAGGTGGCCTGGTCGCGATAGTGGTCGCGCACAAGCCAGCCGCCCAGGTCGGTGGTGTCGATGGAGACGTCGGTGTTGGTGATGCGGAACGCCGACGGGTCCATGCCCTGGTCGATGAGCTTCTGGGTGAGCTCCTGCTTGAAGTCGAGGAAGGTGCCGGGATAGTCCGCAGGGACCGTCACGGCGATGTCGACCTTGGGGGTGGGGTTGGCACCCACATCGATGGCCCCGTAGGCGGGGCTCAACGCGCCCGACCCCAGAAGGCCGATGAAGGCGAGAAGGGTACACACAACCAGGCCATAGAGCCTGGCCAAATGCCGATGTACCCCTCCCTTCAGCTTCTTCAACATTTTCTGCACCTCTCATTCCCTTCGAGGTTAGATATGGGTAGATGTGAGACATTCTACGCCTCTGAATTCAGTCGGAGTACAGAAAAGCTCAAGAAAACTGTACTTACGGGACACTGAAAGGGTAAACAGTCCGTTTTATCGGGTGCTTTTTGGCCAGATTGTCATATTTATTCATCCCGATACGGCACGATTCCGCTTCAGAAAGGTCCTGTTCTGAAAAACTAATCCACGGATCGCCTTTTAACGGCCCATTCTGTATTAATCCTGAATTGTCGTATAGACATATATAATTATCTATAGACAACGATAGGAACGTTCTCTCCACGGACCTATCAAGGGAAGGGGATCCATCGATTGCGCCGTCGGGGCCCCGGGAATCTTCCTAGAAGCGAAACCCCGACGATTGGAGGCCCCATGGCCGAGAAGAAGGCACGCACCCTCGAGCTCTTTTACAAGCCCACCTGCCCCTATTGCCACAAGGTCCTTGCCTGGATGAGCGACCATGACGTGGAGAACGTCACCCTGTACGACATCAGCACCGACTCCGAGGCCGCAGACCGCCTGGTGAAGGTGGGTGGCAAGCGCCAGGTACCCTGCCTGTTCATCGACAGCGACCCCCTCTACGAGAGCGACGACATCATCGCCTTCCTCGCCGAGCTCATCGATCACCCCGAGAACGACCTTGCCCGCTGACCGAACCGTCTCAGACCAGGAGGCTGTTATGACCCTGTTCTACCTTCCCACCTGTCCCCACTGCCACCGGGTCATCACCTGGATCGAGGGTCAGGGCCTTACCGACAAGTTCAACTACATCGACTGCTCCAAGGAGGCCGGCGCCGCCGAGCTCCAGGAGGTCAGCGGCCAGCAGTCCGTCCCCTGCCTCGTGACGGGCGACGAGACCTACCTCGTCGGCGACGAGGACATCCTCGCCTACCTGCAGAATCTCTACGCCTAACACGGGCTTCTCCCGGAGACGGGAAGGGGCGCCCCCGACGGTCCGGATGCCGTCGGGGGCGCCCCTCTTTCCTGTAACGGCCCCGTCTGCCATGTGACGGGTTTTACGGTTTTGGCATCACGCCCTGCGAATGGTCTCCGAGACGATGAGGTTCACCTGGGCGACCTGGTCGGGGCCCACGTTCTGGGGCACGTTCTCGGCCGTATGGGCCAGGGCCGGTACCTCGCCGGGGTCGCAGCCCATGAGGGTGGCCGAGCGCACCGAGGCGCGCATGGCACAGGTGGCGTCGGTGTCGGCCCAAGGCCTAGGCGAGCACTGCAGCTGCACGTGGAGGTCCCGGGCGATACGGTCGATGCTTTTGAGCAGACGACGGTCGACCTTGCGCACGTTGCCGGATCCCTCCTCGGTGAGGAGGGTGAGCTGGCCGGCGCCCACAGAATCCAGGTTGATGAGGAACGCACCGCGCAGGCGGGAGCGGTACTCCTTCACGAACGCCTTGGCGCCCGCGTGGTCGAGCTCGCTGGCGCCCACGGCCACGAAGTAGATGTCGTGGGCCACGAGGTCCACGTAATCCATGTCGAGCACGGCCTCGGCGAGCTCCGGATCCTCCACGAGGTCGACGTCCTCGTCGTCGCGGAGCTCGGCGGAGCGGGTGGCACCGCCCTTCCATGGGTGACGGTTGCCGTCGTCCTCGGAGAAGTTGTCCCAGGAGCCGATGCGCTCTCCGTCGGCCTTGGCGTCGAAGTCCTCATCCACCCCGAGCCACTCGGTCATGGAATCCTGCTCCTTCTTCTTGCGGCCGTGACCGTGGGAGATGCGGTCGCGCAGGGAGGTCTTCCGCGCCTTGTCGTGGGACGTCACACGAACAGGCTCGATGGGCACCGCGGCCGGTGCCTCCTGAGACTGGGCGGCGGGCACCGTCGCCACGCGACGGCTCTGGGAGACCGTCACACGGCCGTCGGACGAACCGGCATGCACGGTGCTCTGGGACACCACCACACGTTGGGACACGGCATCTGCCGTCGTGGGCTCGGGCTCCTGGCCCGGGACCTCGTAGGCGGCGTCCTCCATGACGTCGGGGGAGGGGCCGTCGGCGGCCAGCGGGTCGAAGGTCGCCTGGGTGGGGTCGGGAAGGTCGAACAGGGCCGCGCGGCGGGCGAAGCCGATGGGGCCGCGGGGCGTGAAGTCCGTCTGCCCCCACGAGGGATCGTCCACGACATCGGGGGCAGGGGAGGGCTGGGGTGCCCCCTCGATGACGGGCATGGCGACGGTGGCGCCGTCGGTCGACGGGGTGGGCGCGACGGGCTCCTGCAGTTCTCCCTGCACGACGTCCTCGACCGGGGCGACGTTCTCCTTGCCGGCGGGGTCGTCGAGTCCGTGGCTGAAGTCGGGCACGGAAAGGGTCTCGCGGACGGTCACCGTCTCGGGGGCGGGGGAGGGCTCCTCGGCACGGCGGGCGGAACGCGGCGTGGGTTCGCTCACGGAGGAGGGGCCGGAGACGACAGGGTCGGTCGCGATGCGGCCGGTGGTCTGACGCACCTCTATGGTGCCGGTCTCCCGGGACGCGGCCTTGCGCGAGAGGAAGTCGGGGACGGGGGCGGAGGGTCGGGTCGACTGGTCCTCGACCACCGGATCGGGTTCCAGGTCGACCGGTTCCTCCACAACCTCCTCGACCGTAACGGGCTGCGGCTCAATGTACTCGATCTGACAGGTCTTGGGGAGGATACCGAGGGCCTCTACCACGTCTTTTCCGTGGCGCACCCCCTCGACCTGCTCCATCTCGGTGACGGTTTGCGTGACGACACGCTGTTCCGCAGGCACCTCGTCGACCACGATGGGGGAGTCGAGAGCCGCCCCGGCGACGGCCTCGGCCTCTGCCTGCGCGAGGAGCTCGGCGCGCTGGGCACGCTCCTCCTCGGTGCCGCCGCAGACGTCCTCGGCCACACCGAGCATGGCAGCGAGGGAGGCGTTGTTGTCGTTGGCCGCTCCGGTGAGGGGCATGAAGTGCGCGGCGATGTCGTTGATGCCGCAGACGAGCCCGGGCAGCGCGCAGACCATGCCGATGACCCATATGACCCGGAGGGCGACGTCGGGGATGACCACGACGAGCTGGAGCAGGCAGCAGAGGCCCGCGACGGCCAGGCCCATCGGGGCCCAACGAAGCACGACCCCGCTGTAACGGGAGACCGCTGGGTTGGCGAGGAGCTCCTCGTGCCCGGTGTCGTAGTGGGCCATCACGACGATGGGGCGCACGCCTCGGCCGGCATGGGGGCCGGTACCCCTGTGGAATCCCACGACATTCTGGCTGCGGGCCGGGGGCAGGAAGCGGCCGAAGAGGTCGATGCCCAGATACCTCAGCACGAGAAGGCCGCCGCTCACGGCGGCGACCACGAACCCGAGCACCGCGAGTCCGATGCCGCCGATGCCTGACACCACCATGCCGAGAAACGCCAGCACGAGGAGGATCCCGCCGATGAAGCGGGTGTCGCTGGGGGTCGTGACGTCCTGACGCGTCACATCAAGGCCTTCGTTGGAGAGCAGCTCCTGCAGGATGTCTGCGGCGTTGACCTCCTCCTGGCTGTTCGCGGGCGCTATCTCGATCCGGGAGTCAAGGTAGTCGAGGTACTTCTCGCTCATGGACATCGGCGTCATCCTCCGTCGGTTCGGCCGCGAAGCCGGGTGCTTCGTTTATGGCATGTTCAGGGCCGGAGCCAAAGATACCCGCAAGTATACGCCCTCATCCCCGCCAACCTGCAGGGTGGGGGAGGCCCCAGGAAGTCCCCTCAAACCGTCCGGACAACAAACATCGAACGTGACAAAAGTGTCCGGGTGCCCTGTCCCATCACCCGGACACTTTTGTCACGTTGCTTTTTTTACGGTGAGTGTGACGGCGTACACCCCTTGGTACACATCGGTTTACGGATCCGTGAGACATGACAGAAGATGCCGTACCTCCATGACGGAACCTGTTATCGAGAGCTATAAATGATATGTTTTAATATAGGTAACTAATACATGTAACCCATAACAGAGTTACAACAACACATGTAACGACCATCACCAACTGGCAATATCATAGGATACAAAGAGACGGAACGTTCTAAAACGTTCCGTCTCTTAAACAATATCATGTATCAATGTCATATATGGCTTCAGCTCTCGTGACTGCGTCTCCAAAGTTCGATGAAGCCCCTGAGGTTGTCCCGACCCAAACGGGTGACGTTGGAGCTGGGGAGCGAGTTGACGAACGTACGCCCGTAGCGCTTTGTGGTGAGACGGCTGTCCAGGAGTACCAGCACTCCTTTGTCGCGGCTGGAGCGGATGAGCCTTCCTGCCGCCTGCTTCACGGCGAGCACGGCTTCGGGCAGGGAGTGGTGCCACCAGGCGCGGGGATCCCGAGCCTCGCGTTCCTTCACCAAGGGGTCGTTGGGGTTGGCGAAGGGCAGCTTGGGGATGACCACGCACCGCAGGGTGTCGCCGGCGGCGTCGAAGCCCTCCCAGAACGACTTCAGTGCGAAGAGTGAAAGCAGCTCGTCTCCCACGAACTTCTCACGCAGGCGACGAACGTTGGCGTCCCTCGTCTGCTGCACGAGCTCCAAGCCAGCCTCACGCAGACGGGGGGAGACCATGGAGTGGAGCTGCTCCATGTCGCGGCGGTTGGTGAAGAGCGTGAGCACGGAGCCGCCCATCGCCTCATGGATGGCCACGAGGGCGTCCGCCATGGCTGGAAGGTAGTCGCGGGAGTAGGGGTCCGGCAGGTCGGAGGCCACCACGACGGCCATGTTGCGGTCGAAGTCGTAGCTGGAGGGGATGGTCAGACTCCGCGACGCCCCAGGGCCGAGGCAGTCCAGGCCCACGGCGTGCTCGAAGTGACCGAAGTCCTGCCCCACGGCCAGCGTGGCCGAGCAGTACCCCACGGTCTTGGTCTCCGGGTACCAGCGGCTCGCCAGCTCGGCGCCCACGTCGAGCTTCTCGGCCACCAGACGCTCCTCACCCCGGCGATTCTTGGCAAACGAGGCCTCGAGGTAGTAGACGAAGGAATCGTCGGTGCCGTCGAGCACGGTCTTGAGGGCCAGACGCAGGTTGCCGAGAGTGCGCAGGGGGTCCCCCATCTCGGTGGAGGCGTCCCGGACGCCCTCAAAGGCGAGGGCCTGAGCCTCCTGGAGGAACCTCACGGCCTCCTCCAGCGCCGCCTCGAAGGCGCGGCCGCTCTCCGCAAGCTGCGCCCATTCGGCCGTGGCCCGCACCTTGTCATCGATCCACAGGGTGACGGTGTCGTAGCCGCCGCGACGCCCGCAGCCTTGGGCCACCAGCACGAGGTCGTCGAAGAAGTCGGCCGAGAACGTCATGGCCCGCGCAAGCGACGCGGAGCCCTTGGTGAGGACCCGCTCCACCGGCGTGCCGGCCTCGCTGGACGCGGCCTGGACCATGAGCTTGTGGATGGCGCCGGAGCGCACGCCGCCCAGGGTCTCAAAGGCCCTGCGGGCGTCAGGGGCGGCCACGGCGAGGGCCCACTGGCGCCGGGCCTCGGCGTCGAACCCGTGGGCCTCGTCCACCATCCAGTGGCGGATAGGGGGGAGGATGCGCTGGTCCGCCGCAACGTTGGTGAGCAGCAGGGAGTGGTTGGTCACCACGATGTCCGCCGAGGCGGCCCTGCGGCGGGCACCGTGGAGCAGGCATCCCTCGGCAAAGAACGGGCAGCGGTTGTGCAGGCACTCCTCGGGGGTGGTGGTCATCATCTGCCGCGGCACGTTGCGCCAACGGATGCCCAGGGAGTCGAGGTCGCCCTCGGGGGTCTGGCAGGCGGCGGAGAGCGTCACGGCCACGGCCGTGAGCATGTCGGACTCCACGGTGTTCCGGGACCTCCCGGCTGCGTTCACCTGGTCCACCGGGAGGTCCTGCAGCATGGCCCCCTCGACCTTGCGCAGGCACGGGTAGTGGTCGTATCCCTTAAGACTTATATATTGCAGGCCGCCGGGCAGGTTCTCATCTAGGAGCGGGAGCTCGCGGGAGACCAGCTGGTCGGTGAGGGCGTTGGTCTTGGTGGCGACACCGCAGGTCACGCCGTTCTCCTTGGCGAAAAGCGCGAGCGGCAGCAGGTAGGCCATGGACTTGCCCACGCCGGTACCCACCTCCACCACGAGGTCGGTGGACGTGGCCAGCGCCTCGTTGACCGCCTGCGCCATGGCCTTCTGCGCGGGCCGGGGCTCGAACTCCTCGTAGAACGACCCCACGACGCCGTCCTCGCAAAATGCCGCCTCGAGCTCGCCCCTCGGCACCGTCACCGGGTCGCAGAGACGGTCCTTGGCGTCCACCTTCACCTGCATCCGCTGGGCACGCACGAGGTCGCGGCGCACCTGCACCAGGGAGAAGGGCACCTGCGTGCCCTCCTCGCCGGCGATATAGGCAAAGAGCGGCCGGTAGGGCCAGTCGACCTCCGGGTGCATGGAGGCCAGCTGGCCCGCGAGGCCGGGCGGAAGCGCCGCGAGGCCGCAGAGGATGACGCGCCACATGCCGGCGAGGGCCTCGACATCGTCCATGGCCCGGTGGGACACCGATGGGCAGCCGAACACGCGGGCGAGATCCTGGAGCCTGTGGCTGGAGAGACGGGGGAGGGCGATGCGGGAGAGGGCGAGGGAGTCGATCCAGAGGTCCGAGACCTCGGAGCCGCCGCGGACCTTCTCCACGAACGTGCGGTCGAACGTGGCGTTGTGCGCGATGACGGGGCAGCCGCCCACGAAGTCGGCGAGCCTGGCCACGACCTCCTCGGCACCCGGGGCATCCACCACCATGGCGTTGGTGATGCCGGTGAGCTCCTCGATCTCGGGCGGGATGGGCCTGGAGGGCCTCACGTACGACTCGAAGCGGTCCACCACCTCCCGTCCGCTCAGACGAGCCGCCGCGACCTCGATGAGCTCGCAGTCCTTGAACGACAGGCCAGTGGTCTCGGTGTCGAGGACGACGACGTCCTCCTCGATGGGTCCGAAGTCGCAAGCAGGGTCGGCCGCCCTGTCGGCGAGGGACCGGTACAGGTCGGCGACGGCCATCGGCGTGCCCGCCATGAGCAGGTCGTCGACGGTGCGGGGCTCGGAAGTGGTGCTCACGGGGCTCCTTTTGACGGCGGAGGGACGTTAGAGACGACCCGCGCCCTCCTCCAAGGCCCATTCCACGAAGCGGCGGCACAGCTCGGGGAAGGGGATGCCGGAGCGCTGTGCGCTGTCGGGCAGGAGGGAACGCTCGGTCATGCCGGGGATGGTGTTGGTCTCGAGCAGCACGGGCTCGCCGGCGTCGGTGACGATGAAGTCGCTGCGGGAGCAGCCGGAGCAGCCGAGGGCCTTGTGGGCGGCCACCGCGAGCTCCTGGGCGCGCACGTAGGCCGCGGGGTCCAGGCGCGCGGGGATCACGTGGTGCAGCTCGCTGGGCTCGTACTTGGCCTTGAGGTCGTAGAACTCGGCGCCGGTGACGATCTCCACGATCTGCAGGGCCTCGGGCTCGCCGTTGCCGATGACCGGCACGGTGATCTCGGTGCCGGTGACGCACTCCTCGACGAGGGCGCGGTCGGATGACTCGTGGGCGACCGCGATGGCGTCCGCCAGCTGGCAGATCTCGGTCACGCGGGTGACGCCGTAGCTGGAGCCGTTGAGCACCGGCTTAACGAAGAGGGGGAGTCCCAACCGGGCCACCACGGCCTCGGTGTCGACCTCCTCACCGCGCGCCACGCAGATGCCAGCGGGGCAGGGGATGCCCGCGTCGCGGTACACGAGCTTGGCGAGGTCCTTGTCGGCAGCCGTGGCGCTCGCCACCACGCCGGAGAAGGTGTAGGGGATATGCAGCACCTCGAGCATGCCCTGGATGCAGCCGTCCTCGCCGTACTTGCCGTGCATGGCGATGAAGGCCACGTCGTAGGCACCGGTGGAAAGCCTGACACCCAACTCGGGGTCGGCCGCGTCCACCAGGTCAACGGACTCGAACCCCGCCTCGGCGAGGGCGCCCTGCACGGCGACGGCGGAGCTGTGGCTCACGTCGCGCTCGTCGGCCCAACCGCCCCACAGGAGGCACACATGGGATCTGGTGACGTCGTTGCTGCTCATAGGGGCTCCGATCGGGCTTGCATGAACGGGTAGACTGGGACGGTACGCAGGTACCGGAGTCGAGGATACTCCACCCACCCTCTCCCATAGGATCAGGTGCCAGAATGCCCGAGAAAACCCAGCCCACAAGCCCCAGCCGCGAGAACGCGGAACAGAACGCCACCCCCGCGAGGCGCGGCCCCAAGGCCGACCTCACCGCCATGGACCACGACCAGCTCGTGGCCTTCATGGAGTCCATCGGCCAGCCCTCCTTCCGCGCCAAGCAGGTGGAGGACTGGGTACGCCACAAGAACGTGCGCTCCTTCGACGAGATGACCAACCTCTCCAAGGCCCTCCGCGCCCAGCTGGCCGATGTGGCCACGCTCGGCGGCGTGACCGAGGTCGCGCGCCAGGAATCCCTGGACGGTTCCCGCAAGTACCTGTTGGCCTTCGACGACGGCGTGTCGGTGGAGTGCGTGGGCATGCCCAACGGCGACCGCCTCGCCGTCTGCGTGTCCACCCAGGCCGGCTGCCGCATGGGCTGCCGGTTCTGCGCCACCGGGGAGGCCGGGTTCACCCGCAACCTCACGGCCGACGAGATCTACGCCCAGGCCGCCCACGTGGGGCAGGACTTCGGCCAGCGCGTGACCTCCGTGGTGCTCATGGGCCAGGGCGAGCCCTTCAACAACTACGACGAGACCCTCGCCGCCATGCGGCTCATGAACAGCGAGGACGGCCTGGGGATCGGCGCCCGCCACATCACGGTGTCCACCTGCGGCGTGGTCCCGCAGATCCGCCGCTTCGCCTCCGAGCCCGAGCAGTTCGGCCTGGCCCTCTCGCTGCACTCCGCCGTGCCCGAGACCCGCAACCTCCTCATGCCGGGCGTGAGGAAGCACAGCCTCAAGCGCCTTCACGACGTCATGAAGGACTACACCGAGAAGACCCACCGTCGCCCCACCTACGAGTACGCCATGATCGCCGGCGTCAACGACGACGAGCCGCACCTGGACGCCCTCGTCGACTTCTGCCGCGGCACCCTCTGCCACGTGAACCTCATCCCCTTCAATGAGCACTCCGGCTCCAAGCTCAAGCCCTCGTCCGAGGAGCGCATCGACCGCTTTGTGAAGGTGCTCGAGGGCGTGGGTGTGGAGACCACCGTGCGCCGCAGCCGAGGAACCGACATCGACGCCGCCTGCGGGCAGCTGAAGCAGCGCCTGCGCTAGGACGCACGGGACAGAGCGGTCCAAAGGAGAACGGGCCTCCCAGCCGATGCGGCGGGGAGGACCGTTCGCTGCACGTCGTTGCCGTGACGGCCGGTGGGGAGGGGCCAGGGGGCTAGTAGCCGGCCTCCTCCCACTGCCGCTCGATCCAGGCCCGGTTGGCCTCGAGGCGAGCGGCGTCCCGGGCGGCACCGGGGTCGCCGGAGAAGCGCTCGGCCATGGAACGGCCCACCTCCACGACCCGCTTGGCCGTCGAGGTCAGGTTTCCCCGGGCCTGCGGGGTCAGCAGCACCATGAAGGCGGCCACGGCCCCGCCCACAACCACACCGGTCACCACGAACATCCCAAGGGACCTACGCATGGGCACCATCCTCTCCGTTGGCGGCGAGGAGCCCCATGAGGCGCTTGAGGTCCTCCTCGTCCTTGAACTCAATCTCGATGCGGTTCTTTCCCCGGCTCTGCTTCACCCTGACGGTGGTGTCGAGGGCCATGCGCAGGCGTCGGGCCGCACGTTTGAAGGCCTGGGGCGCAGGGGGCCGGATCGGCTTGGGTGATTCCGTGCCAGAAAACAACGGTGCGAGGGTTTCTGTCTGACGCACCGACAGATTCTCCTCCACGACCTTGCGGGCGAGCTTGATTCGCCCTTCCTCGCTCGGCACAGCGAGGATGGCCCGGGCGTGGCCCGGGGTGAGCAGGCGCTCGCAGAGGAGTACCTGCACCTCGTCAGGGAGGTCCAGTAGACGGAGGGCGTTTGCGATGGCCGGCCTCGACTTGGAGAGGATCTTCGCCAACCCCTCTTGGGTGAGGCCCTGGGACTCGATGAGCTGCCGGTAGCCCCGGGCCTCCTCGATGGGATCGAGGTCGCTGCGCTGGAGGTTCTCGATGAGGGCGAGGGAGAAGACCGCGTCGTCGTCTACCTCGCGCACGAGCACGGGGACCTCGGTGAGGCCCGCCAGCTTCGACGCCTGGTAGCGGCGCTCGCCGGCGATGATCTGGTACTCGCGTCCCACCTTGCGCACGAGGATGGGCTGGAGCACGCCGTGCTGCCTGATAGAGTCGGCCAGCTGCTCCAGGGCCTCCTCGTCAAAGTTTTGGCGGGGTTGGTCCGGGTTGGGCTTGACCTTGGAGATGGGAAGGGTGGCCTCGGTCTCCTTGCCCACCTCGGCCGACGACTCGGCCATGAGGGCGTTGAGGCCCTTTCCCAGACCCGTCTTCTTAGCCACGGTCGATCACCTCCTGGGCAAGGGCTGTGTATGCGACGGCACCCTTGTTGGTGGGGTTGTACTGGGTGATGGGAAGACCGTAGGACGGCGCCTCGCTTAGCTTGACGCTGCGCGGGATCACCGTCTCAAAGACCCGGTCGCCAAAGAAGCGACGGACCTCGGCCACGACCTGGTTGGAGAGCGTGGTGCGCTTGTCGTACATGGTCATCAGGACACCGAAGATGTCGAGGGCCGGGTTCAGGCTCTTCTGGACCATGGAGGTGGTCTCCATGAGCTTGGTGACGCCCTCCAGCGCATAGTACTCGCACTGGATAGGGATGAGCAGGCCGTCGGCGGCCGTAAGGGCGTTCAGCGTGAGCAGGCCCAGGGACGGCGGGCAGTCGATGAAGACGTAGTCATAGCTGTCCTTCACGTCCTCGAGGGCGTTCTTGAGGATGGACTCGCGGGCCATACGGCTCACAAGCTCAATCTCGGCACCGGCCAGCTGGATGGTGGCGGGCACGATGGAGACGTTCTCCTCGACGGTGCCCACGATGGCCTCATCCATGGGACGGTCTTGGAGCAGCGCGTCGTACACGTCACTGGTCAGGTCCTCCTTCTCGATACCGTAACCGCTCGTGGTGTTGCCCTGTGGGTCCAGGTCCACGACGAGGACTTTCTTTCCCGCCTCTCCGAGGGCTGCAGAGAGGTTGACGGCGGTGGTGGACTTACCCACACCGCCCTTCTGGTTGATGATGGCCAAGACCACAGGCGAGTGCTCCTGGCCGCTGCAATCTTCCTCCGTATACGGCACCGTTCCTCCTGTCTACCGCGACTCCAACGCTTCACTACGGCAAGTATACAGACGGCAGGTGCCCTGACATTCCACGTGAAACAGGAAGCTACGGCGACAGCGACGCCCACGATGTTTCACGTGTAACAAATGGCAGGCGGTTGCACGCCGGCCGAATGGCCTCCCAGCGTCCCTGAGCTATGTTTCACGTGAAACAGGCTGCCGAGCCCAGTGGGAGAGCGATGGCCCACTCAGGCAAGGGGCTTGTTCTTTGCCTCTCCGACGGGACGAGGGAGCTTTATGGAGGAGCGGCCGTCCTTTTCGTAGACAACGATCTCCCGGTGCCCCATGCCCTCGGGAAGGCTGAGTGTTTCACGTGAAACGAGCCTCATACCGACCTTCTCCGCCGTCTTCTGCCCAGAACCGAGCTCCTCGTCAGAGAGTCGCCCCTTCGACACAACGAGGCGGCCGCCCTTGGACAGGAGCGGCTGGGCGTACTCCACCAACACCCCCAGGGGGGCGACGGCTCGGGCAACCACGGCACCGAACTCGCCCCTATGGTCGACCGCATAGCTCTCGGCCCGCTCCCGCGTCGTCCCCACGGCGCCGAGCCCCATGGCGTCGGTGAACTCGGCCACGGCACGGGCCTTCTTGCCCACCGAGTCCATCAGGACGAAGGGGCGGTCCTCCATGACGGCCAGAGGAATCCCTGGGTAGCCGGCACCGGTCCCGATATCCAGGACCGGGCCGTCGGTCTTGGCGACCTCCTCCTCCAACAGCAGGGAATCCAGGATGTGGAGCACCAGGGCGTCCTCGGGGGAGGTAATGCGGGTGAGGTTCATGACCTTGTTCTTCTCGAGCACCAGGTCAAGGTGGTCGAGGAGGAGCGTCCTCTGGCCCTCCGTGCAGGCGACGCCTTGGGAAGCAAGCAACTCGCCCAGCCTGCGGTCGAGCATAGCCCGGCCCACGCCGCCGACAGTGTCCTTCTCCATGATGCACGCTCCCTGCCAAGAACCGACGAACCACCGAAATCTGGCACGGACGAACCCGCCGCACCGGCCCCACCTTGCCATAGAAAGAGGAGAGCCCGCACCGGAATGCGGGCTCTCCTTTAAAGACGCGGGCTGACCCAAGTATGCACCAAATTATCTATCGATGTCGTCGACGGGCTCCACCACCACGTACCGGTCGGGGTCCTCGCCCTCGGAATGCGTGGAGACCTCGGGGTCGTCGCGGAGCGCGATGTGCACGAGGCGACGCTCGTAGGCACTCATGGGGGAGAGGGACACGGGCTTGTCGGAGCGCTTGGCGCGGTCCGCGGCACGGCGGGCCATATCGCGGACCTTGCGGCGACGGCGCTCGCGGTACCCCTCGATGTCCACGACCACGGGGTAATGGAAGCCCAGCTGCCTGTTCACGAGGGACGAGAGGATCTGCTGGAGCGCCTCCAGGGTGCGACCGTGGCGGCCAATGAGGATGGCGAGGTCACCCTGGGAGACATCGAGGATGAGCTCACCCTCGTCGCCCTCATACTCGTCGATCACCACATCGTGCTCGCCGAAGCAGGCCAGGAGCTGACGCAGGTAGCTCACGGAGAGGTCGGCCACGGCGTCGACCTCCGCGTCGTCGATGGAGCCGTTCTCCACAAAGTGGGCCTTGACCGCCTCGAAGTCGACGGCAGCATCGAGGGCCTCCTCCAGGGCCTCGCCCTCGGTGTCCATGATTTCCTGGGGGTCCATGGGATCTCCTTCCATTGATACAAAACGAGGCACGGTGCTCTGCCCGTGCCTCGTTCAGACGACTTCGACTCTGTCTAGGACTTCTTGCGGGGGCGGGGGGCCTTCTCCTTGCGCACCACGTTCACCTGAACGGGGGCGTTGGCCAGGCGCTCCTCCTCTTCCTTCTTGAACTTCTCCATGATGCGGTTGGTGATGAAGAGCTGCTGGATGACACCCCACGCAGCGGAGGTGTTGTAGTAGAGCACCACGCCGACGGGCACGGTCCAGCCGAACCACATCATCATGCCGGCCATGACCACGCCCATGACGAGCGTCTGGGACTGCTGCTGCCCGGCCGCGGAGTTGCGGGTGTTGAGGTACATGGGCAGGAAGGTCAGGGCGCCGAAGAGCACATCGAGCAGGATGTACACCCAAGCCGCGCCGATGCCACCGGAGGCGAGCACACCCGCGCAGGAGCCGTCGAGGGCGGGGAGAATGTTGTAGAAGTGCGCGCCGGACGGCACGTTCTTGAGCACCGTGAAGAGTGCGAAGAAGACCGGCATCTGCAGGAACAGGGGCAGGCAGCCGCCGAGGGGGTTGAACTTGTGCTCGGAGTAGATCTTGCGGAGCTCCTCCTGCTGGCGGACGGGGTCGTCAGCGTAGCGCTCCTGGATCTCCATCATGCGGGGCTGCAGCACCTGCATCTGGGCCGACGAGCGGGTCGACTTGATGGTGAGCGGCGTCAGCAGGATACGGATGATGAACGTGAGCAGGATGATGGCGAGACCCCAGTCGCCGCAGAAGCCGGCGATACCGGCCAGGACCTGGGTCAGAAAGCCGATGAACCATTCCCACATAGGTGTAATTCCTTAGATAGTTGCGGTCAGGGAACCGGGTCGTAGCCACCCTTGTGGAAGGGGTGGCACCGGCAGATGCGTCGCACGGCCAGCCACCCGCCCTTGAGGGCCCCGTAGCGTCGCACGGCCTCGACGGCGTACTGGGAGCACGTCGGTCGGTAGATGCAGCACGCCGGGAGCAGGGGAGAGATGTAACGCTGGTAGCCCAAGAATATCTTCAGCAGTATTCGCGTCGCAATACTCCGCCTATTCATCTCCACGGAGCGCCCCCACACCTGCCTTGGCGAGGGCGGAACGAAGGCCCCGCCGAAGCTCCTCGGGGGAGGCGTCGTGGGTGCGGTCCGTCGCAAAGAGAATGACGTCATAGCCAAGCAGAGGCAGCCCGCTCGCGCGGGCTGCCTCTCTCAAGACGCGTTTGC
This sequence comes from Granulimonas faecalis, assembly GCF_022834715.1. Classification (NCBI taxonomy): domain Bacteria; kingdom Bacillati; phylum Actinomycetota; class Coriobacteriia; order Coriobacteriales; family Kribbibacteriaceae; genus Granulimonas; species Granulimonas faecalis. The sequence goes on from NZ_BQKC01000001.1 coordinate 2,082,463, forward strand.
AGCGATTGCGATAGACCGCGTTACCGAGCCGCTTGGGCGCCACGAACGCGACGCTCGGCTGCTCCGGCCCCTCACACGCCAGCACCGACACGCGGACGAACGGCGATCGGCCGCGGCGCCCCTTCTTGAAGACGCGCTCAAAGGCCTTGGCCGACTTGAGCGTTCTCACGGAGAGGAGGCCTTAGCGGGGGCGGGTCTTGGACACGGTGAGGCGCTTGCGGCCCTTGGCACGACGGCGGGCGAGCACCTTACGACCGGCGGAAGTGGCCATGCGGGAACGGAAGCCGTGGCACTTGGCGCGCTTCCGCTTATTGGGCTGGTACGTACGCTTCATTGGGAAACCCTCCTGGATACTGCGTTCTAGCTGCGGTTGGTTGCAGCACAAGCTCCACGATTGTAGGAGCCACCTTCACGAACTGTCAATTGTCACACAAAGACCACGTGAACGGGGGCGACGGCGTATGCCCACCGTCCCCGCGCAATCATGCATCGTGTTCCGCACGGTGAAAGAAACCGTTCGCGGTCCATGAAAAAACGCCATCGGATACTATGGGTTTGCGCGGTCCATTGCACCGGGATTCACGGTTTTCAACAGCATTTCACCCCTTGTTGAAAACACGACTTCCGCAACGAAAGAAATCCACCGCAAGATTTCAACACCCGACGAAATACTGTCGAAAGCGAGACCTCCATGGCCGATTCGTTCTATCCGTTCGTCGAGAACGGGCCCGAAGGGGCGCCCCAAGCGCCCGAGGGGGCCATGGAGGTCCGCAGCCCGACGCGCGTGGCCGTCTACGACGACGCCGCGGCGGCGCCCCGCGTGGTCGTGGTGGAGCCCTCCGACGTGCGCACGTACCTCGAGGAGGTCACCGCGACGGTCAACCGCCTCGCCAAGGAGCAGGGCGGGTCCATCCCGTTCACCGTCATCCGCGAGTGCGTGGAGAACCTCGTCCACGCCTACTTCACCGCCCCCACGGTCTCCATCCTCGACGGGGGAGACACGATCCGCTTCTCCGACCAGGGGCCCGGCATCGCCGACAAGCGCCTGGCCCTGGAGTACGGCACGTCGAGCGCCACGGAGGAGATGAAGCGCTACATCCGCGGCGTGGGCTCGGGCCTGCCCTACGCCTCCCAGTACATGGAGGACAAGGGCGGCTCCCTCACCATCGAGGACAACATCCAGGGCGGCTGCGTGGTCACCATCTCCCTGGCGGCCGAGGGGGACGTGTGGCCGGTACAGGCCCCCGCGGCCCCCTACGCGGCGCAGGCCGGGGCGCCCACGGGCAACCCGGTGCCCATGACGCAGCCCCCGGCGGCCGCGGCCCCCTACGGCGCCCCGCAGCCCTACGGATCGCCGTACCCGGCAGCCCCCACGGCCCCGGCCTACGGGCAACCCGCTGCTTACCCGGCCGGATACCCCGCCCCATACCCGTCACCCGCCGCCCCGGTCTACCCGGCGCCGTACCTGAGCGCATACCCGGGGGCGCCCACGCCCGGACTGCCGGCCCAGACGGCGCCCGCACCCGCGCAGCCGATGTCGGAGCCCCTCAACAGCCGGCAGCTCCAGGCCCTCCAGCACCTGGTGGCCGCGGGCTCCGGCGGCGCCTCCGAGCTCGCGGAACTCTACGGGTCGTCGGCCCCCACGTGGTCGCGCACCCTCTCGTGGCTCGCCAAGGCGGGCTTTGCCGTGAAGCAGGGGCAGCGCTACGTCCCCACGCAGGCGGGGGCGGCGTACCTCTCGGCACCCCCGCGCTGACACCCCGGCCGGACGCCCCCTTCTCCCGTCGCCCCCCCTCCTTCCGGAACGCCTTCCGCACCTGAACGCGGTTGAGGGCGACCCTCTCGGCACCTGAATGCGGGCAGGGGCGGATTTCGCACGCCTGAACGCGGTTGAGGGCGGATTTTGACACGGCCCCTCGCCCGAAGTCGCCCTCAACCGCGTTCAGGTGCCGAGAGATATGCCGGGAGAGGTGCCGGGGACTCCAGGGGCCA